>CAZXTA010000188.1:0-2508 GCA_964642865.1 uncultured Methanomassiliicoccus sp. | reverse complement strand
CCGCCACCTGGTAATAGTGATTCCCGAAATCCTTGACCATGAACTCCTCGTACAGGACGTACAATTGGGCGTCGGTCTCCAACTGTAGTCCGTCCTCGATCACCGGGAAGACCTGGTTCTCCTCCTCGCTGATGTGCACGGTCATGTGGTTCACTAGAGCCATGGCCTCCTCCTCGACCTTCTCCAGGTCCCCGTCCTCTATGGCCTTCAGGGCTCGATGTATCGTGTGGCGGGCCTCGGTGTGCTCCTTCTTGAGACGCTCCAAGGTCTCGGCGATCTTGGGGCACTCCTCGGCCGCCACGGGGAAGAGGAAGTTCTCCTCCCGAGCATGATGGAAGCGGTCCAGGAACTGCTCCAGGAAGGCCAAGCCCTCCTTCATTTCGGGCACGTGTCGTGAGGTCCGGTGCGTGCGACCTACCTCGCCCATCACATCCAGCACCTGTCTGATGATCCCGTGGTCATATTGTAGGATCGTTACGGAGATCCTCATGAAATAATCTAGGACGAACCACCTTATTATTGATTTTGATTCGGACGGTTTTATCTAATCGCGGGGTGATTAATGGAATGGTGGAATGATGGAGGACCTTCTGGAAATTGCGGTGCAGCGGGCCAGGTCACTGGGCGCTTCTTACGCTGAGGCGAGATACCAATCCGATCGCAACGAGTCGATACTGCTGAAAGGGGGTACACCCGAGGCCACGGGCCTGGAGACCAGACGAGGCATATCGGTGAGAGTGCTGGTCAACGGGGCCCTGAGCTTCGGGGCCACCAACATCCTGGGCAAAAGGTCCCTGGACAGGTTGGTGCGAACGGTTGTCAAGGGGGCCTCCGCGGCCGCCTCGGCCCGAAAGACCCCTATAACAATGTCCCCGGCGGAGATGACCGTGGCCGATCACCGTCCCCGCCCCAGGGTTTCCTTCGAGGCCGTTCCCCTCGAATCGAGGCTGGAGCTTCTGAAAGAGGCTGACTCCGCGGCGCTGGAGGCGGCGGAACGCTCCGGCATCAAGCTGCCTGGCCGATACATCAGCCTGGACGCGCTTATGACCGAGCGTGTGGTGCTCAACTCTGACGGAGGGCGGGTGCGAAGCGTATTGCCCCGGGTCTCGGTCGATATATTCCTGACCGCCTTGCATCCCGAGAAGGGGGCCATGCAACGCATGGTCTCCCGTGGGGTGTCCGCCGGTTGGGAGGGGGCGGAGAGTTGGGACCTGCCCAAGTTGCTGGGCCGGGAGACCAGGACGCTTTCCAAGATACTGCAGGAGGCCAAACCCTTCCAGGGCGGTAATATGGACGTGGTGCTGGGACCGGAGGTGGTCGGCCTGGTGAGCCACGAGTCCAGCGGCCATCCGGCGGAGGGGGACCGCATACTGGGCCGGGAGGCGGCCCAGGCCGGGGAGACCTATCTGTCCAAGGACTCTCTGGGGCTGAAGGTGGGCAGCGAGCTAGTGAACGTGGTGGACGACCCCACCCTTCCCCATTCATTCGGTCATTATCTATACGATGAAGAAGGAGTGAAAGCCCGGCGGCGCTACCTGATCAAGGAGGGCGTTATCAACGAGTTCTTGCACAACCGGGAGACTGCAGCGGAGTTCGGGGTGACCAGTAATGGCTCCTCCCGCTCGGTCGCATACGACCGTGAACCGATAGTGCGCATGGCCAACACCTTCGTGGAACCGGGGGACCACTCCCTGGAGGAGATTCTGGAAGGCGTCTCCTCCGGGGTATACCTCAAGAACTTCATGGAATGGAACATCGACGACCGCCGCTACAACCAGAAGTATGTGGGGCTGGAAGCGTATCTCATCGAGAACGGGGAGCTGACCTCCCTGGTGCGCAATCCGGTGCTGGAGATCACGACCCCCGGCCTCTGGCAGGCGGTTGACGCGGTCGGTGCCGAGCTGGAATTCTCCTCCGCCTACTGCGGGAAGGGCGATCCGATGCAAGGCATCCCGGTGGGTACGGGAGGGCCGTACCTGCGCCTGCGGGGCATCCGGATGGGGGGTTCAGTATGAAACCGAACGAGATATGCGAGAGCGCCCTGTCGGCCTGCCGCCGGCTAGGGGCCAACGACGTGGTGGTGACCGCGCTCGAGAAGGAGGAGAGCATGGTGCGCTTCTCCAACGACCAGGTCACGGTGGTCAATTCCCTGGACGAGGTATCGGCCAGCATCTTCCTGTGCCTGGGACGTCGGAAGGCGGCCATCAACGTGATGGACCTGGACCGGAAAGGATTGGAGAAGGCATGCCGTCAGGCCGTGAAGATGGCCTCCAGCACGCCCGAGGCCAGCCTGTACGCTCCCTTGCCCCAGGGACCGTTCAGCTACGATCCGGCGTTGACGGGGGTGAGGAAGGTCCCTGCCGGCCCGGACCAGGTCGTGGGATGGGCCCAGGAGGCCATGGCAGAAGCGGGCAAGGCCGGAGCCAAGCGTACCGCCGGCTCGCTGGTGGCGCGCAACACCGTCACCCACCTGGCCACCAGTGGGGGGGTGAGGGGCGTGGCTTACCG
>CAZXTA010000187.1:0-2534 GCA_964642865.1 uncultured Methanomassiliicoccus sp. | reverse complement strand
TGAACCAAGTTCGTCCATGGGGGCAGGTCATCTCCATGGAGATTCGTCCCGAGTTCGCTGAAAAAGGGAGGAGAAACGTGGAGAAGGCCGGACTGGCGGACACCTGGCGCCTGGAGACGGGGGACGTGAGGAAGGACCGTCTGGAGGTGGTGGTGGACTCAGTGGTCCTGGACATGCCGGACCCCTGGGAGGCCTTGGAGAACGTCTCCTCCATGCTCAGGAACGGCGGCCGCTTCTGCGCCTACGTGCCGAACACCAACCAGCTGGAGGAGGTGGTGCGTCATCTACGGAAGAGAGGCTTCGTGGAGATCCGCAGCCTGGAGAACCTGCAGCGGGAGATGGTGGTGCACGAGATGGGCGTGCGACCGTCGTACGAGACGCTGGGACACACTGGATATCTGGTGTTCGCCCGCAAGGTGTCCCTCTGAATGGGTCGCTCAATTCTTATATAGCCCGATCGCGCTCGAGTCCTTATGGACCTGGCCTTCGCGATAACCGCATTTGCGTCCATGTTCGCCATCGTGAATCCGGTCGGCAACATACCGGTGTTCGTGGCCGTCACCGAAGGTTATTCTCCCGAACTTAAGAAGAAGGTTCGGACCAAGGTCTGCGTGGTCGCCGGTGGAGTTCTGATCATCTTCGCCCTCTTCGGTAACTATATCTTCGATCTGTATGGAATAACCATTCCGGCCTTCAAGATCGCCGGTGGCATTCTGCTCTTCTCCATCGCCTTCACCATGACCCGTGGTCAGATGACAAGGGCCAAGATATCGGAGGAGGAGACGCAGGAGGCCACGGAGAAGGATGAGGTTGGCGTCGTTCCCCTCGGAATACCGTTGTTCGCTGGACCAGGCGCCATCACCACCGTCATGATCTATGTGAGCTACGCCCTCAACTCATCGAACGTCACGTTCGATTTCATATCCATCTTCATCGGCATACTAGGCATCATAGGCATATCCTACCTGCTGCTGAAGTACGCCGATCCGCTCTTCAGCCGCATGGGGCGCTCCGGCGCCATGGCCTTCACCAGGATCATGGGTCTGCTGCTCGCGGCCATGGCCGTGGAGTTCATGATCTCCGGCAGCTTCGAGGCCGTCTCACGATATTGGGGCATCTAGTCAGAGGGCAGAAGATTAATTACTGAAGGGGCATTTCTCAATCGGTGCGTCCATGGTTGTGGCAGAGATTAGGATCGAGCTCAAGCCGGGTGTGACCGACCCCGAGGGCAAGAACACCAAGAAGGCCTTGGAGCTGCTTGGTTTCAATGATATCAAGGGAGTGCGCTCCATCAAGATGTTCGAGATAGAGATGGACGCTGATCCCGCTATCGCTCGCAAGGAATGCGAGGAGATGTGCCGGAAGCTTCTGGCCAACCCAGTGATCCAGAAGTTCAGGGTCGACCTTAGGTGAAGGTCATGCCCCTCGAACATCTGTTCCTTAAGCGTGACGTGCCGTTCAGGCTGTACGAGATCGATCTAGGAGATGCCTCCGACGACGAGCTGAGGATGCTCAGCAAGGAGATGGGGCTCTCCCTCAGTCTGGAAGAGATGCATCGGGTCCGCGATCACTTCGTAAAGCTGGGGCGATGGCCAACGGACGTTGAGCTGGAATCGATCGCTCAGGCCTGGAGCGAGCACTGCTGCTACAAATCATCTAAGGTGTTCCTGCGGGAGCATATCTTCGGTATAGACAACGAACGCGTCCTGGCCAGGGGCGACGCCGGCGTGATGGCTTTCGACGATGAGTACGGCTACGCGCTGAGGATCGAGAGCCATAACCATCCTTCCGCCATCGAGCCGTACGGCGGCGCCGCTACCGGCATCGGCGGCATCGTGCGCGACGTGCTGTGCATGGGTGCGCAGCCCGTGGCCCTCATCGACCCTTTGTTCTTCGGCCCCATCGATTACAAGGGCGAACTGCCTGCCGGTTCGAAGACCCCCAAGTACCTGGTGTCCGGTGTGGTCGCCGGCATACGCGACTACGGCAACCGCATAGGGATACCGACGGTCTGTGGTGGCCTGTTCTTCGACGAATCCTATCTGGGCAATTGCCTTGTGAACGTGGGATGCGTCGGTATCGTCAAACGCAAGGACCTGCGGGACAATGCCGTAGGCGGGGTGGGTGACTATCTCATACTTTGCGGAGGGCAAACCGGACGGGACGGGATACACGGGGTGACGTTCGCCTCGGCCGAGCTGACGTCAGCCTCCGAGGACGAGAGCCGAGGAGCGGTGCAGTTGGGGGATCCCATCACCAAGGAGCCCCTGATCCATGCCTGCTTGGAGGTGAACTCCCTGGGACTCATCAACGGCATGAAGGACCTGGGAGGCGGGGGGCTGTCCTGCGTCGTTGGGGAGATGGCCTTGTCGGGTGGCTGCGGGGCCGAGGTCCAATTGGACAAAGTTCCGCTGAAGGAGAGCGGGCTGGCCCCGTGGGAGGTATGGGTCTCCGAATCTCAGGAAAGGATGATGCTTGCCGCGTCGGAGAAGAACGTGCAGAGGATACTGGACCTGTTCGCCATGTGGGACGTG
>CAZXTA010000186.1:0-2543 GCA_964642865.1 uncultured Methanomassiliicoccus sp. | reverse complement strand
CCTCATCCATTGGAGTCCTGGAGTTAGGCATGGAGCTCAACTCGGCTCGGAAGGGATTGATGCGGTACTCCAGGTCCAACGGCCCGCTCTCCGCCAGGAAGCGGGCTATGCTGACTATCTCATCCTTCTCCACCAGGCCGGGGATGAGCAGGGTGTTGACCACCATCCTGACCCTCCGGCAGTCGTAGGCCACGTTGGCGAGCAGAGCTGCGTTGGAGCTTCCGGTATACCAGACATGCTTCCCGTCGTCCAGGGCCTTGATGTCCACCAGCAGCCCGTCCATCCCGGCCACCAGCAGCCGGTCGAGCAGGGTGGGGGTCAGCAGGTGGGCGTTGGTCTGCACGGTGACCCTGCAGGCGATCCCCTTCAGGGACCGCACCAGGTCGATCAGGTATTCCCCGTCCAGGGTCGGCTCCCCTCCGGTCACCAGGACCTCCTCCGGCCATCGGCCGTAAAGCCGCTGTGAAGAATCGGCGACCAGGGAGGTCAGCTCCTGGGCCGTCATGGACCGCCCCACCTCCTCCCTGGCTATTGAAAAGCAGCCCCGGCAATTGAAGTTACATCCCGAGATCGTGATCCATGCCCGGGGGGCGTACTCGGAGAGTGTGATGAACGGTATGCGTCGTGCGTGGCTCATGGTTCTCAGCCTTTAGGCCATGGACCGAACCGACCTCAAATCTTTTCCCGTCGAAGGACCGTCGTGGGGAACCGGACTCACCTAGTACGGTCCAGCAGCACTTTCAGATTCCTGGGGAACGCGGTCAGGTCCAGCCCCAGCGGCTCCAGTTGGGCGGTCATCAACTTGGCCTTGGGCCCGGAGAAATCACCTTTCAAAAGGTAACGCGTCTCCTCCTCGCTCAGCTCGGTGCAGCGCACCATCCAGTCCTTGACCTTGTCGTTCGCGGGGCACACCCTCTGACATATCATACATCCCACCACCGCATTGTGCATCCCCTCCGACACGTACTCGGGGAAGGGGGTCTCCGCGGGCATCTCGTTATGATAGGTAAGGCATCTTTCGGCATGCAATAGGAAGCGGTCGTCCGCAATGGCCTTCGTCGGACAAGCCTTGAGGCAGGCATCACAATCAGCGCACCTGTCCATCACCTTCCTTTCCTGCCAATCGTCCGGGAGGTCTCGGTTGGTGAAGAAGCTGGTCAGTCGGTGGAAGCTGCCGTACCTGGGCACGAAGGTGATGTTGTTCAGTCCGTACTCCACCAGCCCCGTCCTCGCCGCCAGGGTCTTGTGCGGCAGCACCGCCCTCATCAGGTGCACGTTATTGCCGTCCCCCCTCTCTAGCAGGTCCATGATCTCCTGGTCGATCTCCACAGCCCTGGCGTAGGTCGGGGGGACGACGACTTGCACCCCACTCCCTTCGTAGGTGAAGCTGAGCTCGCAGATGGGCTGGGGGACGGCCACCACGACTATGCTCCTGGCCTCAGGGAAGGACTCCGGCACCTGATAGCGGAAGCGGGCCAGATAGGTCTCGTACAGGTAGCTGTCAAGCAGGCCCTCGCGATGCCAACGTTCCACGTCCTCCCTCACCTCGTTCAAATGGGAGACGGACATGGACCGGGCCATGTACCCCTTCTGCCTCAGCGGCTCCAGCATATCCATTTTCTCGGTCATGAGATCGTATCGACGGAGGTCATGCTCCCCAGGACATTAATCCCTTTTCCCGTTGACGGACAACATTTTAATTAGGGGGAGGAGGTAGGCCGGACGAACATGAAGGAAGTGCTAGAACAAGCCCTGAGGGTCCAGGACCGCGACCTGTGCGATCATTGCCTGGGACGCCCCTTCGCTTACGTGGGGACCGGGACGACCAACGAGCGCCGGGGAGCGGAACTGCGGGCCCTGATCGACCAGGACAGGGCGTCAAGGGGGTTGCAGCCGATGCAACATCGGAGATGCTGGCTGTGCGACGAGGTCTTCGAGCAGGTCCCGCGCTTCGCCAAGGCCATCGTCCTCAAGCTGCAGGAGGTCCAGTACGAAAACTTCCTGGTCGGGACCCGCGTGGACCCGGTGGTGCAGGCCCGTGAGGAGGAGCTGTGGTCCGTGGTTGGCCAGGAGTTCGCCGAGCCCATCAAGTCCGAGCTGAACCGGGAGATCGGCAAGGTCGTGTTCGCCCTGACCTCCAAGGAGGTCGATTTCAAGAACCCCCAGGTGGTCGCCCTGGTCGACACCCGCTTCGCCCACGTGGAGCTGGACATCGCACCGCTGTTCATCTACGGGCGCTACCGGAAATTGTCCCGGGAGATACCCCAGACCAAATGGCCTTGCCGCGTGTGCCAGGGAAAGGGATGCCCGCGCTGCGGCAACACCGGCAAGATGTACCAGACCAGCGTGCAGGAACAGATCGGGGACGTGATCCTTCCCCACGCCAAGGCCAAGGAGCACTTCTTTCACGGAATGGGCAGGGAGGACATCGACGCCCTCATGCTTGGCACCGGCCGCCCCTTCGTCATCGAGATCAGCGACCCCGTGATACGCTCCCTTGACCTCAGCGCTCTGGAGCAGGAGATCAACGAGAGGGGCAAGTG
>CAZXTA010000185.1:0-2544 GCA_964642865.1 uncultured Methanomassiliicoccus sp. | reverse complement strand
TCTCCCCCTCGGCCTTGATGCTCTCCCCGTCGAACTTGGCGATCCCTGATATATCATCCAGTACCCGCCGGCGGTCCATGGGGGACATCTCCACCATGCGGGTCACGTCCCCCTGCTGCACCAGGTTGTACCCCTCGGCGCTGATACGGGCGCTGGAGAGCAGGTAATCGAACTCGGACAGTGTGGACTTGCGCTCGTTGACGTAGAAGTAGGAGTTGTAACCGTCCCCCGAATCAGAGAGCTTGACGTACCGGCTCAGCTTGACCATGTCCTCGTCCAGAGGTATCATGCGATCGGCGTTATCAAAGACCAGGGATACCCTGGTATGATTGGCTGGCTGCTTGGAGTTGCCGCCGTTGAAGATCAGGTCGGAGAGCCTACCGGCCCGGATGGCCTTGGAGCTCTTGGGGCCCAGCACGAAAAGTATGGCATCGGAGATGTTGGACTTGCCCGAACCGTTGGGGCCAGTGACGGCGGTGAAACCGCTGAGCATAGGTATGGTCAGCTTCTTACCGAAAGACTTGAAGTTCTCTACCTCGATCTGCTTAAGGTACATGGCACACTCCCTGGGGAGCGCGAAGGTGCTCTACCCCGCTCGCCTTCGCTCGAGTACATCCCATCCTAGGTCCGACATATGTCGGACGTATTGTGTATATTACGGTGCGTATATTTAATTTATTTCTCCACGATACATGTCCAGCGAGCAGAAATTAGATGTTCGCCGGTGGTCCCGATCCGACCTTGATCGCTCAGTCCCTTTCATCATTCTTACCGTCCAGTGAAAGAATGGGATGTGTGGGAAGTGGTGTGACGCATTGTCAGACAATTGTCCTTGGCAGAGGCTGGACGTACCAAAGACCGACCCACTTTACCTTGCCCCGAACCATGATTTGGGCATCTACGTCAGCCGTTCCCTTCGGAAGAAGTGACGGACCGGGAGGTCTTTGATCCCCCCCCTCGCGGTCCATGAGCACTTTCAGGCATTCTAGCGGAATTGTCAGCCCTGGAAGTAGGGGGAAGCGCAGGCCGAAGTATACCGTCACGGCGATGGTGAGCACGGAATGGGTCAGCACCGTTGCCTGCAAGTGGTCCAACTGGTCCTGTTCGTTGCGGATGGGCGTGATCAGGGCCGGCCTTCTTCCGACCATCGACCTATCACCGTCCAATCGAACCCCTGTGCTCATATGGTCGTCGAGGGTCAGGAGCTTTTTATACATGCGACGCGGATAAAGGGGGGATGCTGGTGTCCATAGTCCTCAAGATAAGGAACGAGGAGGACAACATCGGCGACGCCCTGGACTCCATGATGGTACAGGAGGGCCCCGTCGAAATAATCGTTGTGGACGGCTACAGCACCGATCGTACCCAGGAGATCGTGAGGGAGTATGAGTCCCGCTACCCTTTCGTACACCTCTACGTGGCCGGGGGCACCCGTGGGGACAGCCTTAATTTTGGATTGAAGAAGGCCTCCGCGGACATCATCGCCCTGACGGATGGGGACTGCATCGCCAACCCTAATTGGGTAAGGGAGATCCGACGCTGCATCGTCGAGCGGGGGGCGGACGTGGTGGCGGGTAAGAGCATAAACATAGGCCTGAGCGCCTGGGAGAAGCTGGACCGGGTGGAGCTCTTTAACAAGGGCTTCGACTGCACCTGGCCCGGATGCAATCTGGCCTTTCGCCGGAAGGTCTTAGAGACGGTGGGAGGGGTGGACCCCTGGTTCGTCACCGCCGAGGACATCGATTTCAATATCCGGGCCACCAACGCCGGGTTCAACCTGGTGCACAACCCAAATGCCATCATCTACAACCGGACCAGGGCGACGGTCTACGGCTTCTTCAACCAGGCCTTCTGGAACGGGGTGGGGCGCAAGCAGCTTACCCTCAAGCACGGTTCGCTATGGAACAGGTACGATCCCTTGAGAATGTTCCGCCAGCGCATGACCTTCTGGGCCCTGATGCGGCTGGGCTTCGCCTGGATGGGCTACATAGCCTTCAAGCTGTTCGGCGACCGTCGCCCCCCGGACGCGTGCTGAAAGCATTATTAGTCGGTTCTGGTTATTACCCTGGAGGCTAGCATATTGGACATCAGCGTGATCATACCCACCATGAACGAGGAGGAGTCCATCGGCCAGGTCATAGATAGTGTAAGCCAGGCCCTTCAGGGGTGGGACTTCGAGGTACTTGTGGTGGACACCAACTCAAAGGACCGTACCCGGGAGATCGCCGCGGGAAAGGGGGCGGTGGTTGTGGAGGAGCCCCGCCGCGGTTACGGTCGGGCCTACAAGACCGGTTTTGAAAGGGCCCGCGGGAGAGTTATCACTACCTTGGACGCGGATTGCACCTATCCGGCGGAGGACATCCCCGTATTGTACAAGATGCTGTTGGAAGAGGACCTGGAGTTCATCACCACCAACCGCTTCGCCCGGCTGGAGGAGGGGGCCATGACCGCCAAGCATCGTCTGGGCAATTTCATGCTCACCTTCACCTCCAACCTCTTCTTCGGTGTCAGAATAAAGGATTCCCAGAGCGGCATGTGGGTGTT
>CAZXTA010000184.1:0-2573 GCA_964642865.1 uncultured Methanomassiliicoccus sp. | reverse complement strand
ACAGGCTGATCGGGGAGCTGGTGAGCCTGGAGCTGTTCCTCGAGGGGAAGAGGGTGTTCGAGCCCAAGGACTGAAACCCCAGGCTTGCACTACCGATCCCGACGCATGGCAACGGCGCGCAACCTATATCTCCTCAATATCAACTGTATATCTGCGAGTACTCCGTGGGCTTCTTGGGCTGCTGCACGGACTCCATGGCCTTCTGCATCTCCGTCTCGATCAACTCGGCCTCCTTGATCAGCGGTTCGGGGTCCAGCTTGATCTCCGGTAGCATGTCCCCCACCACGTCCAGCAGGTTGGCCGCGCCCCTGGCGTCCGGCACGTCCGTGCGGGCGGAGCCCAGCAGGCAGATCACGTCCATCTGGTAACGCTCCCCCTCGGAGAGCAACAATCCGGAGATCCCGGTGACCATGCCCTCTCGGAGTTCCTTGATCTCGTAGTTACCTAACATCCCCCTGGTCCTCTCGGTGGTGCCGACCCCGAAGACCTTGGCCTCCGCCTCGCCGGCGATGTTTATGCCTTCGAGGGTCAAGATGGTGGAGATCTCCATCTTCTTGCACCAGCCCAGTATGATATTTGAAAGCTCCTTGATCAGGTTCGGCTGGGGCATGAACTCGCAGGTGATGACCGCCAGCTTCTCGCACTTCTCCCCTTTGTGCTCGCAGTCCCGGTGCCCGGCATAGATGCGCACTGGCGGGGACGGTACCCCTTCATGGATGATGGTGAAAGGCGGGAAGTCCTTGGATATGATGGCCGCCCGGCGCTCAAGCTTCATGGTGCGAACGATGAAATTGGAGGCGATCGAACTGACGAGACCCACACTGGGGAAGCCAATGATCGCCATACCGTCCTTAAGGTCCGTCTCGCCATACTCGTGGATGAACATCTCGCCATCAGCCATTTGGATCACTGGCGTTTTAATGGTGGCGGGCTACTTAATACTTAACTCCACTATAACATAAAAATCATTAACCTTGGAAACACCATCACCGGGGGCGTGGTCGAACAAGGTCCATCACTGTATCACACCTCAGCGGGCATCCCTGTCATCGTAGAAGCATTACCGCAGGCCAGGACCGCCGCGCTTTCGGTCAACTTCAAGGTCGGGTCCCGGGACGAGAGGAAGGAGATGTGCGGCTCCGCCCACTTCCTGGAGCATGTCATGTTCAAGGGCACCAGGGAAAGGACCGCCAAGCAGTTCTCGGAGATGGTGGAGGGAGCGGGCGGGGATATGAACGCCTACACCACCAAGGAATCCACCTCCTACCACGTGTTCTCCCTTGACGAGACCTTCGATGTGATGAAGGACCTCATGGCGGAAATGATGACCTCTCCCCTGATCGACGAGGAGCACGTGGAGCTGGAAAGGGGGGTTGTGCTGCAGGAGATCAGCATGCTGGAGGACGACCCCGAGGACTACTGCCGGGTCCTGCTGGACCGATCGATATGGGAGGGGCATCCCATGGCCCAGACCGAGACCGGTCGCCCGGAATGCATCTCCGGGTTGAAGGCCATGGACCTGAGGACCTTCTTCGAACAACATTACCGTCCCCCGTACATGTGCGTGGTAGCCTGCGGGAACGTGAAGGCCGAGGACATGATCTCCTGGACCGAGAGGACCTTCGATCAACTTCCCAGAACCAAGGTCAACAATGGCCGCACTCCTCCTTCCCCCAAGGCCTGCACCAAGGTCTTCCCCCGGGAAGGGGACCAGGCCTACGTGGAGCTGGGTTTCCCCGGGTTGCCTGGGCGGCACCCGGACCGTAAGGCCTTGACCGTAGCGTGCATCATCCTGGGCGGTGGGACCTCCTCCCGACTCTACCAGACAGTGAGGGAGGACCAGGGCCTGGTATACCACATCAGCATGCATCCCCAGTCCTACACGGACTGCGGCATCGTGGATACTTTCTTCTCGGCCTCCATGAACAAGCTGGACAGGGTCATGTCGACACTGGCGTCAGAACTCATCCGCTTCAAGGACGAAGGCCCATCGGAGCAAGAGGTCAGGCGGGCCAAGCGCTGGATGAAGGGCATGCTGGTGCGGAAACTGGAGGCCACGGACAACCGCCTCTACTGGCAGGGCGAGCATTACATGCTCAACGGTGAACTGGCCCTGGTCGAAAGCTCCCTGGAGGAGTACGAACAGGTCACCAGAGAGAGGATCATCAAGGTCAGCAACGAGACGTTCCAGAGAAAGAGGATGTGCACCACCCTCCTCGCTCCGCAAAAGGAAGGGGGCATGGCCGCCCGGCGCATGCAGTCGTTGGACTTCTAGGCCTCAAGGACCTTTAGCACCGCTTCCACGGTCTTTGGCACGGCGGCCTCGACCTCCTCGGTCATGCAGTCGGTAACGGTCCAAACGTCGTTGACCTCCACGGCCACGAACTGAATGTCCTTGGGCATGCGCTCCGGGGACAATCTCCTCCCCAGTTCGATGGCCATATGGATGTTGGCCTCGTGTGGGCTGCTGCCGTGGACGGCGTTCTTGAAGTCCTCCGGCTGAAGTAGCATGACCGTGCCGACGGGGTATTGCCCGGAGATGATGGCATCGACCACCACGACCTTCTGATAGT
>CAZXTA010000183.1:0-2582 GCA_964642865.1 uncultured Methanomassiliicoccus sp. | reverse complement strand
GCCTGGGGCACGTTGATCAGGCGGGTTTCTCCTTCGGCCAAAGCGGCGGCCACCAGGGTGCCCACGCCGGACACGATGTCGTGCTCCTCGGCAGTGACCACCGCTCCACATTCGCGGGCGGCCTTGCTCAGCGTGATGGTATCCAGGGGCTTGATGGTGCTCAGATCGATCACCCGGGCGCTCACTCCCCGAGCTTTCAGCTCCTCCGCCGCCTCCAGGCAGGCGGCCACCAGCTGTCCGGTGCCCACCAGGGCCACGTCGTCGCCGTCCCTCAGGATGGATGCCTTTCCCACATCGAAGCGGTCGTCGGGTGAGGTGACGACGGGGACATCGCTCCTTCCCATGCGTACGTACGAGGGCCCCATCAGGTCCGCAATGGCCAGGATCGCCCGGTAGGTCTCCGGCCCGTCGGCCGGGACGATGACGGTCATGTTCGGTATGGCGTTCATCAGGGCGATGTCCTCCATGGTCTGGTGGGAGGCACCGTCCCCTCCCACGGTTATGCCGGCATGCGAGGCCACGATCTTGACGTTCAGTTCAGGGTAGGCAATGGACTGCCTGATCTGGTCGTAGGCGCGACCGGTGGCGAAGACGGCGAAGGTAGAGGCGAAAACGGTCATACCTCCCACGGCCAGCCCGGCCGCGGTGCCCATCATGTTCTGCTCGGCTATACCGCAGTTGAAGAACCTCTCCGGGAAGACCTTCCCGAACTCCGCTGTTCGAGTGGAGCCGGACAGGTCGGCGTCCAGGACCACCACGTCCTTCCGCCTTTTACCCAGTTCCACCAAGGCCTTGCCGTAGTTCCTGCGCTGAGAGTCGTAGGACCAGTTCAAGCCGATGCCCCCAGCTCGCGCATGGCCAGCTCATACTCCTTATCATTGGGGGCCTTCCCGTGGAAGCTCACGTTGTTCTCCATGAACGAGACCCCTTTCCCCTTGACCGTCTTGGCCACGATGACCGTGGGGGAACCATGGTGACCCTTGGCCTCTTTGACGGTATCCAGCACCTGCCACATGTCGTTGCCGTCCATGAACAGGACGTTCCACCCGAAGCTCCTCCACTTGTCGCCAAGGGGCTCCAGGGACATGACGTCCTCGGTCCTTCCATCGATCTGCAGGCCGTTACGGTCCACGATGCAGATCACATTGTCAAGGTGATTGTGAGCGGCGAACATGGCCGCCTCCCAGATCTGGCCCTCGGCCATCTCCCCGTCACCGCACAGGCAGTACACCTTGCGGTCCAGGCCCTGCAATCTCAAGGCGAGCGCCAACCCGTTCGCCACGCTCAATCCCTGTCCGAGGGAACCGGTGGACATCTCCACCCCGGGGGTCTTCACCCGGGAGGGGTGCCCCTGAAGCCTGGAGTGCAGCTTGCGCAGGGTGATCAGCTCGTCAACGGGAAAGTAACCGCTCTCGGCCAGGGCAGCGTAGTACACCGGGGCGGCATGCCCCTTGGACAAGATGAAGTGGTCCCGGTCCGCCGAATCCTTGCGCTCCGGGGAATGGTCCATGACCTCAAAGAAAAGTGCGGTCACCACGTCGGCGGAGGAGAGCGAGCCACCGGGGTGGCCAGAGCCTGCGGCGTAGATCATTTTAATCACATGACGACGCAACAAGACGGCCTTCTGCTCCAGCTCTCTAACCAATTTATCATTAATTTCATTCAAAGTACAGCACCTGAGGGGATGGGGGATGTCCCCATTATCCTGCCACCACTTAAAAATATTTTCCACCCGGCCGAAAGCGGACGCCCCGTTGAACGCGGAGGAAGGTGGAAAAGTGTAATCTAATGGCGATCCCATCGATACAGCATGGCCTTCGATGTGCCGGTCCAGGGCAACTCCCGCTTGACCGAGGTGCTGCAGTGCATCAACGCGGACGATGAGCTCAAGGCGCTTTGGAGGGCATCCAACATAAACGCCATCGACAGGCTGGGCTTCAGCGACCACGGCTCCACTCACGTGCGCAAGGTGGCCCGCAACGCCTTGAAGATGCTGAGACTGCTGATGGAGAGCGGGTGCCTTCCCGGGGTGGTGCAGGACTACGGTCTAACGCCGGAGGACGCGGAGATCGTGGTGGTCCTAGCCTCCGCCCTGCACGACATTGGCTTCTCTGTGCATCGGGAGAACCATGACGAGTTCTCCATCATGCTCTCCGGCCCCATCCTGCGTCGGTTGCTAAGGGACATCTATACCGAGCCGGTGCTGACCTTCGTGGTGGCCGAGGTCCAGCACGCCATGATCACCCATCACGAGGGTTTCGTGCCCTACACCATCGAGGGCGGCACGGTCCGGGTGGCCGATGCCCTGGACATGGAGAAGGGAAGAGCCCGCATTCCGTTCGCCAGTGGCAGCGTGAACATTCACTCGGTGAGCGCCCTGGCCATCGACAAGGTGAGGGTGACCCAAGGAAAGGAACGTCCCATCCTGATCGAGATAACCATGAACAATTCAGCCGGTATATTCCAAATAGACGAGCTCCTGAAGGAGAAGATCGCCCGCTCCGGCCTGCGGGACCTTATAACCGTGGAGGTCCAGGTGCCGGAGGAGGAATGCCGGATAGTGCAGGGGCTGCGCCTCTAAT
>CAZXTA010000182.1:0-2583 GCA_964642865.1 uncultured Methanomassiliicoccus sp. | reverse complement strand
ATCCCGGTCTCCTTTCCAGGGAAGTCCTCATGGTCGTATCCGTGCAGGGCGACCTCGTGACCCCTCATCAGACCGGCCAGGTCCATGTTCCTGGACAATTTCTCGGCGGTCCTGCCCTCCCAGAAGAAGGTGCCCTTGACCTCCATCTCCCTAAGCACCTGCACGAGGACCTCCAGACCGCGGGCGGAGGAAACGAATCGCGGTGAATCGTCCCCGTTCACCGCCTGGGATGCGGAGCATACCCGCCCCTGGCAGGCCAGGTTGACGTCCCGGTCCACGTCCACGGTGAAGGCCACGACGCGCATGCGGAGATATCCGGGCCCAGGGACTTAAGGGGTACGGTCCGGCGCAAACATTTTATATCTGGCTAAAGGTGGCAAACACGCCATGGACCTCATCTACGGATCATCAGGCCACCCCTTCCCACACATCTCATTTCCGGCATCGCTCAAGGAGGGGGCCCCATAGCCAAGGTGGTCATCGTGGGCGGCGGGCCAGCCGGCCTGGCATGTGCCGTTGAGCTCTCGGCCAGGGGCGTCAGCTGCGCCATCCTGGAAAAGAAGGACAGGCTGGGGGGAAGGGCCGACGAACTGTCGTGCAAGGGGCAGCGCCACTGCCGGCAATGCAACGTATGCCGAGTGCACCGCCTGCGTGACCAGGTACTGCTTTCCGAAACGGTGGTGGTCCTAACGGGCGTCGAGCTGGAACAAGTGGAGCGCAACGGTGGGCGCTACCGCTTCGACATCCATCGACCGAAGGAGGTCATCGACGTCGAGAGGTGTTCCCGTTGCAGCAAATGCGTGGAGGCCTGCCCCACCAGGGCCATGTCCAAGGTGGGGGGGAGGATTGTGCTGGACCGCAAGAACTGCCGGTCGATCCAGGGACTGGAATGCGAGAGATGCGTCACCGTCTGCCCCACCGCGGCCATAGACCTGTTCGGAGAGGACCATCTGAGCGTTTGCGCGGACGCCGTGGTGGTGGCCACTGGCATGCTGGAATTCCCTGCTGAGATGGAGGTCCGGCTCGGCTATGGCGAGGTGCCGGGGGTGATCACCTCCATGGAGCTGGAATCATTCCTGGAAGGCCGCCGGGCCACGGACATCGCAGCGGAAACAAAGATGGCCTTCCTGCTCTGCGTAGGCTCGCGTAGCTGCCGCCTAGGTACGTCCTTGTGCTCGTCGGTCTGCTGCAAGTACGCCCTGCGGCAGGCCCTCAGCCTCAAAGAGAAGCATCCTTCCATCGACATCACCATGTTCGTGATGGATTGGAGGGGAATGAGCGAGGACGACCCGCTGCTGCTGGAGCTAGGGCGCAGCGACGTGAAGGTGGTGCGGTCCTGTCCAGCGGAGATATTCTTGGAGGAGGGTCGTCCGACGGTCAGATACGCTTCCGACGATCGGATCCACAGCGAGCCCTTCGACCACGTGGTCCTGGCGATAGGGCTGGTACCGGACCTAGAGAACGACCTGGTCAAGCAGATGTCCCTGCCACGCGATGCCCAGGGCAACCTCTCTCCACGAAATTGCCGGGAGCGGGGCATATTCCTGGCCGGAAGTTGCCTGGAACCTAAGGACATCGGTCACTGTGTGGCGGACGGGATCATGGCCGCCCGGGACGTCCTAGACCTGCTGGAGGCCGATGATGATTGAACCGAGGAAGGCGGCCGTCTTCATCTGTCAGGCCCACGGCATCGATCCCGTTTCAACGAGGACGATAATGAAAGACCCGCGGGTGGGCCACGTGGAGATACTGCCCAGCTGCTGCTCCCCCGAAGGCCTGGACCAGATACAGCTGCATCTACGCGGCGGGTCCACCCAGGCATTGCTGGTGCTGGGCTGCCGGAGCGAGTACCTGGGGCGCTATGAGGAGATGGCCCGCGGCGCCGGGTTGCCTTCCAACCGCGTGGCGGTGGTGCCGGCCGTGGCCTGCCAGACCGCGAACGCTTCAGAACTGGCATTGGCCAGAGTGCTCGATGTCCGGGAGCCGACGTTCCCTCTGGAAAGGAAGGACCATGGCCTGCTGCTCATCGGCGAGGGAGCCTCGGCCGAGGCCGCCCTAGAACAGGCCAGGACGGAAGGACCGACGGTACGCCATCTGTCCAACAGGGAGATAGAGGGGGAGTCCCGTTTGCTGGGCGGCCCGGGCCGCTTCATTTTGGAGGCAGGTGAATCTCTGTACGAGTTCGGGACGGCCCTTCTGATCATCGACCAAAAGGTGTCGGTACAGCGCGACCGTCTCTGCGAGCGCCCGGGGACGCTCGTGGCGCTGGCCGGAGGCGAGGTCTGCGCCGATGCGTTCCTCCACGAAGTGAGGAAAGGGCTGGAGGGAGGGGAAAAGGTCTACGCCGCGGCCCAGGAGACGCCGTTCAGCGGCTCGCGAGAGCTGGAATACCGCGCGTTGCAGGAGCGCGGGGCGACCTTCCTGCGGGCCTCAGAGGTGGAGGTCACGACAGACGGGGCGCTGCTGTGGGACGAGCATCTCGGAGAGACGGTCCTGCTGCAAGTGGGCAGCCTGGTCACCGTCACCTCCTGCCGGCCGGGGATGGCCGACCATCTCCTGAGCCTTTTCGGCCTGCCGGCCGGA
>CAZXTA010000181.1:0-2639 GCA_964642865.1 uncultured Methanomassiliicoccus sp. | reverse complement strand
AGAGCTGCGGGCCGAACCGCGCACCCTGAACTTGGAAAAACTACAGGTGCTGCACATCGCCCCCGAGCTTAAAAAGGTGGCCAACCCCCGCTGCCCCTCCTGCGACGGTCCCTGCAAATCCATTGGAGCAGGAGGCGGGTTTCGCTGCAAGAGGTGCGGCACGAGGAACGAGCTCGCGGCAGAAACGATGAAGGTTCCCCGAACCATCGCCCCCGGATGGTACGAACCCCCGGTATGCGCCCGTCGCCACCTGGGGAAACCGCTCAAGAGGATGAAACCGCAACGTCATCGGTCGTAACATACTGTCGACAATAATTTATATGGCTTCGGTCTATAAGAATGAAAACCCGACTAGCCAGCTATAGGAGGGATTCAAATGGAAGATGTAGTCATAATCAGCGCGGTCAGGACCGCTATAGGTAAGTTCAACGGATCGCTCAAGGACGTGCCAGCGACACAGCTAGGCTCGGTCGTGATAACCGAGGCGGTACGCCGCTCCGGGCTCCAACCCTCGGACGTGCAAGAATGCCTGATGGGTAACGTGCTCTCGGCCTCGCTGGGCCAGAACCCAGCGCGGCAGGCGGCCGTGGGCGCCGGCCTGCCGATGGAGGTCGGTTCCACCACCGTCAACAAGGTCTGCGGCTCAGGAATGAAAACCGTCATGATAGCCGCCAACGCGATCAAGACCGGGGAGTACGATGTCATCGTGGCCGGAGGCATGGAGAACATGAACGCCGCCCCATACATGCTCAGGCAGGCACGCTTCGGTTATCGGCTCAACGACAACAAGATCGTGGACCACATGGTCCATGACGGGCTGTGGGACATCTTCAATGACATGCACATGGGCATCACCGCCGAGCTGGTGGCGGAGAGGTTCAAAATCACCCGAGAGCAAGCCGACCTGATGGCCTATCAGAGCCATGCCAAGGCCTACAAGGCTCAATCCGAGGGCCGCTTCAAGGACGAGGTGGTCCCGGTGGTCATGAAGGGCAGGAAGGGCGACGTTACCTTCGAACAGGACGAAGGGATACGCCCAGACACCACCCCCGAAACGCTGGCCAAACTTTCCCCGGCCTTCAGAAAGGACGGCATGGTCACGGCCGGCAACTCCTCCCAGATAAGCGACGGCGCAGCGGCGCTGGTTGTATGTTCCCGCAGTTACGCCGAGAAAAAGGGGATCAAGCCCCTGGCCGAGATCTTGGGCTACGCCACCGGAGGTACCCGGCCGGAATGGATCATGGAGGCGCCCATCCCCACCACCAGAAAATTGCTGGAGAAGCTAGAAATGGACATCATGGATGTCGACCTCTTCGAACACAACGAGGCCTTCGCCACCGCCTCGGTGGCGGTACGGTCCGCGCTGAACGTTCCAGAGGAGCGTTTCAACGTCAACGGTGGGGCCATCGCCCTGGGACACCCTATCGGCTGCTCCGGGGCCCGCGTGCTCACTTCCTTGATATACGCGCTCAAGGGGCACGACAAGCGAACTGGCCTGGCCACCCTGTGCCTGGGCGGTGGGAACGCGGTGTCCATGATGGTGAGGGTCTAAAAAGAACAATAACTCCCATACGATTTTATACGGGCAATCTTAATTATTGCCGATTCGAATGCCCAGCCTGGAACAGCTATTGGACCAAGCGGAGTCCTCCCGCGAGGAGATGGTCGAGGCCCTCAGCGAACTGATCAGGATACCGGCCATAGACCCGGAGAACGGAGGTGATGGGGAACTGGAACGTGCCCGCTACCTGCGCGACGTCCTCAGTCACTCCAAGATCGACGACGTAGAGATGTACGACGCCTTGGACGAGAGGGTCAGGCTCAGGTTGAGACCGAACATCGTGGCCCGTCACCAGGGCAGGGTCGATCAAACCGTCTGGATCGTGGCGCACATGGACACAGTGCCCCCCGGGGATCTCAACGCCTGGAAAACCCCACCCTTCTCCCCCCGCCTGATAGACGGCAAGCTCTACGGACTGGGGTCGGAGGACAACGGCCAGGCCCTGGTGGCCAGCCTGTTCGCTGCCGAGACCCTGTTGAACATGAACGTGGAGTTGGAGAGGGGCCTGGGCCTGGTCTTCGTGGCCGACGAGGAGTCCGGGAGCGAGAAAGGCATCAAGTTCCTATTGCAAGAAAACGTCTTCAAACCTGGCGACATCATTTTCGTCCCGGACCACGGGACACCAAGGGGCGACGAGATCGAGATCGCCGAGAAGCACATCCTGTGGATG
The DNA here is from genome assembly GCA_964642865.1 of uncultured Methanomassiliicoccus sp. GTDB lineage: Archaea > Thermoplasmatota > Thermoplasmata > Methanomassiliicoccales > UBA472 > UBA472. Next base: position 408 of record CAZXTA010000181.1, on the reverse strand, counting down.
AAGTTCACTGTGACGGGGAAACAAGTGCACGCCTCCCGTCCCGATCTAGGCATCAACGCCATGCGCATGGGCTCCGAGCTCATCGTGTTCCTGCAGGAGTTCCTGCAGCGGAAGTACGGTGAGAGGGACGGGCTGTTCACCCCCGACCGTTCGACCTTCGAGCCGACCAAGCGCCTGCAGACCGTGGGCAACGTGAACACCATCCCCGGGGAGGACGTGTTCTTCTTCGACTGCCGCATCCTGCCCTGCTATGAGGTGGAAACGGTGCTCAGCGACATCACCGCGATCATGGACATATTCGAACAGAAGACCGGCACCCAGATCAAGGCCGAGCCGGTTCAGATGACCCGTAGCGGGAAGCCGTCCGATCAAGAGGGCGAGGGCATGAAGGCCTTACGGTGGGCGGTG
>CAZXTA010000180.1:0-2718 GCA_964642865.1 uncultured Methanomassiliicoccus sp. | reverse complement strand
GCTCCTTCTCAGCTTTGGGCTGGGGGGCGGGCTCTTCTTTGTCCTCCTTCTCCCGGTCCGCCTTCTCGGCCTTCTCGAAGCGCTCCAGCTTCTCGATCTTGTCCGCCCGGGCCTCCGGGCGCTTCTCCTTCTCCTTGCCGTTGCTAGATTCGATCTCCCGGCCGAACCTCTCCAAGAACTGGTCGCCGGGGATCTTGTTACGCAGGCACTTCATGATCTGTTTCTGGGTCAGCTCCTCCACCTCGTGGGCCCGGGGTGCGCGTGCAACGAAATCCACCTCCGCCACCTGGAACAGCTCGCGCAGGATCAGCTCTCCGCCCCGGTCTCCGTCGACGAAGGCGGTGATGACCCTCTCCTTGCTGAGGTCCATGATGGTCTTAGGCACATTGGTACCCTCCACGGCGATGGCGTTCTTGATGCCCGACTTCAACAGATTGAGAACGTCGGAGCGCCCCTCCACAACGATGATGGCGTCGGAATCCTGGACGTTGGGTCCGGCCGGTAACCGGTCCTTGCCGAAGTACGTGATCTCTTCCACCTGGACGGACTGGCGCACGCTATCGGTCAGATCGATCCCGCTGGTCTTCGACTGCTTGATCAGTTCGACCAGCAGTTCCCTCGCCCTTTCGATGATCTTCTCCCTCTTGACGATGCGCACGTCCTCTATGGACTCCACGTTTATCTTGGCCTTGCACGGGCCCACCCTGTCGATGGTCTCCAGTGCCGAGGCCAGTATAACGGTCTCGACTTGATCTAAACTTGATGGTATCAGTATCTGTCCTTCGGACTTACCTTGTCTGGAGTGGACGTCCACCTCGATCCTGCCGATCCTGCCGCTCTTCTGCAGGTCCCTCAGGTCGAGCTCGTCCCCCAACAGACCCTCGGTCTGTCCGAATATGGCTCCCACCACGTCTGGTTTTTCCACAATGCCGTCCGCGTTCAGCTTGGCCTTGACCAGATACTTGGTGGTGCTTGGGTCGATGTTCATTAGCTCACCTCTTTCAGGCTGGATAAGAAGTCCGACTCTCGTATACCAAGTGACACTATGCCTATCAGGACCTTAGCTTTGACGACCCTGAAAGGGGTTTCCATCCGTTTCCCGGCCGTTGCTGGCCACATGATGAAATGGTGATAGAGATCATGATATAGGAAAGCCCAGTTTCTTTTCCAGGCCTTGATTAACGTAATACGAAAATTAACCGTAGCTTATAAACCTTTTGTAGCTATTATTGAGGTTCAGACACTGGCGTTAGGGAAGAGCACCGATATCTGGGAACTTGGTGATCTCCAGCGTGCTCGAACCGATGGCGACGCCCTTCTGCTCGAACTCCTCCAGTATGCTCCGGCTAAGCCGATTCCTGGTCTCTCGTCTCTCTCGCGTAAGGCAAATGTAACGTATGTGGAGCTCCAAGTAATTGCTGGTGAGGACCATGTAGACCCTGGTCTGTACCTCCCTGGTGGTAAGATAGTACTTGCTCATCATGGACGACAGTTCCGATCGGGCCTGATCGGTGACCTCGGCGGTCTCCTTCTCTACTAGCTTATGGACCATCTCAGAGGCGGCCTGCCAATCGTTGTCATAGGATATCGGTACCACCAGCTCGTCCCACAGGAAATTATTGTCCCGGGTATAATTGTAGACGTTGCCCGATAACAGATGGCCGTTGGGGACGATCACCAGACGCCCGGTGGGCTGGTCCCCGTCCACCCACTCCCTTAGCTCCAGCAGGGTGGTGTACATTATTCTGGTGTCGATCACATCCCCCACCGCGTCCTTGATCTTTACCCGATCCCCCACCCGATAGGGCGACCCGATGAAGATCGTCAGTCCCCCCACGATGTTGCGGAAGACGTCCTGAAGTGCTATGGCCACACCAGCAGCCAGAAGGCCGAATGAGACCATCAATGCCTGGGGATCGACGACCCATATCATTATCACCGCACCAAAGGAGAAGGCCAGGTTCAATATGGACAGTAACTTGCGCATCTGATACTGGGTCTTGGCCGCGGTCACCCTTGGGGCGAGCAAGGTGTACAACAATATGGAGAAGAAGAAGTAGGTTATCGCCAGGGCGGCCAAGGTGATCGCGCTTTTGACGATGTACGCATCAGGGTAGGTATAATCTATCAACCAGAGTACGACTGCACCGGCGATCAGCAACAAGAGATTGACTGCCCGTTTCACCACGAACAAAGATAGGGGGTAGCCAGGTTTAATATTGACGGTTCAGCCTCCGGATGCCACCTTTAAAATCCTCAAGAGATCGTTCTCTATAACTGGGGAATCGATCGGTATAGGGACCTTTCCCCGCACCACGATGTGCGCGTCCGGGTACAGACCTAAGGAATCGAGCAGCTGTTCCACGGTGGACCCTTCCGGCAACTGAAGGACGTTCTGCTTCCTGTTCATCTCCACCGTGAGCTCGATCACGTTCATCTCAGACAGTTCAAGCGCCCCGGCAAATTAATCTTTTTCGTGTGTGGCAAATAGCTAGCAAAAAAGAGCCCGTCAAGATTGAAATACGAGCACGCGAATGCCCAAGCGGGCCAAGGTAGCCTAGCCCGGAAAGGCGGTAGCCTCGAATCGGCCTCCAGGCCGAAGGGACAGCTACTGACTTCACGTCTCGGGAGTTCGAATCTCCTCCTTGGCGCCATCTTCCTTTTCAAACGATGCCTTTGAAGAACCCCGGACCCAGCAAACGGTCCTGGATGTCATTT
>CAZXTA010000179.1:0-2739 GCA_964642865.1 uncultured Methanomassiliicoccus sp. | reverse complement strand
CCCTTCGAGCGTAGGTAATCCGTGGTAAGGCTGTTCCCGTCAGGGCCTGACCCGTTCCCCATGATCAGAGCAAGGTGTGCCGCCCTCCAGCTGCACCGCGATGCTGCCACCGACCCCGTAGGACAGGGCCTCAACGCCAATGATTGGGCCTCTAGCGCTCCGGATACGACGTCCCTCGCTGTCACCCCCGCATATCGACGATTACGGTGTATAAGGACACGCCGAACGTCCCGGTCTAGCCTAGCGGATGGTCTTATCCATCGAACGTATTTAAGAATTCTCTCGACCGATGGAGCGTTCGACCGTCCACCAAATACTAATTATTAAGAATTAAATAGTTTATTTGTGTTTTATAAGCAATATTTGATTACATTATCAAATAATAAATATCAATATCAAGGAGCATGGTCCGCTGTTCGAAGAAAAGATAGTCGACCGCCATGAGGCGGTGTCGGAGGCGCTGAAAGGAGGGTGTTCGCATTTCCATTTTCGTCCGGAAAAAAGAAGATTACTGGCCAAGGACCTGGTCAATGTCACATTGGGCGTGATCCTTATCATTGCCGTGTGGTGGATAGTGGCCGAACTCATGATATCATGGCGAGGAGCCGCCTTCCCTACACCCCCGGAGACCTTCGATAGCCTATGGAATGCCCTAGGCGGAGCGAAGGTCAATGGCGAAAGTATATACACGCACACCCAGACCTCGCTGCTCAGGTGGGGCATGGGTTACGTTCTAGCCCTGATATTCGGTATCTCCCTAGGATTGTTATTTGGCACTCTGAACTGGCTGCACGACGTGGGCATGATATCAGTATACGTTCTGCAGATGATACCAGGTCTGGCCTGGATACCGATCGCCATGCTCATCTTCGGATTGGGAGAATCGGCAACGGTCTTCATCATCTTGGTGACGGCGATGCCTCCGATCATCATCAACACCGCCGGGGGCATTAGACAGGTGCCTCCGATATTCACCCGCGTGGCCCTCATGTCTGGCAAGGATCGCATTTCGCTCTTCTTCAGCGTGCTGATCCCCAGTGCGTCGCTCTCCATCATCAACGGCATGCGACTCGGTCTTGCCAATGGCTGGAGAGTGCTGATCGCCGCGGAGATGGTGGTTGGCGTGGCCGTCGGTCTGGGCTATTCCATCTTCCAGTCGAGGTACACCCTGGACTTCACCGCCGCCTTCGTCTGCATAATCGTCATCTGCCTCATTGGACTGGCCATTGAGAAGCTCCTGTTCGAAGAATTGGAAAACACGGTGCGCAACCGTCTGGGATTGGACCGGGAGGACTGAAAAATGCTGGCTTCCTTTCACCACGTCTCAAAGGCCTTCTTCGACCCCCGTACCGGCAAGGGGCTGGTGGCCTTGAACGATGTCTCCCTGGACATTGAAGAGGGGGAATTCCTCTGCCTCATAGGCTCCAGTGGGTGTGGTAAGACCACCGCTCTCGACCTTTTAGCCGGCTTCGAGGCCCCCACTTCCGGCGAGATCTTTTTCAAAGATGAAAGAGTGAAAGGGCCATCACCCGAACGAGGGGTCGTGTTCCAGGAGTCCAGCCTGTACCCCTGGATGAACGTGGTGCAGAACGTCGCCTTCTCCTTGAGGGGAGTAGAAGGGAGGCGCGAGAAGAGAGAGGCCAAGGCCATGGATTATGTTCAACTGGTAGGCTTGTCAGATTTCTCCCGTGCACGACCGAACGAGCTGTCCGGGGGTATGAAGCAGCGGGTGGCCATCGCGCGCACCCTGGCAATGGACCCGGACCTGCTATTGATGGACGAGCCCTTCGGCAGTCTCGATGAGCAGACCAGAAGAAAGCTGGACAATGAAGTACTGAGCCTGTGGAAGAAGGAGGCCAAGACGGTGGTGTTCGTCACCCATAGCATCGACGAGGCTTTGATATTGGGGACCAGGGTGGTACTGATGTCCGCCTCCCCGGGAAGGATATGCAAGGAATGGAGGATACGGGCTTCCTGGCCTCGCGACCCATCTTCATTGGAGATGGTCCGCCTGAAGGAGGAGATGATCCGCGGTCTGCAGGTCTGCTCCTGCGCCAATGGCGCCCCGAAAATTTCCTTCATCAACGTGAATACGGAGGAATGACAAGATGGACCGGAAGATACTGACAATGATGGTGGCAGCGATAATGGTGATCTCGATCGTAGGGGCAGTGATTTTATTCCTTCCCTCGTCAGAGGGTGTCACCATAGCATTCTCGGAGAAGGTGAACTACGAGACCCTGATAGTCGCCAATGAGAAGGGGATGTTCGAAGAACAGGGATTGAACGTCAACACGAGGTTGGTGACCGGGGGGATCCAGGCGGCCGAGGCCCTCATAACAGGTTCCGCGGACCTGGCGGCCATGGGGGACGCTCCGGCGGTGCAGCTGATAACCAAAGGAGTCGGAGCCAAGATCGTGGCTCGTTTCATCGGAGCAGCGGGCATGCATCGCTTCATCGCCTGGAACGACATCTTGGGACCGAAGGATCTGGAGGGGATGAAGGTCGGTCTCCAGCAGAGCTCCAGCACCCATGGCGCCTTTCTGCAATGGTGCGAGGTCAATGGGGTGAACGCCGACAACATCACCTTCGTCTACATGAACCCCCTGGACATCCCAACCGCGATGAGCACCAGGGAGATCGACGCCATGGCAGGCAGTGAGCCGTGGGCGGTGAACACCGAGAATCTGTGCGGGGACAACGTGCACGAGCTGGGTAATTCCTCAGGCCTGGGAAGTA
>CAZXTA010000178.1:0-2759 GCA_964642865.1 uncultured Methanomassiliicoccus sp. | reverse complement strand
TGGGGACCAGCATCGAGCACGATCCGCTTCCCCCGACGCCCCAGGCCGGGGTGAAATATGACCTAGGGGTCAAGTTGAAAGGTCTGAACGACCAGGCCAGGGTTCACCTGTTTTTCGCCATATCCCTACCTGGCATATCCGTAGAGGATGTCGAGGGTTACTATTACAACTCCCTCACTCACACCTATTGGGAGATCACCTTTATTGATGAGGGAAACAGATTGGTGACCACCCTGGGACCGCCGAACGGTTATGTGGTGGACCAGGATTTCGAGTACATCACCTACCTGCTCCTGACCTTCTCGTCCTCAGAACATTTCATCGTTGACGCCTGGTGCGAGATCTAACGCCCGAAAATCCCACCCTCAATGTCCTTTCATTAGCTGAGCTGATTTTTTTCCAGGAGGCTACATAAAGTCTTTATCCGCACATCCCAATCTAGGCCAGGTCAGGTGCGGGAATGGACGGTTCGGTGAAAAGGATCCCCAGTGGTGTCTCAGATTTTGACAGCATAATCAAGGGCGGGATACCGATGGGTTCCGTCATCCTGCTCATGGGCGACCTGGGCGCGGGACAACAGGAGTACGCGCTGACCTCCGCCAGCAAGCTCTCCCTGGTGAGGGAGAACCCCTCATCGGCCGATTACTACCTGGGGCACCGGGTGGGGCAGAGGATGCTGCCCAAGAAGATCTGCTACGTGACGTTCGCGCGATCCCAGGAGGACATTCTGCAGGAGATCAAGACCTCCTTCAACCCTGACTTCTACGGGGCGTTCGAGAGGAACGTGGTCTTCAAGGACTTCTCCAAGCAGTACTTCCGCAATACGATGGTGCCGCGCAACTGGACCGGAGAGACCTCCGAAGGACTGTTCTCCGACGACGGGGAGCAGAATACGCTTGAAGCGCTGGTGGACTATCTGGACGCCAACGCCCACGACAGCATGGTCATCATCGATTCCCTGACGGACCTGGTGGTCAACAACCATATCGAGGAGATGGACCTGGTGGCGGTGATGCGGGGCATGCAACGCATGGCCAAGCGGTGGAAGGGAGTGATCTACCTTCTGCTCACCAAGGACATCGTGGACGCCCGGAAGCAGAAGCTGATCATGGACTCGGTGGACGGCGCGCTGGTCTTCGAGTGGAGCAAGTTCAAGCAATCCTCCCGACGGCAGCGGTACATGTACGTGGAGAAGTTCATCAGCATACTACCGCATCTGGACCAGCAAAGGATAGCGCGCTTCGCCACGGTGGTCACTGCGCAGCACGGACTGGTGGTCATAGACACGGAAAGGATAGGGTGATGGGAATGGAGAGGGTAAGGACGGGGATAGAGGGGCTGGACGAGATGCTGTTCGGAGGGATACCCAAAACGGCCACGGTCGTGGTCATGGGCTCCTTCGGTACCGGAAAGACCACCCTGGGCCTGCAGTTCCTCAACCAGGGGTTGGCCGAGGGCGAGAAGGGCATCTACATATCCCTGGAAGAGGACCGGGATTCCGTACTGGCAGACGCGGAGGCCCACGGCTGGGACATGCGGTCCAAGATCGAGGCCAAGCAGCTGGAGATAGTCAAGCTGGAGCCGACCGATGCCAAGGGGACGATACAGCGCATAAAGAACGAGCTGCCCGAGTTCATCAAGAAGTTCGGGGCCTCCCGAATCGTGGTCGATTCGGTCTCCCTGCTCAACTTACTGTTCGACAACGATCACGAACGGCGCACGAACCTGTTCAACCTGGCGCAGATGATCAAGAGGACCGGCGCTACGCTGATCCTCACCGCGGAGGTCAAGGACGACAACCCCTTCGCCTCCCGCGACGGGCTGATCGAGTATGTGGCGGACGGGGTCATCTCCCTGAGGTATCTGGAACTGCAGGAGCGCCACGAGCTCATGCTATCGCTGCGCATCATCAAGATGCGCCGGACCGATCATTCGCGCAAGATCACCCCCTATTCCATAACCGCCAAGGGCGTGGAAGTGCACGTGGGTTCGGAGTTCTAGGGAAGGTTTATTCGCCCGGGCGTCTTCGGTGTGAGCGATGAGGCTGTTCCGCGTGGGCAAGGTCAAGAAGGTCTTCGAGGTGGACGACCGTACTTTGGAGTTCCAGTTCACCAACAACGTCTCGGTCTTCGACAAGGTCATCCCGACGGAGATACCGTTCAAAGGCGAGGTATTGTGCCGCACCTCCGCCTTCTGGTTCAAGCTTCTGGCGGAGAACGGCATCCGTTCCGATTTCATCAGGCTCAGCGGCAAGGACCGCATGCTGGTCAAGCGCGTCAACGTCATTCCCGATTATTCCCAGCTGGACCACCGGACCACCGATTACCTGATCCCCCTGGAGTTCATATGCCGCCACTACAACGCCGGCTCGCTGAACGACAGGGTGAAGGAGGGGAAGGTCACCGTGGAGCAGCTGGGCTTCCCGAAAGAGCACCGGCTGAGGTACGGCGAGAAGCTGCCGAAGATGTTCTTCGAGGCGACCACGAAACTGGAGGAGACGGACCGGAACCTGACGGACGAAGAGGCCATACGCATCTCCGGGTTGACGGAGAAGGAATACGAGGAGGTGCTCGCCACCATCGCCAAGATCGACGCGCTGATCGCCGAACGGGCCAAGAAGGCCAGGCTCATCCATGTGGACGGCAAGAAAGAGTTCGCCTACGACGAGAGGCGCAGGCTCATGATCGTGGACACCTTCGGCACTCTGGACGAGGACCGCTGGTGGGACGCTGCCGAGTATGAAAAGGGCAACTGCGTGG
>CAZXTA010000177.1:0-2770 GCA_964642865.1 uncultured Methanomassiliicoccus sp. | reverse complement strand
GCGCAGATCAAGGTGCTGCCATGTGAGAGGGGGAAGAACGTTGTCGAGCTATCCAAACAGTGAGGAGTGCTTTCACATCATGCGGGAGGAGAAGCTCGCCCCGACGGTCATCCACCACGCCTGCGTGGTGAACGTGGTGGCCATGGCCATCGCCCGCAAATGCGGTGCGGACCTGGAACTGGTGAACGCTGCATCACTCCTGCACGACATCGGCCGCTCCCGTACACACGGATTGAATCACGTCTGGGAGAGCACGCGCATTGTCCGGGAGCGCGGCCTGCCAGAGGAGCTGGCGCTCTGTATCGGCAGGCATATCGCCTCCGGATTCACTCCCGAGGAGGCACGGGAACTCGGATTACCGGAGGGAGACTATATGCCGATAACATTGGAGGACAAAGTGGTCAACTTCGCCGACAACCTGGTCAGCGACCGCTCCATCAAGACCGTTGCGCAGGTGACAGAGCGCATGCGTAACAAAGGCTTCGAACTTTCGGCGTCGCGCATGCTTGTCATAGGCAAGGAACTGGCCGCGATGTGCGGGGAGGACCTGGGTTTGCTGCTGGAAAAAGCCCGGGTGCGGGAGATCGCCGCGGAGAGATGCGATGCTCTAGACTGAGCGGCCCGAATAATGGTCCGCAGCATGATTCATAAAGGTTTTATTCGTGTCACGTCTTATCAAGCCGCACGCTCCCAGCTGTCCGAGGCCCGTCAGAGGGGCGTTTGATCACAGGAGGATACATATGTCGGAAAAGAAGCCCATGATGTGGATGAACGGCCATTTGATCGAGCAGGATAAGGCCATGCTACCATTCATGACCCACGCGCTGCACTACGGCAGCGGGGTCTTCGAAGGCATACGCATTTACGATACACCCAAGGGCAAGGCCGTGTTCCGCCTCCGGGAGCATATGGTGAGGTTCCTGGACTCGGCCAAGGTCCTATGCATGGCGCACCCCTATTCCGTGGACGATCTGATCGAGGCGACGTGCCTCACGGTGCGCAACACCATACCCAATGCCGATTACATACGACCTCTGGCCTGGTACGGGGAGAACGACGAGAACCGTATCGTGCTCAACCCCTTCAAGTTCAAGGTCAACGTGGCCATCGCCTGTGCCCACATGGGCACGTATATGGGAAAGGAGAACATAGAGAAAGGCGCCAGGCTGATCACCTCCTCCTGGACAAAACCGGCCAACACCTCCACCTCCTTGCAGGCCAAGATCTGCGGGAACTACGTGAACTCCATACTGGCCAAGATAGAGTCCAACCAGCTCGGGGCAGACGAGGCCCTCATGCTCAACACCAACGGCACCGTGGCCGAGGGCCCGGGGGAGAACATCTTCATGATCAAGAACGACAAGATCTATACCCCACCGCTATCGGCCGGGGTGCTGGAAGGCATAACCAAGGACTCGGTCACCGTCATCGCCATGGACAAGGGATACCGGGTCATCGAGAAGGAGCTGACCCGTTCGGAAATATACATGGCCGACGAGTTCTTCATGACCGGTACGGCAGCAGAGGTAACGCCCATCCGCTCCCTGGACCAGAGAACAATCGGGGAAGGCAGGCGCGGGCCGATCACCAAGGACATCCAGGAGACATTCTTCGAGGCCGCCCGGGGTAACGAGCCCCGTTACATGCACTGGCTGACCATAGTGGGCTGAGCTGGCCGGTCGAAATTACTTTTCCAAATTATTAACTCGATCATCTGGCAAACCGGATATCCCGGGAGAGGAGTACAAGATACGATTCCACGGGCGAGGGGGCAAGGGGCGGTCTAGGCCGCCCAGACCATAAACGAGGCGACATTACTGGAGGGGAATCAGGCTAAGGCATTCTCCCCTTCGGGACCTGTATCACCACTCCGGTGGAAAAGAATGTTAAGTGAAAGAGCCAGTTCAAGAAGGACCTTATTTCCATCATATCGGCCCGGGACGTGACCTACGCTGCCATACGGTCCATAGCGTACATGAACATTATTTGGAAGGTGAAGAAAGGTCTCCGCCCCCTGCACATCATGACCCCATGAACCTTGGGTTGGAAGACCGATCCCTTCATCACGTACGAATTGGCCTAACTAGTATGGAGGCCGGCATGTGGTCGCTGTACTAGATCGATGACGGGAAGACGCGTATCACCCACTGACCGAAGGAGATGGCCCCGGTAATGAGTATTAATAGTGACAGGGCCGCTTCCACCATAAGGACAAGAAGGACGTTGAGGCGCTGTAGACCTGGCTCCGCAAGAAATGAAACGAGAGATATTGCCCCAAATAGCCTTCGGAAAGGAGCCCGGAAGAGAAGATGGTCTACGACGGGACCGATGCGAAGGGGTCTAGGCCCCAATTCTTATATTAAAAAAAATTAAAGGGTTTAGGCCGCTTGCGCCGTTCTTCTCCGGTCCCAATATATTCCTATCAACAGAGCCGCCACGGACAAGGGCAGAGCCACGATCAGAGGGTCCAGCACGGTCCAGGGGAAGCCCAGCACCGCATTCTGCCCGGTCAGCAGATTGGCCAGGCCGATCACATCCGATTCCTTGACGTGCACGAAAGCGGTCCATATAAACCAGCTGGCCGTTCCAACTATCAGGCTAAGCTTCGCTCCCAGTAGGGACGGCTTCTTGGAGAAAACGGCCAAGGAATAAGCGGGTAGGAAGGCCGCCGCGCACAGCCCCATGAACATGGCCGTGGCCCTGGCGATGATGCTGCCAGGCATGATGAAGGCCAGCCCCAGGCTGATCAGGATCATCAATGCCGTCCCGA
>CAZXTA010000176.1:0-2788 GCA_964642865.1 uncultured Methanomassiliicoccus sp. | reverse complement strand
AGGAAATGAAGGGTGTTGTGGACTCCTTCGTGGTGTCCGGACATTTCAGCGTCTACAACTCCGAACACGAGAATATGGCCGCCCAGATCATAAAGGAGACGACCGGGATGCCGGTCGTGCTGGGCCATCAGCTTACATCCCAGCTAGGCGTTCCAGAGAGGTCCATCACCGCGGTTTTGAACGCCCGCCTTCTTCCGGTCATAGACGAGTTCCTGAACGGGGTGGAACATTCTCTGAAGGAACGAGGCATCACCGCCAACATACTGGTGTTCAAGGGCGACGGCACCCTGATGAACATCAAGATGGCCCGAGAGAGACCGGTGGAGACCATTTTGTCCGGCCCGGCGGCCAGCCTGATCGGCGGGAAGATACTGTGCGACAAGGAGAACTGCATAGTGGTGGACATCGGCGGGACCTCCACGGACATCGCCTATCTGGATGATGGGTTCCCCCGCATATCGAAAGAGGGGGCCACAATTGGCCACTGGCGCACCCGGGTGAAGGCCATCGACATCTGGACGATCGGGTTGGGAGGGGACTCCCATGTGGTCTCGGACCAGAGGGGGATGTTCCAGATCGGGCCGGAGAGGGTGGTACCACTGGCCATAGCCTCGTCCAGCTATTCCGGCATCAAGGAGAAGATGCAGAACACCAGCGAAACCAATTACTATGTGCATGTGGAGAGGAGCACTGCCAAGCTCTCCTCGCGCGAGAAGGCGGTCTACGATTTCGTCAAGGCCAACCCGATCTGCACCCTGGAGGAGATCAGGCTCGGCGTTCCGGAGGTCTACACCTACCGGGACGTGGTAAAGAGACTGAAGGACCGGGGCTTCATGCAGATGACCGGGCTGACCCCCACAGATTTCATGCATGTGCAAGGTCTTTTCGACCTTTTCGACGTGGAGGCCGCGAGGCTGGGCGTACAGTTCATGGCCAACTGGGGGAACATGTCCCTAGAGAATTACGTCGAGGCCTTCCAGCAAGAGATGGTCACCCGCGTGGGGGAGGAGATCATGAAGAAAGTGTTGCTGGACGAGGCTGGAGAGGTCCCGGACACCATCGGGTTCAATCACGTATTGCGTATCTCGGTCAACGGTATCAAAGGCGGCAGTATAACCATGAGGACCAGGATCGACCGCCCCCTGGTGGGCATCGGCGCCCCCACTCACATCTACATGCCATCCCTGGAGGGGCGTATGGACGTCAAGGTCATCATACCCCGGGACCACGACGTGGGCAACGCGGTGGGCGCGGTATGCAGCCAGATATCAGAGGTCATCACCATACAGGTCTACCCGGACAAGGACTACCGTTTCTTCGTGCTGACGCCTTTCGGGCTGCCGATGAACTACGACCATATAGAGGAGGCGATCAGCAGTGCGAGGAGGCAGGCGGAGGATTACGTGCGCAACCGGGCCTACGAGGCCGGGGCGGTGAACGTCAGGGTCCGCAGCGACACCTTCGAGAACAAGTTCTACGGTGGCGTCAACGTTGGAGGCGAGCAGACCGCCTGGGTGGACGTGGTGGCCAGAGCCACCGGGGACCCCCGGATGAGGGATGATCTGAAAAAATCACTCTAGAAAGCGCACTTCGTTGCTCCCTTTTCCCAGGGCCCGGGAGCGGGCGATGAGACCAGCCTCAACCCAGGCGGCGCTGAGTATGCCGGCAGGGACCAGGCAGTTGGCGCTCATCTTGGTGGTGCGCATACGGTCTAAGACCCTGCTGCTAGTCTTGTCCGTCAGGTCATCCATGGTCAGGACCTCCAAGGTACGGGCGAATTCCCGGACGTTGGGACAAGGACTGTCGACCTGGATGGAAAAGGTGCCGTCCCCGTTGTCGAGGGCACGAATTTCGGTGATCTTTTCGCAAACGTTCATACAGATATTGACCCTGGAGACCATGAAAATCAACTATTTATAGTATATTTGAAATATTATATATTGCTTTCTAAATAGCTGTTACAATCCTCTGGGCAATGTACCGATCCTTCAATGTTCAGTCAAGAATAACTATTTAATAATTAATTGAAATACCAGATAATTTGACCTCGGACATACTGTATGAGATACTCGAAAGCGATATCGACAGACTGATAGGATCTATACTCCAGTACACCCTCACCTATCGAACATGTGCTCCATTTCTATATCGTCATAAATAACAAGAATTCTCAATGTGTTTCTAACTGACGACCCGTGGGATGTCCGAATCGCCTATCCGAACATTCAGTCAAGATACCACCCTTGACCCGATACATAATGGTCTCTAGCACTCAGGGAACGTCGATTGGCCTCCAGGTCCCGATGTTCGAACGCTCAATCTTGCTCTAAGCATCGGTATCAAATGCGTTCCCATCAAGAAACTCGGCACAGATTTGCGAATGGCAATGGCCGCGATGATCTTAGCGGCGTGATAGGTGCCAATGCTCAAGGCCCTGGCCGATCTGTCGCTTTATATCGAGATCTGATGCTCTGAGAACCATGGTCAGAAAAAAGAAAAAGAAAAAAAAGAGATCGAGGGCGTTTAGCCCTTTATGGCCTTGACCAGTGCAGCCAGGTTATCGTCCGGGACCAGGGCGGAGAGGCCACATCCGGGAGCGACCACGTCGAAGCCGGCCGCGGCGCACCGCTTTGCATGGGCCATGACATCAGCCGGGGTTCCCTGCAACAGCGGGTTGACCACACCGATGTTACCGATCAGGGTGGCGCGCTTGTTGACGATCTTTACGCCCTCCTCCGGAACGACCTTCTCCTCGATAGATAGGGCCTTACATCCTGTGTTGATCATG
>CAZXTA010000175.1:0-2813 GCA_964642865.1 uncultured Methanomassiliicoccus sp. | reverse complement strand
TGATCGGGCTAAGGTGCCTGGCCCCCATGGTCCATCGGGAGATCCTGACCTTGCCGGCCGATTTCTGCGACCCCGGTGTGGGCACCGGACTGGTCACCTCCGTACCCTCGGACTCCCCGGATGACTGGATATCCCTCCGAGCCTTGCAGAGGGATGAGGTTACGTTGAAAGAGTTCGGCCTAGACCTAGAGGAGGTCAGGGCCATCGTCCCCATCGCCATCATCGAGATGAAGGGCTGGTCCTCGCTGCCAGCGGTGGAGGTGACCGAGAGAATGGGCATCGATGTCCCCGGAGACCCCAGGCTGGAAGAGGCCAAGAAGCTGGTCTACAAGGAAGGGTTCCACACCGGGCGCATGAACGAGTCCTCCGGGGATTACGCTGGCCTTCCGGTGATGGAGGCCAAGGAGAAGATGAAGCAGGCGATGTTGCAGACGGGGGAGGCCGACGTGATGTACGATCTGTCCGAGAAGGTCATCTGCCGCTGCGGCGAACAGGTGGTCATCAAGAAGGTCGATGACCAGTGGTTCATCGATTACGCCAACCCGGGGCTGACCTTGGCCGCCAAGGAGCAGGCTCAGCACATGGACATCTTTCCTGCCGAGTACTATCAGAACATACACGGCGTGCTTGAGTGGTTCAGAGAGAGGGCCTGCGTGCGCCAGGGGAACTGGATCGGTACCCGCTTCCCCTTTAACGAGAAGTGGATCATCGAGGCCATCTCCGATTCCACCCTGTACCCCCTCTACTATACCATATCCAAGTACGCCAACCAGGGCAGCCTCGGGGCGGAACAGATGACCGAGGAGTTCTTTGACCTGGTGGTGTTGGACCAGGGCAACTACGAGGAGGTCAGCGCCCGAACAGGGGTGCCGGAGCGATTGCTGCGTCAGATAAGGATGGACGTGCATTACTGGTATCCTCTGGACCTCAACCTAGGAGGGAAGGAGCATATGACCGTGCACTTCCCGGCCTTCCTGATGAACCACGTGGCCGTTCTTCCCACAGAGATGCTGCCACGGGGCATTTTCGTCAACTGGTACATAGTAGGGAAGGGGGGGAAGATATCCAAGTCCAAGGGCGGCGCGCAACCCATCCCCGGGGCGGCGGAGAGGTTCGGGGTGGACGCCCTGCGCCTGTACTATGCGCACATAGCCTCGCCCTTTGCCGACGTGGAATGGGACGATGAGGCGGTGAAGAGCTATACCGCTCGTACCGAGAGGCTGGAGCGGACTCTGCTGGACCTCATGGCATTGGACGGTCCGTCCGGCGAATTGGACCTCTGGTTGATATCCCGTATGGCCAGTCGGGTGCTGCGCATAAGTGAGCTGATGAAAAGCTACGACCTGCGATCCCTGGCCAATGAGGTCTATTTCGAGGCCTTCAATGACCTGCGCTGGTATCAGAGGAGGGGCGGTGGTCATTCCGCCACCGTGAACAGGGTCATGGACCTGTTGCTGCCTTTGATGATGCCCATCACCCCGCACGTGGCCGAGGAGCTGTGGGAGGCCTTCGGACGATCGGGGATGGTATCCACCGCACCCTTCCCGACGGTGATGGAGGGGGAGGTCGAACTGGCCAAGGAGAGGGCCGAGGACTACCTGCGGGCCTTGATGGAGGACGCCAACGAGATCCTCAAGGTCACCGGGATCAATCCCTCCAGGATGATATTCTACACATCCGCGCCCTGGAAGCATGCGGTGATGGACATGGCCATAGAACTGTCCCGGAAGGGGGATCTGAAGGTGCCCACCCTGACCAAGGCGGCCATGGCCCGCGAGGAGGTGCGCTCTCACGGCAAGGAAGCGTCCGATTATTCCCGTAAGCTGGCCGAGGAGCTCATGAAGCGTTCCTCGGCGGAGATCGAGAAGATGGGAAAGAAGTTCGACGAGCTGCAGTTCCTAAGGGGTTGCCAGGATTTCCTTAGTCGGGAGTACGGCTGTTCGGTCGAGGTGTACATCGCCGGAGGACCAGGCACGCCGGACCCGCAGAACAAGTCCCGCCAGGCCGTGCCGGGACGTCCGGCCATATTGGTGGAGTGAGTCAGTCGCCCCAGCGCCGGAACAGCTCGTGCGGCTGGCCCAGTTGGTCCAGGATCTTCCCTACCAGGAAGTTCACCAGTTCCTCTACGCTCTTCGGCTTGGGGTAGAATCCTGGGCTGGCCGGTAGTATCACAGCGCCGTCCTGCGCCAGCCTCAGGGAGTTACTGAGCATGATGGCGCTCTGGGGCGTTTCGCGGGGCACGATGACCAGTCTGCGCTTTTCTTTTAGGCACACGGCCGCCGCGCGGGTCACCAGATTGTCGGCTATGCCGTGGGAGACCTTGGCCAGTGTGGACTCGGAACAGGGACAGATGACCATGGCCTGGAATCGATGGCTGCCGGAGGTCACCGGGGCGAAGAGCTCGTCCTCGTGGTAGACAACGTCGGCCAGTCCCTCCACATCAGCAACGGTGTAGTTCGTCTCCTCCTCCAAGATCCGCTTGGCCGTTTCGGTGATTATCAACAACTTCTTTCCCTGCAGCTCTTCCAACAGACGTATGCCATAGATGGTCCCGGAGGCCCCAGTGATCGCCACGACGGTCTTCACGTCATCGGAGAAGGATTGGCGTGTATTTCAATTCATTCGCTGCTCAAGTTTATCATCTCCTCTGTCATGATCCCCTAGGTGCAACTTGACGACTCTGGGCGGGCAAAGGCGACCTGCCCTCTCTGGGCGAGGCACCAGCAGGGGTGGTGGAAACGAAAAGCCTTTTATATGGGCACCATATTAGTGGCCGAACATACCATTTGGTCTAGTTCATATTTGAAGTTCAT
>CAZXTA010000174.1:0-2836 GCA_964642865.1 uncultured Methanomassiliicoccus sp. | reverse complement strand
CACATAACCCGTCCAAACCCAAGGGTCATCTATACCTAACATAGCTCGAATCCTCTCCCTCTGCGATGCTCCTCAAAGCATACTGGTGTCGATCCCCTATGGAAATCGACCGAGGGGGATTCCCTCAATTCTATTTAAAATGTTACATGTTAATCTGCCGCGTGCTAGCATGCTACAGAATAACATTTTATAATACGCGCTTGTCCACCACTCTCTTGGCCTTGCCCTCGAAACGCGGCAATGAACCCGGCTCCACCAGCTCCACGGTCACGCCAACGTTCAACGAACCGCGCAGCTTGTGCGTTATCCGGTCCTTTATAGCGTCCAGCTCGAAGACCCGGTCGCCGAAGGCCTCCGGGCGCAGTTCGGCGCGCACCATTAAGGTGTCCAGGGCCCCTTTCCGATCCACCACGATCTGGAACTCATTCCCCACCTCTGGGTTGGTCATCAGGCTGTGTTCCACCTGCGAAGGGAAAACGTTGATGCCTCGAATGATGATCATGTCGTCCACCCGTCCCTGAATGCGGCCAATGCGCGGATGGGCCCGTCCGCAGGAGCAGACCTCCTCGTCCAAGGTGGTGATGTCCCCCAGCCGGTAGCGGATGATGGGAAGGGCTTCCTTCTGCAGCATGGTTATGACCAGCTCCCCCTTCTCTCCCGGGGCGACGTGCTCCCCGGTGACCGTGTCGATGATCTCGACCAGCGCCAGGTCGCTCCAGACATGTATGCCCTGCTGTTCGCTGCACTCGCACCACAGCGGACCGGAGAGTTCGCTGGCGCCGTAAATATCAATGGCCTTGATGCCTAGCCAGTCTTGGATGCGGTCGCGCATACGCTCTGACCAAGGCTCCGCCCCCAATATGCCCAAACGTAGTTTGGTGTCCCTCTTGATGTCAATACCCATATTCTCCGCCACCTCGCCCAGGTGCATTAGGTAAGAAGGCGTGGCGGCGATGGCGGTCACGCCCATGTCCCGGATGAGGTCGATCTGTCTCTCGGTGTTTCCCGTGGAAGCGGGGACCACTGCGGCGCCGACCTTCTCGGCGGCGTAATGCAGACCCAATCCACCGGAGAAGAGGCCGTAAGTGTAGCTGACCTGCAGCACGTCGTCGGTACCGATACCGGCGGAGACCAGCCCCCGGGCCACCGATTCCGACCAATTCTGAACGTCGTTCTGCGTGTACCCCATTATTGTCGGTTTTCCTGTGGTGCCCGAGGAAGCGTGGTAGCGCACCACTTCGCGGGGATGGGCTAAGAACAATTTGTCCGGGTAGCCTTCTCGCAGGTCGGCCTTGGTCATGAAGGGCAGTTTGATCACGTCCGCCAGGGTCTGTATGTCCTCCGGCGTGACGCATTTGTCCTTCATCTTCTGGCGGTAGAAGGGGGAGAAGGTGTAGAGCTTATAGACCAACATCTTCAGCTGCTTGAGCTGAAGGGTTTTCAGCTCGCTCACCGGCATGTCCTCGATCCTAGGATTCCAGTAGACCATAGTTCTTCCCTCGATCAAAATGGAGACGGCGATGCCGCGGCCAGAACGGGGTGTCCACTGCCCGATGAGAATCCCAGGGACAAATTCACGGCTGGCATGGCATGCTTGGTGATAACATGTCGCATATATTACATTTCCCAGATGGGGTGCTTAATGGAAGGTGACATTGTCCAGCAGGTGCAAGTCGCCCGCCCTGAGCTTCTCGATGCTCTTCTCGATGTCCTCGACCCGAACGATGAGCACGGCGTACGGAGGGTTGCGGTAACCGTAGCCGTACTCGATATTGACGTCCTTCATCTGATCCGTCAGGCCGAAAAGGCCACCAGGACGGTCCTCCATTTGTATAGCGAGAACTTCCGTGAACTTGACCACGAAGCCCTCATTTATAAGCAGGTCCCGGGCTACCTCCGGCCGGTCCACAAGGACCCGAATGACGCCGTAGCCGGCGCCCTCAGCGATGCTGAACCCCAGTATGTTTATCTTTCCTTCACTGAGCACCTTGGCCACCGCCGCTAGGCGGTTGGGCCGATTCTCGGAGAATATGGAAAGCTGCTTGATCCTGTACTTGCCGATATCGCTCATCAGTATTCCCTCCTATCCACCACGCGCTTGGCCTTGCCCTCGAAACGGGGCAAGGTGCCAGGCTGCACCAGTTCAACGATGGCCGAAACATTGAGCATACCCTTCAGCCGATTGGATATGCGTTCTCGCAAGGCGTTCAACTCTATGATGTTGTCGGTGAAGGCCTCCGGCCTAAGCTCGGCCCGCACCAATAGGTTGTCTATGTGCCCTTTGCGGTCAACTACCAGCTGGAACTCGTTGCCCAGCTCGGGGTGCTGCATCAGGGAGTGCTCCACCTGCGAGGGGAATACATTGATGCCACGAATGATGATCATATCGTCCACCCGCCCCTGTATCCTGGAGATGCGTGGGTGGGCCCGTCCGCAGGCGCAAACGTCGTCCTCGATAATGGTGATGTCCCCTATGCGGTAGCGCACGATGGGCAATGCTTCTTTCTGAAGCATAGTGATGACCATCTCTCCCCTCTCCCCCGGACCCAGAACCTCATCGGTATCAGGGTCGATGATCTCCACCAGGGCCACATCACGCCAGATGTGTATCCCAGACTGCTCCGAGCACTCGGAAAAAAGCGGTCCGGAGAGCTCGCTGGCCCCGTAACAGTTGATGCCCTTCACACCCATGGTCTCGTAGATGCGGTCACGCATGCGGTCGCTCCACGGTTCGGCCCCCAGCAGACCGATGCGCAGCTTGGTGTCCCTCTCGATGTCTATGCCCATCTTCTCGGCCACCTCCCCCATGTACATGAGATAGGAAGGGGTGGCGGCG
>CAZXTA010000173.1:0-2842 GCA_964642865.1 uncultured Methanomassiliicoccus sp. | reverse complement strand
GTGCCCACGTAGATGGGGAACTCCAGGCCATTGGTCAGGACCTGCGCCGAGCGGGTCAGCACGAAGGCCGCGCTGAACAGCATGCCCAGGGCGGCCAGTGAAAGCAACGTCAACAGGAAGGCCAACAGGAACAGCGGCAGGTCGGCCACCTGGAACGGGATCTGGAAGGCCACCCCGGCCACCACCAGCACGAATAGCCCGTTGATGATGCCGATCAGGGCGTTCCACAGGGCGCGGCCACCGATTATCCAGATGAGCGGGCTGGGAGCGGCGAATATTCCATCTATCGTTCCCCACCAGCGGTCCGATTGAATGGACCAACCCGAGGCGTAGAGGGTGTTCCCCCACATGCCCATCATCCCACCGCCCAGCACGGCGTAGAGCAGGGCATCGGGGCCGGGGTCCTGGAACAGCATGAGCACGACCAGGGTGAAGATGAAGGGGGCGATGATGTTGGGGATGATCCATTGTGGATCGGCCAGAAAGTGCAGTGCCTGGTGTTTGAATGAAGCGGAAAGGGCCCTTAACCTAGGCATCATCCCTCACCAGCCAGAGATAGGCGTCCTCCAGGGTAGGCTCCTTCACCCGCATGCCGATGATCCTCCTCTCCCGCAGCTGTTGGCTGACGTGGGGCAGCATGCTGCCGGGGTCCCCCACCTGCACTCGGAGGGTCTGCTTGTCCTCGCACATGTTGGCCGAGACGGTGCGCACCCCCGGCAGCAACTTCAGCGCCTCAAGGTCGTCATTGGTGATGCCGAAGCCCTCCACCTCGATGACCGTGGTGTCCCGCATCAGGGACTTCAGGCCGCTTGGCGAGTCCAGGGCCACGATCTTGCCCCGGGCGATGACCCCGATCCGATCGCACAGCTCGTCGGCCTCGAACATGTAGTGCGTGGTCAGCAGTATGGTCTTGCCCTCCCTCACCAACGCCTTGGTCATGTCCCGGGCCTCGCGGGCCGCCTCCGGGTCCAGGCCGATGGTCGGCTCGTCCATGAATATGAGCTCCGGGTCGTGGACGATCCCCTTGGCGATGTGCAGGCGCTGCTTCATGCCTCGGGAGAAGTCCTCTACCCTGATGTCAGCCTTCTCCGTCAGATCGACCTTTTCCAGGACCTCGGCGATGCGCTTGTCCCGGACGCTCATTGGAACACCATATATGTCGGCGAAGTAGCGCAGGTTCTGGCGGGCAGTGATACGGTAGTACAGCCCCCTCTCCCCCCCTAGTATCAATCCGATGCGCTTGCGCACCTCCATGGACTGCTTGACCACGTCATAGCCCAGGATGTTCACCGTACCCTCGGTGGGAAGGAGCAGGGTGGTCAACACCTTTATGATGGTGGTCTTGCCCGCGCCGTTGGGACCGACCAGACCGAAGAGCTCGCCGCGCCTGACCTCTAGGTCGATATGGTCCACCGCCACCGTCTCCTTCTTCTTCTGATGAAGGATGCCGGAGCTACTGTGATATTTCCGGACCAATGACTTCACGTCTATGACGACTTCTTGCCCCCCGGTCAATGAACTTCCCTTCTCCACCATTTCTTATGATTTATTAAATGTTTACAAGGGACCGGTGGAATTGACCTTTCTGACACAGGCGCCAGACGTTCCAGGTTCTGCTGCGTCGCTTCCCCCGATCACGAGCGAAAGCGGTCACAGAACTCCCATCCACGTTTCGTCTCCCTTTTTTAAGTGCGTAAATACGAAAGTAAGATAAGCTCAGGGGACCAAGTGCATATGGTGTTAAACATGGCAGGTAAGATCAAGGCCGCAAACAAGGGCGGGAGACCGTGCCGCCTGGCGGTGACCTCGAAAGGGGATGACCTGGAAGGAGAGATCGCCCCCATGGCCAGAAGCTCCTTCTTCATCATCTTCGAGGGCGATCCCAAGAACCACCTGGTCATGGAGAACCTGGTGAAGAAGGCCGGAAGTGAGTCCGGCCTCAGGGTGGCCAAGGAAATAGCCGATCAGAAGGTGGACATCGTCGTAACTGGCACGATAGGGCCGAGGGCCTTCAAGCATCTGCAGGCGGCCGGGATAAAGGTGCACGCTGGATGCGAAGGCAAGGTATCGGACGTTTTAGAAAAATGCCTCAATGGTAAATTGCCCATCTGCGATAAGGCCACCTACGCCGGGTATCTAGGGATCTAAATCATTTCAACGCAAGGGCGCACCGCAGAAACGGCATTGCAGGTCGCCTTCGTCGTTCATGCCACCGCAGTAATCGCAGAGCAACCTTTCCTTCTCCTTCTGGACCGATAGCTCGTGGCTATGCCTATTTTTGCGCCAGATCCGCCAACCGACGACCATCATCAGCGCGCCTAACCCGGATATTACCAGGGCTGGGACCAAGAAACCCCCAACGCCCAGCAGAGCGACCAGGCCGAAGAAGGAACCCATGAACAGGACCATACCACCCGTACCTAATAGCACCAAGGCCGAGACCGGGACCTCGGCTAGAGGGTCCCGGACGGCCTTATAGGAGGGGCTTCCACCATTATTTCGCTCCTTCCTTCCCCCGTTCGTATGGTTCAATCGGCCACCATGTCCCCGAAGGCCTAGTCCGCATTTATCGATTTCTGCTGGGGTTGTCCCAGATCGATTGAAGGGCCGTCCACTAAACTTATGTGCTCAAAGCGACGTAAAGAGGTGCAGTGATACCATGATGTCTAAAATCCCCGTCAACTTGGACAACTTGAAGGCGGACCACCTCGACCGGGAGATACTGAGGACGGCCATTATCGCCGAGCTTGACGCGGTGAGCCTGTACGAGCAATTGGCGGCCATGACCGAGGACCACAAGATACGCAGGATATTGCTGGACGTGGCCAAGGAGGAGCCACCG
>CAZXTA010000172.1:0-2857 GCA_964642865.1 uncultured Methanomassiliicoccus sp. | reverse complement strand
TGATATACCAGGCCCTGGCCTCTTTCGAGCTGTGGACCGGAAAGGCCGCTGAGTACGATGTCATGGAGAGGGCCTTCCGGGAGGCCCTGCCTTGATCGGACGAGGAGAGGCGCATGGCGCCCTCACCATCGTCAACGCCATAGCCGCCGGGAAGGGGTGTGCGGTGGGTGTGGACCTGCGCACCTGGGCGGAGGTGGAGCTCTCCCCGGGGGATGGCGTGGAGGTGACCGTGGAAGGGCTCGCCGGGGAGCCCACGGAGCTGGCCGCACGGTGCGTCTCGGCCGTCCTGGAACGGTTCTCCCTGCGGCGCCGGGCGATCGTGCGCACCCGTTCCCAGATCCCGGTGTCCCGCGGGCTCAAGAGCAGCAGCGCCGCGGCCAACGCGGTCATACTGGGGACGTTGGACGCGCTGGGGGAGAGCATGGGCCCGCTGGAGGTGCTGCGCCTCAACGCCGACGTTTCCATGCGTTCCGGCGTCTCGGTCACCGGGGCCCTGGACGATGCGGCGGCCTCTCTGCTGGGAGGGGTGGTCCTCACCGACAATGCGGCCAGGACCGTACTGAAGAGGGAGGATTGGACCATATGCGGAAGGGCCGTCATAAACGTCCCGGAGCGCATGATCCGCAAGGCCGGACTGCCAAGGGAGCGCATCGCCCTGTACCGCCCGCTGGTGGAACAGGCCTTCCAGCTGGCCTGGGATGAACGATACGCGGAGGCCATGATGCTGAACAGCCTGTGCTACGGGGCGGCCCTGGGCCTGGACCAGGAACTGGTGCTCAAGGCCCTGCAGGCCGGCGCCCTGGGCGCGGGGATCTCCGGAACAGGGCCGGCGGTGGCCGCCCTGGTGGGGGAGAACGAGAGGGCGGTGCTGGAGGCCATGGGGCCCGGCTCCATCGTCGTGGACATGTTCCGGGGGAACGCGGAATGAAACTGAAGGTATCGCCGTCCAGGACCGTCGGGAAGGTCATGTCCTCGCCGTCCAAGAGCTACACCCATCGCGCGATGACGCTGGCCTTGCTGGCCGAGGGTAGGAGCCTCCTGCGTCGCCCGTTGCGGGGGGAGGACACCCTGGCCACCCTGGAGGCGGTCAAGGCCTTCGGGGGGGTGGTGCGCGAGGAGGAGGGGCTGAGCATCGAGGGCGGCGCACTGCGCTGCCCGGACGACGTCATTGACGCCCAGAACTCAGGCACCACCATCCGGCTGATGGCCGGCGTGGCCTCGCTGCTGCCCTGCGTCACCGTCCTCACCGGGGACGAGAGCGTGCGCCGCCGGCCCATGCAGCCTCTGATAGAGGCGCTGAACGGGCTGGGGGTCAGGTGCGAGTCCTCGCGGGGCAACGGACTTGCCCCTCTCATCGTCAAGGGCCCCAACCGGGGGAGGGAGACCAGCATACGGGGGGACGTCAGCTCCCAGTTCATCTCCTCCCTGCTGCTGTCCTCCGCCCTCAAGGGGACGGACACCGTCATACGCCTGACCGCGCCCCTGAGGTCCAGGCCGTACGTGGACATCACCATGGAGATGATGTCCCTGTTCGGCGCGAGATGCGAACGTACGGAAGAGGGTTTCATGGTGCCCGGGGGGCAGCGCTACCGTCCGCGGGACTACACCGTGCCGGGGGACTTCTCCTCCGCGGCCTTCCCGCTGGCGGCCGGAGCGCTCACCGGAGATGTGACCGTGCGCAACCTGGACCCTAACGACAAGCAGGGCGACCGTTCCTTCCTGGACGTCCTGAAGGGGCTGGGGGCGGAGGTGCGCTGGAGCGGACGGGACCTGCGATGCGCGGTCGGGGAGCTGAGGGGGACGGACATCGATCTGGGGGACTCCCCGGACCTCTTCCCCGTGGTGGCCGTGCTGTGCACACAGGCCAAGGGGGAGAGCCGCATCTTCAACGCCTCGCACGTTCGATTGAAGGAGAGCGATCGCATCGCGGCCACCACTGCCTTCCTGAAGGACATGGGGGCGGAGGTGGAGGAGACCGAGGACGGCTGCGTGGTCAGGGGGAAGGGACGGCTGCGCGGGGCAGCGGTCAGCTCATTCAACGACCACCGCATCCTGATGGCAGCGGCGGTGGCCGCACTGGTGGCGGAGGGGGACACCATCATAAGCGATGGTCACTGCCACCGCATTTCGTACCCCGACTTCGTGCAGGACATGAGGTCGTTGGGAGCTAGGATGGAGATGATACCGTGAACACCATTGGCAGTGAGTTGAGACTGACCTTGTTCGGGACGAGCCACGGACCGTGCGTGGGCGTGGTGCTGGATGGGCTCCCCCCGGGCATGATGATCGACCTGGGCCGCATCCAGAACGAGGTGGACCTGCGCAAGCCCGTGGCGGGCATCGGCACCCCCCGGGCCGAGGAGGACCGGGTGGAGGTGCTGTCCGGAATATTGGACGGACGGAGCACCGGCAGCCCCGTCACCCTGATGGTCATCAACCGGGACACCGACTCCAGCAAGTACGAGCGCTTCCGCCAGGTCCCCCGGCCGGGCCATGCGGACCTGACCGCCCGCTTCAAGTACTCGGAGTGCGCGGACCTGCGCGGAGGGGGGCAGTTCTCCGGGCGCATGACCGTGGGCCTGGTGGCCGCCGGCGCGGTGGCCAAGATGCTTCTGGAGGAACGAGGGATACGGGTGGCCGCCTACCTGCGCCAGGTGGGGGCGGTGCGGGACCAGGAGGAGCGCGACATCACCGAGGCGCTGCTCTCCCGCTCCAACCCGGTCCGGGCGGCCTCGCCGGAACTGGCCGAGAGCATGTTCCAGGAGATCCGGGCGGCCGGGGAGGACGGGGACAGCGTGGGCGGTGTGGTGCAGTGCGTGGTCGACGGATCGCCCATAGGCCTGGGCGAACCCTTCTT
>CAZXTA010000171.1:0-2867 GCA_964642865.1 uncultured Methanomassiliicoccus sp. | reverse complement strand
GTGCTGAACCCCGCCCCGAGCAGTAATGATTCCCACTGTGCGGATGTCCAGGGGCGGCGCTTCCTACGGTCCATCGATCCGAATTCCCGGTGTACGGGCATATCCTCGCCCTGCACCTCCTCCATGACGATCGCCGCGCCGTTCCTCTCCAGGCGTCGATGCATGGATTCCACCACCTCCCGCCGACGAGCTCCGGAAAGGTCGCCAAGCGCTCCCAAGGCCAGTATCAACCTGGCAGAGATCTCGGGAAAATTCTCATGCAGGTCCAGGCACGCCGCATCCACAAATCCTAGGCGTACCCTGGTCCGCAACCGGTCGAAGCATTCCCAGTTCTCCTGCTCGGTGGGGGACAGGGCCACATACTTGCACAGGTCCTCGTGCTCCATGACCAGGGGCATCAAGGACTCTAGGTCACAGCGCAGGTCGACCACCCGTGAACCGGGGGTAAGACAGGACCGGCCAATCTCCAGTATGGTCTGGTGAAGTCCGTAGTAGTCCGCCCCACCCTCCTCAAGAGCAGCGCCATTGGACGCCGTCAGAGCGTTGGTGTGCAGGGCATCTGCCGCGAACGGCAGCATCTCAGACCTCACTTCGACCATCTCATTTCCTCCTTCAGTTAAGCACTATTACCGTGCTATGCTATGACATAGCACGTAAGTATTTATGCGTTTTGCCGAAGACCTCGTTTTTGTAATCAACAATAACCTTCAATCGACGAAGGTCAGCTTAAATATGCCATTAAAACGTTTTATGAGGGACCAACATGAAGACGACCCTAGGTAAGAAAGTGCCGACCATGGGCCTGCCGGTGGTCCTGGTGGGCGCCAAGGTCCGAGGCAAGGTGAACTTCTGTACCGTGGCCTGGACCACCATGATCGACGACGAGCCCCCCAGGATGGCGGTGGTGATGGGCAAGGAACGCCGGACCAAGGAGGGCATCAAGGAGAACGGGACCTTCAGCATCAACCTGCCCGGGGCGGACGCGGTCACCGCCACCGACTACTGCGGCCTACACTCCGGGCATCATGTGGACAAGTCCACCATCTTCGACGTGTTCTTCGGCAAGACCCTCACCGCGCCCATGGCCCGGGAGTGCCCAGTGAACGTCGAGCTGACCCTAGACGACATCATCGAGTTCGAGGGCACGGACATGGTGGTCGGCGAAGTGGAGGAGGTCTACGTGAACGAGGAGTGCCTGAGCAATGGACGTCCGGACATGGAGAAACTGGAACTGCTCATGTACCGGAGCCCCGGCGGACCCTATTTCATAAAAGGAAGAACGGTGGCCGAGGCGTTCAAGGTCGGTAGGGATTTCATCCCGAGGTGAATCAACTTTTTCGATCGAAGAAGATGTTCTTCCCGGTGGCCGACAAGGGTATACCATGACATATGTTGGCCTTAGAGTATCCCAGTCGCAGGGCCGAAGTGCCGATATTGTACATGATGCGATTATCCACGTTCATCTCCGAGGCGACCTTGGCCGCCGAGCCAAGGGCGATGCCAAGGTCCAGTAGGCGCAGCGCACAGTTAGGTCCATGGAATTCCTTGCCAAACGACCCCGCGTTCAGTTCCGCGCACGTGGCCATCCCGCAGGCCCCGCAGTCCAATCCCACACCCGGATGTGGCAACAGCCCTATGAGCAACACAGCATCCGAGGCCAGCACGTTATTTCCATCTCTCTCATGATGCGATATGCCATATCTCTTCCCGTGCTCTATCATGTCCTCTCCAAGTTTGACCCGCTGCTCGTCGTTCAAGAGCAGGGTCTCGATGAAGTCCTTGCCTGTGGCCTTGGGGGCGGTGCGGGCGGCCAATTCCATTAGCCGACCAACCAACAAGACCGTTTCCTTATTACCCATAAGGAACTGATTCGTCTCACCAACTAACTACTTTTTTTAATGAGTTTATCAATGAGGGCAAATCAATGAGGATTATCTTTAATAGGCAACTAAATCTTTCTTATCACGGTGATAAAAATGGTCAATATGCCACCCGAAGTCAAAGAGGCATTATCGAAACAGAAGCCCATTCCGATCGCAACCGCCACCAAGGATGGCACGCCTAACGTGGTGTTCATCAATTACATGAAGATACTGGACGATGAGACGCTGCTGTTGGTCGACAACTTCTTCTTGAAGACGGCAGCCAATCTGTCGGAGAATCCGCGCGTTTCCGTACTATGCTACGATTCCGAGGCCAAGAAATCCTTCCAGATCAAATGCTCGGCCACGGTGTACAAGGCGGGGCCGCAGTTCGACGAGATGCGCAAATGGGTGCACGGAATCAATCCCAAGCTCCCGGCCAAGGCCGCGGTGGTGGCCAAGGTGGAGGCGGTCTACGACGCCTTGTGGGGACCTTCCGCCGGTAAGCTGATAGTATGAACTGAACATCGAACATTCCCTGCTCGTAACGAGGAAGGTCCTATGGAGAGAGCAGAAGCACTGGAGCTGGTCAAGGGGCATGTGGCCAAGGAGAGCAATCTCAAGCACATGATCGCCGTAGGGGCGGTGATGAGGGAGACCGCTTTGCGGTTGGGGCGGGACGAGGACTGCTGGGAGATCACTGGCATCCTGCATGACATCGACTTCGAGGAATGTCATGGCATGAAGGACCACGCCCTGATCGCCAGGGACCTGCTACAAGGAAAGGTGCCTGACCAGATCATCCAGGCCATACTGGCCCACAACCACGAGGCCACCGGGGTCCCGGTGGACAACGATCTCAAGAGGGCGCTGGTGGCGGCGGACGCCGTCTCCGGGCTGGTGATAGCCTGCGCCCTGGTGGTGCCCTCGAAAAAATTGGCAGATGTCAAGGTCAGTTCGATCATCAAGAAGTTCAGGAACAAGGACTTCGCTAAAGGCGTGGAC
>CAZXTA010000170.1:0-2894 GCA_964642865.1 uncultured Methanomassiliicoccus sp. | reverse complement strand
TGCCACAGCACCTCCAGCCCGGTCTCCCGGCCGACCGCCTCCAGGCCCTGCAGCACGTTGCCCATGCGGGAAGGTGAGTCCACGTTCTCCTGCCGGTGCAGGGTGGCCAGGATATATCTTCCCTTCTCCAGGCCCAGGGCCTAAGGACGTCCCCCTTCTCGGCGGCCAGCCGCATGTTCTCCCGCACCGCGTCGACGATGGTGTTCCCGGTTACGAATATCCTCTCGTCCGGCAACCCCTCGGCCCGCAGATTATCAGCGGAAACGGTGGTAGGGGCGAAGAGCAGGTCGGAGACGTGGTCGGCCACCATCCGGTTGATCTCCTCAGGCATGGTGCGGTCGAAGGAGCGCAGCCCCGCCTCCACATGACCCACCGCGATGTTCAGCTTGACCGCGGCCAATGCCGCGGCCAGCACAGTATTGGTATCGCCCTGCACCAGCACCAGGTCCGGCCGGCTCTCCTGGAAGAAGCGCTCCAGGCCGACCAGCATCCTTCCGGTCTGCGCGCCATGGGTACCAGACCCCACCTCCAGATTGACCACCGGCTCTGGTAGCCGCAGATCACGGAAGAACACCCGGTCCATCTCGAAGGAGTAATGCTGTCCAGTGTGCACTATCTCAAAATCCTCCCCGCAGCACTGCAGCTCCCGCACGATGGGGGACATCTTAACTATCTCGGGTCGGGTGCCCAGGACCACACTATATCTCATTTCTGCACACACTCTAGGAAATCGGCCGCCTTCCTGACGATCATCTCACCGGTCTCCTTGGGGAAGAGGGAGAGCATCTCCGCCTTCCTATC
The DNA here is from genome assembly GCA_964642865.1 of uncultured Methanomassiliicoccus sp. Lineage (GTDB taxonomy): Archaea > Thermoplasmatota > Thermoplasmata > Methanomassiliicoccales > UBA472 > UBA472. The sequence goes on along the minus strand of CAZXTA010000170.1, from coordinate 2,093 downwards.
CAGGATGTCCCGGCATATGATGAATTCGTGGTCCAGCAGCATGCGCTGCTCCCAACGCTTGATGTCAAGGATGGTCACGGGATAGATGTTGACCCTCTCCACCAGCTTCTCCAATCCCTTTTCCTCGGTGCACTTCCAACAGATCGTTCTCATGCCCACGCACTTGGCGTAATGGACCACATCACTGGAGAACTTGGTGTTGGTCACCAGCCAGGGGACGGCTATCCCATTGATGTCCTTGAGGTCCAGGAAGCGCCCGTAGGTGTAGAGGGCATCCTTTATGCTGGTCTTTATTCCCAAGGTATTATGGAACTTGCACTCGACCGCACCCTTGACACCGTTCCTGCAGACGACCAGGTCCACTTCATGTGTGGCGCAGTGGCCCTGAAGTATCTGGCGCATCTCTACCGTGTATCCCAGCTCGCGGAACACCCGGCCCACCAATGTCTCGAAGGCGTGCCCGTCCGGCCCCAGCAGCATGATTGCCTTCTTCAGGGAGAACTGAGTGGCCTTGCAGGAAGGGAGCTTGGAGCGGATGAGCCGATAAAGTTCTTCCGTGCTCATGCCGTCGTAGAAGGTGGGCTTGATCCTATCCAAGACCTCCTGGGCTTCCTCCCGGGACATACCGGTCCTCATGATGGCCCGGATGGCCTTGCAGGGATCGAAATCCTCCATCTCCCCGGAGCGCTTGACCACACGCATGGCTATGGTCAAGGTGCTGGCGAATAATCAACCTTCCTAATCGGAGGACAGTACCCCGCCATGCTTCTCCCCCAGCACGGGCCCTGCAAGACCGACCTGAGGGGTCTGGCCATGACACTTCAGCTGGAGGGTCAGTTCCTGGCGGAGGTCCTCGATGACCCCGTTCTTCCAGGTGACCGAGAGGCCGAGGGCACAGTTCTTCATGTCCAGGCTCATCTCCTTGAGCACCGAGGTGTACACCAATGCCTTCCCATGCCCGCTGGTGCGGCCGGACCCGCAGCAGGCGATGAGCCCCAGCCGCTCCATCTGGTACACCAGCTTGTAACAGGTCGCTGCGGGCAGGTTGACCATCAAGGCCATCTCCGACACCGTCAGGCAACGCTTGTAGGTGGCCGCCAGGATATTGAGGACCACCGGGTCTATCAGGAACATTGCTATATCGTGACGGTCATTTCGACGCATCGTCGCCAACGCGTCATATACCGCGGTCTCCACCTCCAACTGATCTTCGAACATAAAAGCTTCCCCGCCATAGCATGACAATATAAGGTGTTAAAACTTACGCCAGATTGTCCGATGGGCCCTCATACCGATCAATAAAAAGAGGAACTGGAAACGGTTCCGGAGACTCACATGCCGTGCACGTCGGTCCTCTGCAGGGCCTTGTCGATCTCCGCCTTTAGGTGGTCCGGTATGCCCCTGATGCCCACGTCCAGGAACCCGCGCACGATCATGCCTACTGCCTCCTCCTCGCTCAGCCCGCGGGACATGAGATATTCCACCTGGTCCTGGTCGATCTTGCCCACCGCCGCCTCGTGGGTCATCTCCACGTCCGGCACCCGGGCCTCCAGCTCGGGGATGGCGATCTGCACGCCCTTGTCGCTCAGGATCAGCCCCTTGCACTCCAGGTGGGCCTTGATCTTGGCCGCGTTGCCCACCAGCTTCCCCCGGGCGATGACCGTGCCCCCGGTGGTGATGGTGCGAGAGATCAGCTCGGCCTTGCAGCCTTCGGCGTTCAGCACCGCCTTGGAGCCCATGTCCATCATGCTTCCCGGGTGCGCCACCGCCACGGAGTTGAAGCGGCATACCCCGTTCCGACCGTTCATGAACGCGGTCGGAAAGGTCTGGATGGTCTTGACCGGCTTGAGCGCGACGTAATTGTTGATGTAGGTCGCTCCCTCCTCCATGACCACGACGCTACGCGGGCGCACCCCCACGAACTCCGACCAGTTGTGTATCATGGTGAAGGTGAGCTTGGAGCCCTTCTTCAGAAAGAGCTCCGAAATGCCTAGGTGCAGCCCCTGCTCCACGTTCTTGGTCGTCGCGCAGCCGGTGACCACATCGAGCTCTGAGCCCTCCTCCGCCACCAGCACGTTGTGCACGTACTGCTT
>CAZXTA010000169.1:0-2897 GCA_964642865.1 uncultured Methanomassiliicoccus sp. | reverse complement strand
AATAGCCTCCAATCGCGAGATGAACTCGGAAACAGGTGACCCTATTAATAAGTTTTCTCTTGCCCAAAACGCTCACCATCTGGTTGCTGGTAAGAGGGAAAATGGGATTAAGGGGTTTGGCAGGGCAACATTTCCTGCAGCACCCGCTGCAGGGACACCTTGGTCACCTGGTCCATCTGGACCTCATGCTGGGACAGCTTGAACTCCAGGTCCTCGTAGCAGCATAGGTCCTCCAGGAAGATGGGTATGTAAGAGAAGGTGCTGATCACGTTGAGCATGGCTATCTTCTCCCCCTTCTTCATCTGGTGCTCGTCGAGTGCCGCCTGATACCTGACGAAGCCTTCCAGCCCCTCTGGCAGCTCTTCGGGGGTGTAGACCCCCACCAGGTGTACTTGTTCCACGTTAGACCCTCAAAGGTTGACCTTGACCTCATGGGCCTCAAGTCCCAGGGAGGACTTGGGCAGGCCCATGGCCAATCCGAAGAGCTGGGACAGATGGATGACCGGCAGGTCATATCCAGGTAGGTCCTTCTGGCCGCGGTCGAACTGTAGGTGGCAGAACGGGCACACGTCGATGATGTAGTCCGCCTTGGCCGTCTTCATGTTCTTCAGCTTGGTCTCGGTGAAGGTCAGGGCGAACTTGGAGTCCCTGCTCCTCACTCCACCGCCAGCGCCGCAGCACATGTTCTTGTCCGCATATGGTACGCTCTTTGCCCCGGTCCACTCGATCAGCTCGTCCAGCATGCGAGGCCTCTCGGGATCGTCGATGTGCTTCAGCTTGGAGGGGCGGGTGAAGTGGCATCCGTAGTGGGCGGCAACGTTCAAGTTCAGGGGGTTGGTCATCTTCTGCTTGACCTTCTCGATGCCCACGTCGTTGAAGAGCACCTCGGCGAAGTGGCGCACCTTTACCTTTCCGCTGTAGCTCATTCCGACCTCCTTCAGGATCCCGTTGACCTTCTTCAGGAGCTCGGGATCCTCATTCAGCATGTGGTTGGCGTCGAACAGGGAGCCGTAGCAGCCGTTGCATATTGTCAGTATATCGCAGCCCAGCTTCTCGGCGATGGCCAGGTTGCGAGCGGCCAGTGCCAGCCAGGTGGCCTGGTTGAAGGAACGTATGACCCCGGGGGCGGGGCAGCAGCCAGCGCCGGTCATTTCCTTCAGGTTGTAGCCTAGGGATTTGAACACATCGCGGGTGGCCTTCTCGATGCCGGGGTATCTGAGCGGGGCGATGCAGCCCAGGAACAATGCGAACTTGTCGTTTGCCATTTACGCACCTCCGATGAGCTTGTCGAAACCGGTTATCTCCATGATCTTGCGGAAATCGGCCATGGCCTTGGGGTCACCGGCGGTGGTGGGCGGCTCGGCCGAGAGGCCCATACCTACTCTCAGCTGCTTGATGTTGTCGGCCATGGACACGGTGGCGCCGATCTTCAACAGCGAACGGCCCACCTTCTTGTGGTCCTCGGCCATGTATCCCTTGGCCACGGCCATGTTCCTCATCAAGATGATGATGTCCACGATCTCGACGTCCCTGGGGCACCTCTCCACGCAGGAATAGCAGGTGGTGCACATCCACAGCTCCTCAGCGGGCAGTATGTCGTCCTTCAATCCGAGCTGGGCTTTCCTGATCAATTGCCTGGTGCGGAACGCGGTGGTGCGTCCGGATGGGCAGCTGCCAGTGCATGTGCCGCACTGGTAGCACAGGTCCAAGGTCTTGCCGCCGGCATCGATGATGCTCTGGGCGAAGTCCGGGTCAGGTATCTTTACATTTGACATGGAAGTCTTCCTCTGCCCTAGAGGAGCGGAGATATCGTATATAAAAGTGAATGAAAAAAGCAACGAGTGTAAGCTTAATAGGTAACACTACACGTGGGGTTCGGACCGCATCACTCTCAACAGCTCGTCGACCTTGGGCACCCCAGGACGGTATAGGCACAGCACCAGGTATGACAGCAGGACCGGGTCGGTGGCGCTGCGCAGGCGGTGCCCCTTCCTGGCCAGCAGGCTCTCGTTGACGAAGAAGCTGTAGCTACTGCGGATGAGGGCGGTGAGGGATGAATACGTCCGGACCACCCGATACTCCTCGCCGATCGAGTCCAGATGACGATAGCCGAGCCTCTGTGCTCCGAAGCGGTAGCGGGCGTAATCCGTGCCGCGACGCACGTGCACCAGGCGGTCCTTCCCCACCTCCTCCCAGCTATCACCTTCCGATTCGTAGGCGTACAGCGGGTCGTCCAACACCACCAGGTCCAGCATTCCGGCCTGGAACTCGTTCACGTTACGACGGTCCTCAGAGATGACCACATCGGCCTGGCCTTGGGGATCGATCACGTTCAGCGCCTTGAGCAGCATCTCCTCCGAGAGAGGGGTGCAGGCCACCGCCAGATGCTCGCGCTCCTTCGACTTCCACCCCAGCGCCATCTGTTCCCTGGCTATGCTCTCCCCCAGTTCGTTCAGCACCGTGCCGCGCGGACCGCACTTCATGATCGGCCGTCCCACCTTGGCCTCCACCTGACGTAGGTGGCGGTTGAGCACCGGGGCGGAGACGCCCAGGGACCGGGCGGCGGCCCGTTGCGTCCCCTTCAAGTACAAAGTGAGCACGGCCTCGGCCTGTTTTGAGGTGAGCGGACGGCCGTCCACCTGCACGGTCAGCGAGGCCTGCACCGAGGTCATTGAACGTTAATGCCTCGGACCATAGATTAATCCGTTGTCCGGCGCGACAAAAGGCAAAGTTCATAATAGGCATCGAACTTCCGCGGAAATTGATGAAAGCGACCCGTTTGGTGCTGGGCATAGGAAGCCCGATCATATGCGATGATGGCCTGGGTTTCAAGGTGGTCGAGGCGCTCCAAGCTCTTGACATACCAGACCTGGACTTCGACCAGCAGTCGGTCAGCG
>CAZXTA010000168.1:0-2917 GCA_964642865.1 uncultured Methanomassiliicoccus sp. | reverse complement strand
ATGGAAAAGCTGTCCAAGGCCACCGGGGCGATCATCATCTCTAAGATCAACGAGCTAGAGGCCTCCGACCTGGGAAAGGCCGACCTGGTCGAGGTCCGCAAGATCCAGGAAGAGGAGATGACCTTCGTCACAGGGTGCAAGAACCTCAAGGCCATGTCCATCCTGATAAGGGGCGGCACAGATCACGTGGTCGCCGAGATCGAGCGTTCCCTGGACGATGCCATGAGCGTCGTGGCGGTCGCGATCGAGGACGGACGCATGCTGACCGGTGGAGGTTCCACCGCCGTCGAAGTGGCCTTGCGTCTGCGCGAGTATTCCTCCTCCGTAGGAGGCCGCGAGCAGATCGCCATCGATGCATTCGCATCCGCCCTGGAGGTCGTGCCCACCGCCCTGGCCGAGAACGCTGGGCTGGACCCCATCGACATACTGATCGAGATGAGGAAGTCCCACAAGGCAGGCAAGAAGAACGCCGGAGTGAACGTCTTCACCGGCCAGGTCGAGGACATGGTGGCCAATGATGTCCTGGAACCGTTCCGAGTGGGCAAGCAGGCAATCAGCTCTGCCACTGACGCCGCGGTCATGATTCTCAGGATCGACGATGTCATCGCCGCCAAGGGCATGGGCGGTCCGAGCTACAAGGACTCGGTCGGCAAAGAAGGCCTGGCTGACGTAGATTAAACTCCAACGGAGGGGCGACCTCCCTCCACCAATAACCTTTTCAATTTTAAAGACCAAACCAAGGGGTGGGCCCTCGATGGAAGACAGTTCCAAGGAAAAGCGACCCCCGCAGGAGGGGGAGGCTCAGGACGAGCCGCTCAGACCGAGCGAAGAGATGGAAAGGCTGATGGGCGAGGTCAGGGAGGCCAAGGACCTGGCCGAGAGGAACATGGACCTGGCCAAGAGGATCCAGGCCGAGTTCGACAATTACAAGAAACGCGCCCAACGGGACCGGGAGGAGCAGGTCAAGGCAGCCAACGACAAACTGCTCCTCGAGATGTTGGGCTTCCTGGATGATTTCGAGCGCGCCCTGTCATCCAAGGGCGACAGCGAGGAGTTCAGGCGCGGCATGGGGTCCGTGTACGCCAACTTACGATCGATGCTCCAGTCCAAAGGACTGGTGGAGATACCCTGCGAGACATTCGACCCGGCGCTGCATGAGGCGCTCTGCGTGGACGAAGGTGAAGAGGGCAGTGTCCTGGAGGTGTATCAGAAGGGGTACTGCCTGGGCCCCAGGGTCGTACGCTACGCCAAGGTTAAGGTGGGCAAGAGTTCAGAGAGAGGTGAATCAGATGGCTAAGATCATAGGAATCGATTTAGGCACCAGCAACTCGGCCGCGGCGGTCATGGAAGGCGGCCGGCCGACGATAATCCCGAGCGCGGAGGGCACCAGCATCGGAGGCAAGGCCTTCCCCTCCTACGTCGCTTTCACGAAGGACAACCAGCTGTTGGTCGGCGAGCCGGCCAGGCGACAGGCGGTGACGAACCCGGATGGGACGATCGCGGCCATCAAGCGCAAGATGGGCACGGACCACAAGGTCCAGGCCATGGGTAAGGAGTATTCCCCGCAGCAGATATCGGCCTTCATCCTGCAGAAGATCAAGAGGGACGCCGAGGCATACCTGGGCGATGAGGTCACCAAGGCGGTGATCACCGTTCCCGCATACTTCAACGACAACCAGAGGCAGGCCACCAAGGACGCCGGCACAATAGCTGGCATGGAGGTCATAAGGATCATAAACGAACCGACCGCCGCGGCCCTGGCCTTCGGCCTGGATAAAGCTGGCACGTCCCAGAAGATCATGGTGTTCGATCTGGGCGGAGGCACGCTGGACGTCACCATCATGGACTTCTCGGAAGGGGTGTTCGAAGTGATATCCACCAGCGGGGACACCCAGCTGGGTGGGACGGACATGGACGAACTGCTCATCAAGTACGCCGTGAACATCTTCCAGAAGGAGAGCGGGATCGATCTGACGTCGGACAAGATGGCCATGTGGAGAGTGCGCGAGGCATGCGAGAAGGCCAAGATCGAGCTCTCGACCACCATGTCCACCGAGATCAACCTGCCGTTCCTGGCGGCCGGAGCGGACGGCTCAAAGCACCTGGTGTTCAATTTGACGCGGGCCAAGCTTGAGGAGCTGGTCGAGCCAGTGGTCAACCGCTGCCGTGGGCCGGTCGAGAGGGCCATGAAGGACTCGAACCTTACTGCGGACAAGATCAACGCGGTGATACTGGTAGGCGGGCCGACCCGCATGCCGATCATCCAGAGGTTCGTAGAGACCGTCGTGGGCAAGAAGATCCAGAGGGGCGTGGACCCCATGGAGTGCGTGGCCATGGGCGCGGCCGTGCAGGCAGCGGTGCTGGCCGGTGAGGTCAAAGACGTGCTGCTGCTGGACGTCACCCCGCTCTCCTTGGGCATCGAGACGCTGGGCGGGATCGCCACCAAGCTCATCGAAAGAAACACGACGATACCGACCCGCAAATCGCAGGTATTCTCCACCGCCGCCGACGGGCAGACCAGCGTGGAAATACACGTGATGCAGGGGGAGAGGCCCATGGCCAAGGACAACACGTCCCTGGGCCGCTTCATGCTCATGGGCATCCCGCCCGCCCCACGTGGCGTGCCACAGATCGAGGTGACCTTCGACATCGACGCCAATGGCATCGTGAACGTCAACGCCAAGGACATGGGCACCGGGAAGGAGGCCAAGATCACCATCACCGCCTCCACCAAGCTCTCGTCCGAGGACATCGAGAAGATGGTCAAGGAGGCCGAGCGCTTCTCCGATGAGGACCTGAGGAACAAGGAGAAGGTGGAGGCCATCAACCAGGCCGATCAGCTGATATACGCGACGGAAAAGGCACTAGCGGAGCTGGGCGACCAGGCCTCCAACGAGGAGAGGACCAAGATCGAGGC
>CAZXTA010000167.1:0-2936 GCA_964642865.1 uncultured Methanomassiliicoccus sp. | reverse complement strand
GCTGATTATTACAACACCACCGATGATGGCAAGGTCATGATCATGGTGTTCAACATCGTGGACGAGAGTTACGTGAACTCGAGCTATCCCTATTACGTGGCCGGGTTCTACACCGGCAGCACCCCGTACTATTATGACAGGAACATCATAAACATTGACTGCTGGGACTGGGCGAACAGGACTGGCCTGCAGGACGAAGGCATCCCGAAGCATTATTCATATCTCTATGAGGCGACCATCGCCCATGAGTACCAGCATCTGCTGCACGACTACGTGGACTCCGGTGAGGACACCTGGATCAACGAGGGGTGCTCGATGTACGCTGAAGGATTGTGCGGATACGGTTACAGCTACTCCGACCTCGCCGCCTTCTTCTATACCCCGGACAACTCCCTGACGGAGTGGGGAGATCAGGGTGACATCAACATACTGGCCGACTATGGTGCCGCGCTGTTGTTCATGATCTACCTCAACGACCATTACGGCGGTTCGGACATCATTTCCACCATTATGCAGAACCCGCTGCATGGTCAGGAAGGCATCACAGATTCGCTGTGGTCGCTAGGCTTCAACCGGATGACCTTTGACCGGGTATTCCGGGAATGGAGACTGGCCAACCTGCTGTGGTCAGAGGGACTGGATCACCAGGTCGGAGGCGGTCTGTACAGTTATGACAGTATCAGCCTGTCCGAGATCGAATCGGAACTGAAAGTCATGTTGTGGGATGGTGACCTGCAATGGGGCAGTGATTTCGGGACAACTTGGACCATAGAGGATTATAACACCAATATGTCCCTGCTGGGCGCGTATGGGACGGACTATCTCCACCTGAACTTCGGCTATATCTATAACTCTCTAACTCTCGGGGATTCCCAGACACTCGTGCCTCCCACGTACATCCCTGACCTGGATCCCAAGATGGTCAAAATGAACTTCGACGGAGATGATTCTGCCATCATTGGTTGGGAGCTTGTGCCCCTGATGGAGGACGGACCTGCATGGTATTCCAACACCGGTGACGAGATAGATTACCTGTTGACCATGGACGTGGACCTGACGGTCCCTGCGGCCGAGGAAGGGGACTACCTGCACTGGCTGAACATCTCCACCATGTGGGAAATGGAAGATAGCTGGGACTTCGGGTTCGTACAGGTATCCACTGACGGCGGGCTGACCTGGACCTCCTTGAACGACACCGGCGACTGGTTCACTGAGGAGCACGATTCCGACGCCATGCAGAGCATAGTCGACAACCTGCCTGGACTGACCTCCTTGAACGACACCTGGACGGACATGAGCTTCGACCTCTCGGCCTACGACGGTCAGGAGATAATGGTCGGGTTCCGCTACATGACCGACTGGGCCACCCACTATGAAGGATGGTTAATCAACGGCGTGAGCGTCGATGGCGCCGAGGTCGACCTGGAGGATCTCTACCCGGTTTACCCTGAGGTGGACTTCATAGTGACCATATTCGTCCCGGAGTATGGAGACAGTGCGGCCATGATCATCGACATACCCACCCAGGACCTGGACGAGACCGTGACCAAGCTCATGACCTCGCTCATGTTCTTCTACGACGAGATGTATATACTCATCTCGCCCAACGAGGGACCGGTAGACTACTGGATCGACGTGGAGTCACTCTACCTATAATGATTAAGGTCCAAACCCCAAACAAACCCTTTTTTCCTTTCTCTTTTTATAATCAATGAACGATGACGATAACCGAAGGGCCCATGGTCTAGCGGTCATGACGACTCCCTTACACGGAGTAGGTCGCCGGTTCGAATCCGGCTGGGCCCACATCATCATTCTTCGAGTTTTTCAGAATAATTATTCGTAAATATACGAACGATTATAATATCTAAGCATCATGGGGGAGGATCAGGTCGAGAAGAGGCCGTGCCTGTGGCGCACGTCTGACGGCCGATGCGCCAACTGCAAGGCGCGCCGCTTCAGACACGATGCGCTGGGCATGAAGGACGATTACGGTGAGTGCGAAAGCCATAAGGACTATTCCATCTGTGTGTTCTACAAGGCCAGGCCGATGCACTATTGATGGCCGTTTCTTGAGGTAATTGACTTGATCGACATCGATCTGGGGGGAATCCTAAAAAGGCTGCGTTCCTTGGACGTCAAGGAGTGCCAGGAAGCGCTAGAAGAGACCAAGGATCTATTGGAATCGGGACTGGGCGATCGTGGATTGCTCCAGCCACTTATCTCCCTGACCAAGGCCGAGGACGATCAGGTGAGAAGGGAGTCCTCCTGGTGCCTAGGCAAGCTGGCCATGATGAAGCTAGGCGATCCTCGCTCCATCGAGGCCATGGTGACATTGACGGTGGACCTGGACCCGGAGGTGCGGGGGAACGCGGCCTGGGCCCTGGGAGAGCTAGCGGGGTTGCACATCGGCGATTCGAAGTCCATTGAGGCTTTGAACGTGCTCCTGACCGACCCGGAGAAGGAGGTGCGGGGGATGGCCGTCTGGGCCCTGGGAAGGGTGGCGGACAAGATGAGGGTGACCTCACCTTCTTCCGTGCCCCTGCTGAGGGCCATACTTCAGGATGAGAACGAGTACCTGCGTAAAGGGGCGGAATGGTCCCTGGAACGCATCGAACGGTTGAGGCCTCACTGAGCTCAGCGACACGGTTATATCATAGGGCCCCTAATCCGATAGAACATGTCCTCCGTTCGCGTGCTCAGAATAGCATTGGTGCAGATGGCCATGTCCTCTGACGTTGAGAGCAACCTCAGCAAGGCGGTAGACATGTCCGAGCAGGCCGTGGCCAAAGGAGCCAGGGTGGTCTGCCTGCCGGAACTCTTCAATACCCCGTACTTTCCCCGGCAGGAGGACCCGGAGGGCAGGGCGGAGAGGGGTAGCGTGCTCAGCACCATACCTGGTCAGGTCACCGAGGCCTTGGCTGACCTGGCGTGCA
>CAZXTA010000166.1:0-2984 GCA_964642865.1 uncultured Methanomassiliicoccus sp. | reverse complement strand
GCTCGCCGGTCAAGGTCCAATGCATAGACCCCAATTGTCAGAGCAACCAGGGTAAGGATAGCGTGGGCGACTGTCCGGAATGCGGCAAAGAACTGCGGATACTATATTCGAGGGCGGGAAAGCGCTTCATCGGCTGCTCCGGTTATCCCGAGTGCAAGCGTACCTACCCGCTGCCGCAGTACGGCATGCTACAGTTCTTGGGGGAGAAGTGCCCGGAATGCGGCGCCCCGATACTTAAGATCAAGGGCAGGGGAGGATGGCAGTTCTGCGCCAACATGGAATGTCCTACCAGCAAGAAGACTGAGGGCGCTCTAAAGAAGCCGGTGAAGAAGACCGCGGTGAAGAAGACGGTCAAGAAAGCGATCAAGGTGGACGACGGTACCGCGAGCGCCAAGCCGGTGAAGAAGACCGCGGTGAAGAAGACGGTCAAGAAAGCGACAAGTAAGGTCAAGGGCACCGGGAAGAGATCCGAGCGGTAGGTACCGTTCAAGCGATACGTTCGAGAGGGAGAAGATCAGTGCGTGTGATCATGATGCTCCGTGTGATCATGATCATCCTCTTCGGCTTCCAGGTCCTCCACTATTATCGATCTTGAGCCGGGAAAGCTACGTCGGCTGCATTCGGTCACGATGCGCTCCAGCTCATCTTTGACCAGTCCATATTGTAGTACGTTGATGATCACGTCAACTTTGGTCTGAGGGGACTCGAACCGCCCGCGGGAGCGCACCTTGGCATCGTGTTCGGTGACGCTGTAGGTGATAAGTGTATCCCCGCTCTCTACCATGCTCTTGATATGCCCGATGAGCCTGGTCCCCGCTTCCAGGCAGTCCATCGCCACTCCGCTCATGAATGATTCCATCATCTCCTGTATTGCTTCAGGCAAGACTGGAGTCGAGAAGGCAATGTGCACTCGTGCGGCGTAGGCCGCGAAGTCCTCGATGATCATTTTCCCACCAATATGTCCACGAATTCATCCATATTTTGACCTTTGGTCCCGGAGACGGGGATGACCGGCTTGTCACCGACCGTTGACCTAGCATAGGCCTCCACCTCTTTCAATCTGGTCTCGTTAACCTCGTCGGCCTTGTTCATGAGCACTATGTCCGCCGAGCGCAGCTGCCCCAACAGGGGCCTCTTCATAGCCTGGATGAGCGTTGGGAAGCGTACCGTGTCCAGAAGGACAACCACTTTGATGGAGCCCAGTGGCGGACCTTGGTAATGTTCCATAGTGACCAGTATGGCTTCCGGGTCGGCGATCCCGGACGGTTCGACCACGAGGAGGTCCGGTTTGAACTTGTCGTGAATGGTGCGCACCGTCTCCAGTAAGGTGGGCCCCAGGGTGCAGCATATGCAGCCGCGGGGTAGCTCATGCACCTTAAGCCCGTACTTCTCCATGACCTTGGCGTCAATGCCGATGTTGCCGAAATCGTTAACGATGACCGCTATCTTCTGTCCGGTACGCTCGGAGATGCGCTCTATGGTGTTCATGATGATTGTGGTCTTCCCACTGCCCAGGAAGCCAGCGATGATAAGCATGTCCATGTAAATACCTCTAACTTGGAAAATTCAATTGAAGGGGATGTATAAAGGGAGATGTATAAGAAGGTTGTTCGTCGGTTGAAGATAGTTGACGAAAGGGGTCACTCCTCCTCGCTTTCGTAATATTCGTGGTCCAGTTCCTCCATCTCTATGGCCACCCGTCGGTTGCGGCATTGACGGCACTCGATCGGTTTTCCCATCCGCCGGCGCCTTTGCACCGCGCCCTAGTCCAAATGGACAAGGGCACCGCATGCGCACAGTACGGTGGACCCACGCCAGTCCCCGAACAACGACGCATAGTTGCTCTGGACCTCCATCTCCAGTTCGGGCACGATCAGTATATGCTCCCTGATAGGGACCTCCAGATGGGGCCTCGGTGCCTCCCCATCCAACCTAAGCATAGCCTGCGCTATTTGACCGTTAAGCAATAAACCCCTCCTTATTCAGAGCTTGCTACCTTCTTCACCAGCACCCCACAAGTGACTGGACGGAAAGCCCGACCTCGTGCAATATTCTGAACAAAAATGCCTAACGAATTGAAGCATTTTAAAGATATCCTTAACAATGCATAGATTTTTTTATGTTATCCAGTACGATAATTAGCGGTATCATTTTCATATAAGAATGAAAGCGGTCGTTACTCATGCAACTCCCATCTACTTAGGTTTTTTTAACTATTGATAATGTAAATGCGTTCGACCGGGACGGCTCACTCGTCCTTGACCGTTGCGAAACACGTACAGGTGAGGGTGCGCCCCACTCCGTCCATCTGGCGGATCTTGTCGATCACCAGATCACCGATGCGCTCCATGGACTGCCCGCGTACCTTCAGCAGGATGTCATGCTCTCCCGAGATCAGGTGCACCTCGTGGACGCCGTCCAGGTGGCTGATATTGTTCGCCAGTTCCCGCTGGGACATGTTGTTGTTGGGCAGGAAAGAGACCAATATGAAGGCGGTGACCGGTTCGCCCAGCTTGTTAAAGTCCGGCACTACGGTGAACCCTTTGATTATGCCCCTTTCGGTCATGCGCCGGATGCGCTCGTGCACCGTGGCCCGGGGGATGTCAAGGTCCTTGGCGATTGACTTGGTGCTGCGTCTGGAATCCTTCTCCAGCTCGTTCAGTATGGCCCGGTCCTTCTCGTCGAGCATTGGTCATGCAAATGACCGACCGTCTAATTTAGGTTATCCCCTTTTTCCTGAGGAAGTACGATGGACACCTCGATGTCGAATCCCTCCCTCACCGCGGCGTTGACCATGCAGAAGTTTTCGAATAGCGAGATGCACCGTTCCAGCTTTGCCGGGTCCGTCACCTCCGGCAAGATTATGACCTGTATGCCCTGCACCCTAAACCTCCCTTTCTCGTTCCTCCCCAGGGTGGTTCACACCATGGCCCGTATGGAGATCGGTTCCGAGCACGTTTTACGGAGGCGGAAGGCCGGAGAGG
>CAZXTA010000165.1:0-3097 GCA_964642865.1 uncultured Methanomassiliicoccus sp. | reverse complement strand
CATGTTCCATTAGAGATAGTGGAGCATGAACAGGCCATCCTCGCCATCGGAATAATAGCGCGAGGCGCGTCTCACATTGAAGAAACCCAGGCGCTGGTAGAACCGCATGGCCGCCATGTTGCTGACCCGGACCTCCAGGGACACCTGCCGCACACCCCTCTTCCCGCACTCGCGTAAGAACTCCCGGGCCAGCAGCGTGCCCAGCCCCCCTCCCCGGTAGCGCCGGTCCACCGCCAGCATGAGTATCCTGGCATGCTGCTCTCCGCTCATGATCCCGAGGACGAAGCCGATGATCCGCCCCAGGTCCTCGATCACGATCGTCCCTTCCGGCCAGAAGGGCACTAGCTGCAGGAATAGGTTCGGGTCGTAACGCTCCCGCAATGATTCGGCCGCTAGTTGGCGCACGTCGTCCAGGTCCCGGCCTTGGAAGTAACGGATCTGCAACGCCGCCCGATTCCCCTGACCATTACTAAATCCTTCTTCTGCTCCGCATGAGCAGCAGCATGCCGAAGATGATGATCGGGAGGTAAAGCAGCAGGGAAAGGGCTCCCTCGCCCCCTTTCACCAGCACCGTTACGGTCTCGCTGGCGCTGTTGCCCAGGGTGTCTGTGACCGTCAGCGTCACATTATGTTCCCCAGAGGGCAAGGTCAAGACGTGCAGCGGGCCCAGGAGGTCAGGGTCACCGTCCCCGTTGAGGTCCCAGGTGAACTCCGCGATGCCGGAAGGGTCGGAGCAGGCGGTGGCGTCCAGGACCAACAGCCCACCTTTGTGCACCTCCTGGTAATACCACGACAATGATATCAACGGGGGAAGGGGGTCACCCTGCCAATCCTCATCGAACCATCGGGCGAAGCGATCGGCCAGCTCAGGTGATCGCAGCACCATCACCATCTCACGGTTGCTCAGCATGGAGCTGTCCACCCAGTTGGCGCTTCCAACCAGCACCGTGTCGTCCACGATGACCCCCTTGTTGTGCAAGCGGGTGAACATCGAGGCGTCCCCGGCCATGCGGCATTCCAGGTCCCAGCCTGCCTGCGAGGCCCTGGAGTTCAAGGAGGCTGCAACCCGGCGGTTGGAGACCTCGGTGCCCTGCCCGGAATCCAGCTGGATCCGTATGGTCACCCCGCATTCCGCCGCGTGGAACAGGGCGTCCATGACCTCGTCGCCCTCCAGCCATTTCTCCTCGATGCGCATCTGCTGCAGGCATACCCTCTCCTGAGCATTTTCCAACGCGTACACCAGGACGTCCTGAATGCCGAAGGGGGAGGTGGCCAGGGAGGCGATGGCCTGTACCTGGGTATGAGGGATGCAATGGTCGTACTGCAGCAGCCGGCCCGGCCCTCCTTCCCGACGGGGGACGCTGAGCTCCAGTGGAAAGACGTCCACGCCTTCTCCGGCCAGGTCCCGACGGTACACGTCCAGCGCGCTCATGGCCAGTTCTTCCGACTCCACTAGCACCCCCCAGCCACGATTGCTGCCGAAGCTGGAATCGGCCATGTTCTCCGAGCTGACCAGCAGGCGACGTTCGTCGAACACAAGGTATTTGGCGTGCAGATAATCGTACCGGCGGAAGGTATCGCTGGAGCGCATGACCTTCACGTCCACGCCGCCGTCCTGTAGGTAGTAGGCCAGGGCAGCCCCGTTGTCGGTGATCCCACCCACGGGCTGTCCCTCCAGCAAAAGAGTGACCTGTAAGCCCCTCATGGCCGCGGTGCGGAGGTGCCTGGCCAGGGTCCAATTCTCCATGATGTAGGCCACCACTTGGACGCTACTCTCGGCCATGTCGATCTCCCGGACCATGGTCTCCAGTCCGTCCTGCGGGTAAAGGATGGGCGTGGCGAATACCGTGGACGGTGAGGTGCTGATGGTGAATAGGCCGGGAACCTCGGTGGACCAGGAATTGAAACCGATGATCAAGGCACCGCGCACCAGCACCTCCCCTTTCTTGCAGGGCAGAGAGGGCCCGCTCCAGGGCGGAAGGGGCTCGGAGCGCCCGTAATGTACTGCGTCCACCAGCGAGCCCCCGGCATCATAGAGCATGACCTCGTCGCCCTGGTCGGCCAGCTTGAGGCTGCCCTTGAGGAGCAGCCCGGAAGAGTTACGATATACGAAGGCCTCCCCGGGATACATCGCCGCGAACCTGTCCGGCTGCTCGCACCAGGTGATGACGGAATTAGCGCCAAGGGGGAATGCGGATTCGAAGATGATGCTGCCTTCCCCGTCGCTCAGCCGCCAACCCTGCAGATCCACCGGCTCACCGTGATTGCAGAGACTCACGAACTCGCCTGGATATGTGGGACAGACCCGGGAGAGATGGACGCTGGGCATGGTCTCGACGCAACTCTCCTCCCCCGTGAACGAGGGAAGGCCCGTGAAACAGAGCAGCAGGACGATGATGAAGGAAAGGGCCGTCAGTGACCTGCACACCTAGGAATGATGATGGGAGAAGGGGATAATCGAACGCCGTGCAATCAGACTTCAGAGGCCTGAGATAAGGTCCAGCAGCACGGCCTTGACGTCCTTGGCCTTGACCACTCCAGAGGCTAGCAGGACACCCGACGCTCCCAGTCCCAGGGCGGCCTTCACGTCCGCCCCGTTCTTGACCCCCGCACCGCACAGCACCTTGACCTGGGGATCGACCTTCCGGACCAGCTCGACCGTGCGACTGACGACCTGTGGGTCGGCGGTGGTCACCGAGACGTCCCCCCCGATGAGCTCCGGAGGCTCCACGGCCACGTAGTCCGGGGAATAGGCCGCCACGGCCGCGGAGGTCTCCGCGGACTCCGTGCACACTATGCTGATGAGACCCAATGCCCTGCAGGCCTTCACCGCCGCGGCGATGTCCGCCAGGACCATACGGTGCTCGGAGTGGTTGATCAAAGAGCCCCCGGCCCCCGCGGCCTTCACGCTCTGCGGGGGGACGTGACCGGTGATGGACCCGGGCGGCTTGGCATCCACGTGCTGGGAGAGAACAGGGATGGTGACCGCACGGGCCACCGTGGAAAGTTCGACCATGGGAGGGCACACCGCCAAGCTGGCCCCGGTCTGCGCCGCGACCGCCTCGCATTCCTTGGCCAGGAGCGTGGCCCCAGGTCC
>CAZXTA010000164.1:0-3141 GCA_964642865.1 uncultured Methanomassiliicoccus sp. | reverse complement strand
ATCTTCAACCGTGCCAGCTCGGGGGTGATGATCTCCAGGGGCACGCTGTTGATGCGCACCTTGCCGGAGCCCTCGCGGGCCACCGCGCGGGCCACCGCCGTCTTCCTCTTTCCACTGGTATTCACAACTTCGGACATATCACTTCACCCTCGAGCCCAGGAATTCGGCCACCTGACTGAGCGTGACATATTGGGTCAGCCCGGTCTTGATGGCGACGTTCACTCTCTCCTTCTCCTGGTCGACGAACTCCTTTGGAACGCCGACGTACACCTTCAACCTCTTGTAGGCGTCCTTTCCAGAGGTCGTATACCAGGGCAGCATGCCTCTCACGGTCCTCTTCATGATGAGGTCCGCACGGCGGGGGAAGAAAGGACCGCTCTTCATATTGCCGCGGTCCTTCTTTTGCCGGTAATGAGCGAGCACGGCATCGCGATCGCCGGTTACGATGATCTTCTCGGCATTGACGATGACTATCTCCTCGCCCTTCATCAGCCTCTTGGCTATGACGGAGCCCAGCCTTCCAGCGATGTGGTTCTCAGCGTCGATTATGGCCATGCGATCACCTCATTATCCTGAGACCCGTCCCCTTGGGCTGCTCCTTGACCAGCTCCATGATGGTGAGGTTCCTTCCCCCGGCGGCCTCGATCTTCATCTTAGCAGACTCGGAGAAGCCGTAGGCGGCTACGGTCAACTTCTTGCTCAACGCTCCAGACCCCAACACCTTTCCCGGGACGACCACTATGTCGCCTTCGGAGGCATATCGCTCCAACTTGCTCAGATTGACCTCGGCCCAATTGGCCTTGGCCTTTTCCAATCTATGAGCAATGTCTCGCCAGATCCCTACCCCGCTGGACCTCGACTCCGCCTTCAGGGAATCGATGGTTGCCAAGAGGTTAGGGTCAGTCTTTGCAGTTTTCATGTTCTGACTCTCCCGACATTGGTAAGCCCCTCTAATATGGAGGGGTATTATATACTTTTGCCATCGAAAGGCAGCCTCGGAGGGGGGAGTAAAATTAACGTCTGGCTAGACCGGACGGAGCTGCTCGGAACAGCATCTGATGGAACCCCATCTATATGAAACGGTGTCCGTCCCCTCGGGCAGAGATGCCCTGGAACGAAAAGTGAACATAATATTAACCATTATAAATTAATTTTAATAGCTCTTATATATCATATTGGACATACCAATTAGTTTGCTCGGGGTTAATAATGATTCGTTTTGGTCCAGCAGGCATTCCACTTTCTTGTAAGGGTCGCACTTTGAAGGACGGTATCGAGGATGTTCACGGCCTGGGCCTCAACGCCATGGAGGTCCAGATGGTCCGGGTGAACGTACTGCCTCGATCCCCGGACCAAGAGGAGGTCGGTCGGACCCCCCGGGAGCTCGAGACCGAGATGGTCGTCGAGATCCAGCGCCGGAAAGGGAAGAAATATGTGCAGATAACCAATCTGGACGAGAAGATAAAGGAGGATGATACCTTGATCTGCCTCTCCTCCGGACTAGTGCATAACTATCTGGAGCTGGTCGAGCTGGGCTTGATGGGTAACGAGCTTGACGTGCAGCTATCCATGCACACACCGTACTACATCGACCTGGCCAGCAACAGTGATCTGACCAAGAAGAGCATGGACTCCATACGCTGGGCCGGTCTCATGACCCAAGAGATGGGCGGCAATATGGTGGTCACTCATCTGGGGTTGTATGGCACCATCAGCCGCCGGGAGGCCACCGCGGCCATCACGGACCGGCTGGAGGATATCGTGGTCTGGTGGGACAAGAACAAGATCGAACCGATGCTTGGCCTGGAGACCTCGGGCCGCAAGGAGGTCTTCGGCGGTCTGGACGAGATATTGGAGCTATGCGACAAGTTCGATCACATGGTGCCAGTGGTGAACTTCGCCCACCTGCACGCCCGGTCCGGTGGCATGTTGCGCGAACCGGAGGACTTCGCGGAGGTCTTCGACAAGGTCGCCAGTTACGTGGGCGACCTGTACTACACCCATTTCTCCGGGGTGGAGCACGACGCCGGGAACGAAAGGCGCGTCACCCCCATCAAGAAGGGCGACCTGCGCTTCGAGCCCCTGGCCGAATATCTGGCCGATGCCAACCCCAACTCGGTCATCATTTCCAGCTCCCCCCTGCTGGAGCACGACGCAATGTACATGAAGGTCATCTACGAGCGGGTGCTGACCAAGAAGATCTCCAAGAATAGCAAGGTCAGGAAGGCCAAGAGCGCCAAGGACGAGGATGACGATTGAAGGACATCACCGTTTATATCTTGGAAGAGGTCAAGCGGACCATAGAGCGGGTGGATGAGGCGGTCATCACCGAGATCGTGAATACACTGGCCTGCTCGAACAAGATCTTCATCTACGGGGTGGGACGTTCCGGGCTGGTCGGCAAGGCCTTCGCCGTGCGCCTTGTGCAGATAGGACTGGACGTCCATTTCGTCGGGGACACCACCACCCCCATCGTGGAGGAGGGGGACCTGGTCTTCATCATCTCCAACACCGGGGAGACCATGTCCGCGGTGCAGACCGCCAACATCGTGAGGAGGATAGGGGCGCTGGTGGTATCGATCACAGGCAGCTCCCACTCCAAGCTAGGCGTCGCCAGCAATATCGTGATGGAGCTGGGGCAGCCCCGGGACGAGCGGAAGAAGCGCATGGCCCCTCTGGGCACCATTTTTGAACTTTCCAGCATGGTAATGCTCGATTCAATGGTCCCGCTGCTCATGAACCGCATGGGCCTGGACGAGACCTCCCTGAGACGGCGGCACGCCATATGGGTCTGAGAGCTATCCGCTTATCTTGCGTGACCTCACGCTCTCCCCGTGATAAGGATTCTGTAACTCGTCCCAGTAGACCACGAACTTGCGCCTGCGCACCTCTCCCTTGCTGAGGCAGAAGGCGTCCATCTCCCGGCGCACCGGGTCGACCACCAGGGCGGTGTGGTAGGGCTGGTCGAACATGCCCTTCTGGGTCGATATGTCGGTGGAGGACATGAAGCATCCGTGCCCTGGGTGGGAGTGGTACCACCCCACCAGCACGTAGCGGAAGCGGGCGCACTCCAGGGAGGCGAAGAGGGATTCGAAGCCGTCCGGATCGAACCTCACGCTGACCGAGGTGGCCTCCAGGTCG
>CAZXTA010000163.1:0-3260 GCA_964642865.1 uncultured Methanomassiliicoccus sp. | reverse complement strand
GAACAGAAGACCACCTTCGATAAGATCTTGTCCGGCGAACACGACATGGTGCGCACGCACCGTAGGGACATACCCATCGTGCCGGCCTTCGTGGGCCGCCGCGTGGCCGTTTACAACGGGAAGGAATTCAAGGAAGTAGAGGTAAAGCCCGAGATGATCGGGCACTTCCTGGGCGAGTTCGCCTTGACCAGAGGTTCTGTGAAGCACTCCGGTCCGGGCGTCGGTGCGACCAGGTCCTCCAAGTTCATGCCGCTGAAGTGAGGTGACAAACATGGTAGGATACACCGCTCAAGCCGATCCGGACACTACGTCCAAGGCCATCGCCAAGGAGCTGCCCATTTCCCCTAAGTTCTCGCGTGAGATCTGCCGCATGGTGCGGGGAAGGAAGGTCGACGACGCCATACGCATGCTGGAAGAGGTCGTAGAGCTTCGCCGCCCAGTGCCGATCCGCCGACACAATATGGGCGTGGCACACAAGAGAGGCGTCGGACCCGGCCGGTTCCCCAAGAAGGCCGCCGCGGCCGTCATCAGGGTGCTGCAGAGCGCCAAGAGCAACGCCGAGTACAAGGGACTGGACGCTGACAACATGAAGGTGCGGATCATCTCCGCCCATCATGGGAGGACCATACCTGGCTACATGCCCAGGGCTCACGGCCGCAGCACCCAATGGGACCAGCAGACCGTGAACATAGAAGTCATACTGGAGGAGGTTCAGTAAATGGCCAACGAAAGGAAGTTCGTGGCGGAGAACATCAGAAGGGTTCTCCTAAAGGAGTATTTGATGAAGACCGTGGACCGCGCCGGTTTCGGCGGGGTCGACGTGCAGAGGACCCCTATGGGCACCAGGGTCACTCTGGTCGTCGAGCGCCCGGGCATAGTCATCGGGCGCCGCGGTGCGGCCATCAAGACGCTGACCAAGGCCATCGAGGACAACTACAAATACGATAATCCCCAGATCGAGGTCCAGGAGGTAGAGAACCCCAACCTCAACGCCCAGATCATGGCCGAGAAGCTTGCGTTCGCTCTCGAGCGCGGCTGGCACTTCCGACGCGCGGGGCACTCCACGGTGCGCCGCATCATGGAGTCCGGGGCCCGCGGCTGCCTGATCATCATCTCCGGCAAGCTGACCGGGGAACGCCATCGCACTGAGAAGTTCAAGGACGGGTACATCAAGTACTGCGGTGAGAGCCGGTTGCTGTTCGTCGGCACCGGGTTCGCCGTGGCCAAGCTGAAGCCCGGGGTCATTGGTGTGCAGGTCGAGATCATGGAGGCCGGCGCCCGGCTTCCCGCTGAGATCGACGTCATGCCCATGGATTACGCCATACAGGCCAACCCCGATCTTGAGGACGTGCTGCGCAAGCAGGAGGAGGCCTCGGTCATCGCTGAGCACCCCATGGAGGAAACCCCCGTGGAGGAAACCTCCTCGGCAGACGACAAGGAGGAGGTGGCTGAATAAATGGCATTGCTAAGGACCTCTGAGATCAGAGAGATGAACGAGAATGAGCGTTCCGGCAAGCTCCGCGAGCTGCAGGACGAACTTATGCACGAGAAGGGTGCGGCCGCCATGGGCGGCGCCCCCAACAACCCGGGGAAGATCAGGGCTTTAAGAAGCAACATCGCCAGGGTCCTAACCGTCCAGAAGGAGGAAGAAGAATAATGGTCGAAATTTGCTCGGTATGTGGGCTCCCTAAAGAGCTGTGCATGTGCGAGGAGATCGCCAGACAGCAGCAGTCCGTAAGGATCTACACTGACAGCAGGCGCTACGGCAAGATCGTCACAGTGGTCGACGGCATCGATGCCACCGATATAGACATGGACGACCTGGCGCGCAAGTTAAAGAACAAATGCGCCGCCGGCGGCACCGCCAAGGAAGGCAAGATCGAACTCCAGGGCGACCACAAGAAGAAGGTCGCACAGACCTTGGAAGAGATGGGCTTCAAGACCGAGGTTCGGTAGGAGCCATGGACAAGAGGGATTTCATGAGACAAGAATTCATCGGACTGGACATCGAGGTGGTGGAATCCAACTGTCCCGGGCACCTGTTGCACGGGAAGGTGGTGGACGAGACCAAGAACATGTTGGCCATCTCCTGCCAGGGCAGGGAGAGGTGGATACCCAAGTCCGGCCATGAGTTCGAGTTCACATATCAGGGCGAGAGGATCAGGGTCCTAGGATCCGAGATCCTGCATCGACCAGAGGATAGGATCAAAAGGATTAGGTGATCTAATGAGCGAAGTTAGAGACATTGGCATTGATGTCAAGGCCCCCTCGGCCACCTGCGAGGACAATCACTGTCCATTCCACGGGAAGCTCCCAGTACGGGGGCAGATCATTAACGGCGTCGTCGTCTCAGTTAAAATGAACGGCAGCGCCGTGGTCGAGAGGAACTACTTGAAGTACGACCATAAGTACGAACGTTTCGAGAAGAGGACGAGGCGCTACACCGCCCACAACCCCCCCTGCCTGGAGATAGTGGCCGGGGACAAGGTGCGCATCATGGAATGCCGCCCCTTGAGCAAGACGGTGTCCTTCGTCATCGTGGAGAAGAGGTGAGGACATGAAGGGATTGGCAGGGAACCAGACCAGGGGCATCATAACCGGTTCCGTCCTGAACGTGGTGGACAACACCGGCGCCAAGACCATCAGCGTCATCGCCGTTCCCAATTATCACGGGGTGCACAGACGCTGCCCCGCTGCCGCTTTGGGAGACATCGTGGTCGCCTCTGTGAAGAAGGGTACGCCCGAGATGAGGAGGCAGATCGTATATGCCATCATCGTCCGCCAGAGGAGGCCGTTCCGCCGGGCGGACGGGACCATGGTGCATTTCGAGGACAACGCCGCGGTCATAACCACAGATGAGGGTGAGACCAAGGGAAGCGACATAAAGGGACCGGTGGCCAGGGAGGCTGCCGAGAGGTGGCCGCGGGTGGCCGCCACCGCTTCGACCATCGTGTGAGGTGCAGGAAATGACGAGCAAGTACGCAAGCAAGCAGAGGAAGGCGCTGTACAACGCGCCGAACCATGTGCGCAACAAGAGCGTCGGCTCCCACCTCAGTGAGGAGCTGATCGAGAAGCTGGGCCGCCGCACCGCCCGGGTCGTCAAGGGCGACACGGTGAGGGTGGTCCGCGGGGACGAGGACGTGCTCGGACTCGAGGGCAAGGTCACCAGCGTGGACACCGCCAAGGGACGCCTGGTCATCGAGGGCGTTACCATGGCCAAGGCCGACGGCACCATGACCGAGAGGACGGTGCATGCCTCC
>CAZXTA010000162.1:0-3273 GCA_964642865.1 uncultured Methanomassiliicoccus sp. | reverse complement strand
TCTGGAATCATAATAGCTGGGTGGCGGTCATATCCTTTACGGTCGGCGCAAGGTTAATATGTCATGGAGGCCTGAAGAAGGGTGCCGTCAGTAAAAATGAGGGTGACCGTGATCCCTACGATAGTCTGGCGGTGCACAGTGCGCCGATAGGTCCCTGCAGGAACCACGATGTGACATCGCGTCATGACTGGAGGACAACCCCGGGGCACGACAACGAACCCCCTGCCTGGGTCAGTGCGGGGAGCGCGGTCCGCCGCGGCCATGAACCGATCTGTTAAGGCAGGGGGCACACCCTCATCGCACTTCTTTTCTCGCCCATGATGTTCAAGAAAAACCCATAAAGTACAGTGGGATTATCAGAATGTCGTATGAGAACGTGATGAGAAAGATCGTAGTATACATCACATATCTGAGCACGGTCGTTCTTTCTTTCTTCCGGTATCGTTCGAGAATTGCCGATAGAAGAGTTGAGAATGCAAGGAAAGAAAGCACGATCGGTATCACGATCCAGAGCAAGAGGAACCACACGCTCGCACTTCGGACATCGAAATACCATTCGATGAGCCATAATCCTATGGTGATCAGCATCACAAGAAGGAAAACCTTGAACAGTGACCGATGATCGATATCGAGCATTGCTTCCCCAGATATATAGAGGACCATCCGTTCATAAAAAACCATCACTTTATCTGGTCATCTGCCCTGCGTCCATATCCCAAGATTTGCACGGTGTCCATTGGTAGAGGTGATCCTGATGTCCAGGGCGTTCGGTCGATCGCCAGATTTTCGATCGTGTCGCCTTCAGCGATTACTTCAGATAAACGCTTCCCAGGTTCCTGTCCTGCACCCAATCGTCCTCGGTGCTGGCGGTCTTCTTCACCGTGATGATGTCCTCGATCCGGGTGTCCGTCAGGTCCGCCAGGGCTAGCGCCTGCGCTTCCGGGAACAGCGGCGTCTTGGGCGAGCCGAACTCCGTAGAACCGTGGCTTGACAGCACCAGATGCTGGACCTTCAAAGCCAGTTCCTGGGGGAAGCCTTCGATCAAACGACAGGCATCCCCCACCATCCCCGCGCCGACCACAAGGTGACCGACCAGACGGCCTTCGTCCGTCGCCCCTATGATGCTGGTGACCACGTACTCGCGCAGCTTGCCTACGTCGTGCAGGATGGCCCCGGTGATCAACAGGTCCCGGTCCAGGTCCGGGTATTGCTGGGCGTAGAACTCGCAGAGCCTGGTCACCCGGAGGGTATGTTCCAGCAATCCTCCCAACCAATTAGAGTGATGGGTGATGGACGCGGGGCAGGAGCAGAAATCCTTCACGAGGTCCTCGTCAGAGAAGAAGTGGGCCAGGAGCTCCTTCAACCACCTGTCCTCCACCTTACGGATGATGGAGAAGAGCTGGGAGCGCATGACCTCCACGTCCTCGGTGGTCACGGCCACGAAATCGGCAAGATCGTAGTCCCCTTCCTTCAGCACTTCCACCATGTCTCCGGAAACCGGGTTCACGTGGATCTCCAGGGAGTCCTTGAACTCGCTGACCTTCCCCTTCACGTGGACGACCGACCCCTTGCTGATGGTCTCCCAGACCTCCTTGACCTTCTTCTCCTCCCTGTTTCCCCAGTATTTCAATGCCAGGTCCCCGCCGGAATCGGAGACCCATAGTTGGAAGGTGAAACCGTTCTTGTAGGCCGCCACCGGTTTTTTGAACCTCACCGCAAAAAGATCGTCCACGGCACCTCCGGCCTTCAGCTCCCTGATGGTTATGGTCTTGCGCATCTCTCTCCCCTCCCTGCTTGGCGTTCAGTGCTTAAAAAGAATTGGCGTGACATCACCGAAATTGAGGGTCGGCGACTATCTTCCGCAGCCACCGTTCCGCCTCCTCGTGATGGGGATGTGCCCTCTCCCTCTCCCGGAACTCCCTGTCGTGATAGGAGCCGAAGCGCAGCCCGTTCTCCAGGTGCAGCAGCTCGTGGTACAGCACATACCCAGGGACGTAGGACGGTATCTCATTGCGGTCCAGGACCCGGCTCACCGCCACCACCCTCATTATCACACTGCAGTAGCCCACCCTCTGCCGGTTGTTCCCCTTGGTCCAGGTCAGGTAGGCGTCCGGGACCTCGTTGACCAGGCCCATGTCCAGCAGGTCGTTGTGCAAGGCCGATAGATCGTACGTCCGGCCCTGCTGACAGTAGGCCAGGTTCCTGCTCCTCTTGAGGTACAGGGGCTGGTTCCTCTGGATGAACTCCGGGCTGAGCAAGTGCTGCCTCAGTCTCTCGGAATAAATGTCCCTGGCACCGCCCCTCCCCATTCGCCCGAAAATTCCCTTTGCCAGATCGGAAATGAGCTCCGGGCTGGAATCCTTCATATAATCGGTTATGTGCAGCTCCGCGCTCATCGAGCACCGTTTCCAGGTGGCCTTGAACTCCTTGAAACGCTCCCAATTGGTCATGACCTGGGAGAAGCCGTGCTCCGCGCCGACGATGGCGAAGCATTGCTGCAGCAGGCGGTCCTGATCACTCATGCCGGTGGCACCCCAGTAGGATATGTCCGTCACCTTCTTCACCTATCAGCTGAGTCGTTCGCCCGCCATTTAACCAGTGAGAGTATATGCAGGCTACGCAGACCCAGGCGTCCAGTATGTCCTCCATCTCCTTGGCCGACATTCCGCTCTCGTGGAGGATGTGCGGTACCTCGATGGAGGGCTCCCACCCCCGCACCAGCTCGATCACCTGCCGCCGTCCTTCGGCCTTCTGCTCATCGCTCCCCTTCTTGTAATTAGGGCGACGTCCTCCGCCCATAACGTGCAGGGTGCCGTGGGGGAAGACCTCGAAGAGCGGGCGCCCGCCGAGCATCTCACCCTCCATCAGGGTGAAACCGTTCTCCAACGATCGCTGGACCAACGATCCTCCGCGGCAGCCTCCGAACCTCCGTTCCAGGAAGGTCCTGCTGGTGGGTAGGACCTTTATCCCCATGTCCCGAAGGCGTCGTTCGCATGGTCTTAGGCCGGTCTCGTTATGCACGGTCAGCGAGGCGTCCACGCCCACCCAGACCTCACCCGCTTCCTCTACGATCAGCAATATCTCATCGTCCGTGGTGACCGTGCCGACCTTCTCCACCCTTCCCAGTTCGTCCACCTGGCAGATGCCCGTCCCTTTCTCCCTGGGAGGATCGGTCTTCCAGCCCAGGTCCACCCCCACGAAACGCACTCATCCCCATCATCCCGGGGAAATATCAACTATGGGGAGTTTGGTCCAGTAATTCTTAGATATAGA
>CAZXTA010000161.1:0-3310 GCA_964642865.1 uncultured Methanomassiliicoccus sp. | reverse complement strand
GGGGCAAGGGCATGTAATAGGGCTGGCCGAGCATGACCGCCTCCGCTTCGATGCCTCCCACTCCCCAGCCGACCACGCCCAGGCCGTTGATCTGGGTGGTGTGGGAGTCGGTGCCGAAGACCGAATCGGGGAAGGCCACGCTGTCCCGTTTGGCCACCACCGGGGCCAGGCACTCCAGGTTCACCTGATGGATGATACCGTTTCCTGGGGGCACCACCCGGAAGTTATGGAAGCTGCCCTGGGCCCACTTCAGCAATGCGTAGCGCTCCAGGTTGCGCTCCATCTCCTTGAGCTCGTTCTTCTCCCGGGCCAAGCAGGTACCGTGGAAGTCGGTCTGCACCGAATGGTCGATGATGAGGTCCACTGGGACCAATGGATTGATCTTGGACGGATCGCTACCCATCTCTTTGACCGCATCGCGCATGGCCGCCAGGTCCACGACGCAAGGCACGCCGGTGAAGTCCTGCAGCACCACCCGGGCAGGGATGAAGGGAATGCCCAGCTCATCGTTGCCGGCCGGGGTCCAGGACATGAGCTTACGCACGTCCTCGGCGATGACAAGTACTCCGTCCTCCTGCCTCAGCAGCGATTCCAGCAATACCTTGATGGTGAACGGGAAACGATCGACCTTCGCGCCCAGTTTCCGAATGGAGAAATAGTGAAGGGGTCCATCTTTCAGCTCGAGCACGCTCTTGGTGTTGAATGAGTCGGCCGGTGATACCATCTTACTCAGATAGCAGTAAGCGGTTCTGCTTTTAACCTTTGCGAGCGGGAAGTCCCTCTATGAAAGTGGGGGGATGAGAGCGAGCGAAAGCACTTTCACCGACCTCTCCGTTTTAAGCATATATACGAAAGCCACCATCAAAATCGGTACTCTGGCATGCTCGCCTACAAGTTCCGGCTCTACCCAAATAAAGAGGAAGAGCGGAAGCTGTTGTGGACCAAGGAGGTGTGTCGTCAAACCTATAACAAATTCCTTGAGCTGTACAATGCGGGTGAGCATGACCGGGCCAAGCTCCAGGCGTTGCTGCCGGTGTGGAAGGAGACGGATGCCGACCTTGGAGGCGTGCACTCCAAGGCGCTCCAGTACGAGCTGCACCGTCTATTCTCCAACTTGGAAGCTCTTAGGGAGATGAAGAAGCGCGGTCTCAAGGTAGGCAAGCTCCGATTCAAAGGCATGCACCGCTTCAAGACCATCACATACAATCAGTCCGGCTTCGGACTGGTTCCTAAGAACGATAAGTTCGGCTTCCTGCATCTCAGCAAGATCGGTGACATCCCAATACGTCTGCACCGTGCCGTCGTAGGGAATATCAAGGGAGTCATCATAAAGTACGCCGCCTCCGGCAAGTGGTACGCCTACCTGCTGGTCGATAACGACAACGGGTCGTCGAAGATTACTATGATTGACCGAGCGGTCGCTCTAGATGTTGGTCTGATATCGTACTCCGTCGACAGCGACGGCAACGAGATGGAGAACCCTCGATATCTAAAACAAACGTTGAAGAAGCTAAGGCGAGAGCAACGGCGATTGAATAAAAAACAGATAGATAGCAAGAACCACAACAAGCAGCGCATCATTGTCGCTCGCACATACGAGCGAACGCAGAACCAGAGAAACGACTTCCAGCATAAGCTGTCCCGGAAGTATGTCAACAGCTACGACCTGGTAGTGACCGAGAAGTTGAGCATCGGCAAAATGGTTAATAATCGCAAGCTCGCACGCAGCATATCTGACGCCGCCTGGGGCTCCCTGAATCAAAAGATAGCCTACAAAGCTGAGAACGCTGGTATGCTGTTCGTTCAGGTCGACCCGAGGAATACGAGCCAGCTATGCTCACAGTGCGGAGCCACAGTGCCTAAAACGCTCAGATTCCGCGTCCACGACTGCCCTGAATGCGGTTTTGTCACTGGACGCGATCATAACGCTTCACTTGTAATCCTTGACCGAGGATTACAGAAGGTACGGTCGGAACGACCGGAACTCATGCTTGTAGACATTCGACCTCTACGTCATCTAACGATGACGTAAGCCGGGTGGTTGAAGCAAGAAGCCCCGCTCGAAAGGATGGGGTAGTTCACAAGGTTGCAAGGGACGGGGAAAGGATATTATTCCCTCAGGGAGGTGTCCCGATTGGATGATTAATCCAATTGATGCGGAGCATGACGATTCCGAGGAGAACTACGCCAAGCACGCTGCCGTCCTGCGCACCCAGATGGTCCGGGGTCTCATACACGGGGACGAGGGTTGCGCCAACTTCCCCTGCCATCATGCGGACCAGAACTGCACCTTCTGCTTCTGTCCGCTCTATCCCTGCGAGGATGAGGTGTTGGGGGAGTTCGTCATCTCCCGCCGCACGGGGGGGAAGGTCTGGTCCTGCCAGAAATGCCTGTGGATGCACCGTGACGATGTGGCCGCCACGCTCATCGGTATCATGCCCGAGGTCGGCGAGCATGGTCTGGACAGGACGACCAGGATGGAGCTGAAAGCCCGTTTGGAAGCCAAGCACGCCAAGAGGGCCAGGGCCATAATGGTCCTGGGGGCCACCTCCGGGGCCGGAAAATCGCTGCTGGTCACCGCTATATGCAGGGCATTGCGCAATCGCGGATTTACCGTAGCGCCCTTCAAATCGCAGAACATGTCCCTGAACTCCATGGTCACGGAAAGGGGAGAGGAGATCGCCCGCATACAGGAGCTGCAGGCCCGCGCCGCCGGAACCCGGGCCAGGGGCGAGCTGAACCCCATACTGCTGAAGCCCAAGGGCGGCATCACCTCCCAGATCGTGGTGGAAGGCCGCCCCTACCGGGACACCACGGTCCAGGAATATTACTCTGATTTCGTTCCTAACGAGGCGCCGGCCATCATCGCCCGGAACTTGGAGCGGCTGATGCGTTCCAACGACGTGGTGGTCATCGAGGGCGCCGGCTCCCCGGCGGAGATCAACCTGCGCGGCAGGGACGTGGCCAACATGTACGTGGCCAAGCTGGTCCAGGCGAATTGCATTTTAGTGGTCAACATCGATTGGGGAGGCGCCTTCGCCTACTCCGTCGGCACGCTCAGCCTTCTGGACGAGGGGGAGCGCAGGCTTTTCAAAGGCGTGGTCATCAACAACATGTGCCCCGGAGGCGGAACGCTCGGTCCGTCGCTGGACGTGATCGAAGGCCTTACCGGGGTCCCGGTCCTCGCCGTCATGCCCCATCTTCCTGCGTTGTATCTGCCGGTGGAGGACTCCATGGACCTGGGCCTGCCAGGTAAGGACGGCGGGGAGACGGTGGTGGCGGTGGTCCGCCTGCCCATGATCTCCAACTT
>CAZXTA010000160.1:0-3369 GCA_964642865.1 uncultured Methanomassiliicoccus sp. | reverse complement strand
TGGGGCGGCGAGGTGCTGTTCTCCGACCTGCGGGACTACCGGCGGGCGGGGCACTTGAAGGAGGTCCCCTTGCTGGGCGGGGAGAGGGCGGTGTATGACGTGCGCAGGCTGGCCTTCGCCATGGCCGAGCTGACCGGAGGAGGGATCGAGTGCTTTCCGGAGAAGGATTCGGAGATCTTCCGCAAGATGATGCCCAGAGCGGGCACCAGCACCTCCTTCGGTCGGGTCCTGGACGCCATGTCCAGCTATCTTGGGGTATGCCATTACCGTACCTATGACGGGGAGCCGGCCATGAAGCTGGAGAGGTGGCTGGAGGGCACGAAGCGCCTGGACCTGGTGCCAACGATCAGGAGGGGGGACGTCATCGATACCCCGCAGATGTTCCGCTGCATGATGGAGTCGCCCGGCACGGTGGCGGACCGGGCGGGTAGCATGACCCACGCAATGCTGCGCGGCCTGGTCGATATCGCCGCGGAGGCGGCGGAGGAGGAGGGGGTGGAACACATCGGGTTGAGCGGTGGGGTGAGCTACAACCGCCCCATATCCCGCTGGGGCAAGCGGCTTGTGGAGGAGCGTGGTCTCAAGTTCGTCTGCCACGACCTCACCCCCAACGGGGACGGTTGCATATCCAGTGGGCAGTGCGCGGTGGCGCTTTCGAAGATCGGACCGTAAGGTTCGACAGGAGCCCCGGACCTTATGGTCCCAGTACCGTTCGGATGATCTTCCAGGAGGCCACCTTCTCCTCCATTTTCACGGCGTTCGCTGTGGACGAGGACGGCAGGGTCACGCTGACCAGTATTGCCAGGTCCTGCGGCGCGTTCGGCCGGACCAGTTCTTTGAACAGTTCGGAGGCCTTCTTGCCATTGAAAAAAACGTGGCCGATCCCCTTGTTCGCCTTTAAGAGGGCCGGGATATCGTTGGCCACTGGATTGACGATGGTAGGGTCTATGCTCTTACGTATATCGCATTCGCCGAGGACGTCCCAGAGGGCGATCCCCCTTTCTTTGAGGAACTCCAATCGCTCCTTGTAGATGACACTGGGTTCCGAATCGAAGACCTGATGGACCACCCTCCAGAATTGATTTTGAGGATTGCCGTAATATTCCTTCTTTCGGTCGGACAGCACGCTCGGTATGGTCCCGAGGATGAGGACCTTCGGGTCCGGGCCGACCACGGGCGGTAAGCCAATTCTATGGTCCAGTCCTCCGCTCGCACCATATCCTGAGGTCGACATGCAATGCAGAGGGACATCCTGGCGCATATTACATCTATCGATTGGACGATACGACCAACACCTATTATATGGCCGACGCCGTTCGGGGGCCGATAGGGCCTGATCGATGAGGAAGCTCATAATCCTGTTGGACGGCGCGGCCGACGAGCGCATATCGATATTCAACAACCGCACCCCCCTGGAGGCGGCCAAGAAGGAGTTCATGGACGGTCTGGCCCGCGAGGGCAAGGTAGGCACCACCGATGGAAAGGACTACACTCACACCTTCCTGCTGGAACTTTTGACCGGGAAGCCATATGACATCCCCCGCGGGGTCATCGAGGCCTACGGCCTGGAGCTTCCCATCGGAGAGGACCGGGTGGCCTACCGCATGACGCCCGCGAAGGTGAGGGAGGGGCATGTGGAGTGGTACTACAACATCACCTGCGACGAGGAGATGTTCCTGCAGAAGGCCATAATCAAGAACCGCTCCAAGATCTCCCAGATGGACCCCAGGATGCTGGTCTACAACGGAGGGAAAGGAGTGCTCACGGTCAAGGGGAAGGACATCCTGGACCTGCCCAAGCCACCTGGCCCGGCGGAGCTCATCGCCGGGGAGCTGGGACCGTTCCAGGAGTTCGCCGAGGGCGTGGAGATGAGCACCGGGGGCATCATCCTTCTGCCCTGGGGCGGGGGAAGGGGGCAGGTCGCTGTGGACGTGCGCAGGGAGATCGATGCCGTCCCGGACCTGGCGGTCATATCGAAAAGCCCGTCCGCCCTGGGTGTGGGCAAGTTCCTGGGCATGGAGACCGTGCGGGTGCCCGGCTTCAAGGAGGGCATCAAGGTGGCCAACCGGATGATCGACCAGCAGGACGTCTTCCTGCATGTGGAGGAGACGGACGATATCAGCCACAAGTGCAATCCCAAGAACAAGTTGCGGCTGATCGAGGAGATAGACCGGGAACTGTGCCGCTACTCCAAGCGCCTCAGGGAATGCCAGGTGGCGCTTTTGATCGATCACGGCACCTCCTCGGTCACCGGGGAGCACATGCGCATGAGGGTGCCCTTCGCCGTTTGCGGCGGTAAGTGGCCGGGGGGAGGGGGCGACTCGTTCCACGAGAACGGCGGGGAGCATTTTCCTTTGGATACCCTGTTGGATAATATCCTCGAGGATTGAAAGATCACCTGTGGCAATAGGTTAAATACGTTCTTGGCATTGAATTGGATGATACAACCAATCATTTCCGGGGTTCACATCATGTTGCAGGCGGACATCATCTATGCGTTCGAGGAGCAGGCCGGAAGGGAGTTCGTGGAAAGGGTCCGGGGAAAGCGTTCGACCTTTGCTGTTGTAATAGGTAACACCGAGACGGCCAAGATCCCGGGGGTTTCCGCCGCTGGCGCGGTGCCGGAGATCACCGACTTCACTCCGGCCGCCGATGTGGAACTGCTGCATTACGGACGGTGCAAGTGCATCGACGGCGTGCCGGTGACCCCCAACGGCATCCCCACTCCAGGCATCATCACCATGAGCGCTCTGCAGCTGTCCCCCGTGCCTCAGTTCGCCATAAACGGAGGGGTGCGGGTCAGGCCGCACACCCCCTACTTCGAGCTGGAGGGGACGCCGGGCGAGGACATACGAACCGGAAGGGCGCTGCAGGACCCCCGCCGGGTGTACGAGAACGCGGTGCTGCTGGGAAAGGAGATGGCCAAGAACAACCAGTACCTGGTCATCGGGGAGAGCATCGCGGGGGGCACCACAACCGCCCTGGCGGTCTTGCTGGCCATGGGCTACGAGGGGGAGGGGAAGGTCTCCAGCAGCCTGATCGAGAACCCTCATTCCCTGAAGACCAGGATAGCGCTGGAGGGGCTGTCCAAGGCCCAGTTCAGCAGGGAAGAGATGAGGGATAATCCCCCCTTCTGTTCTTAGCTATAAAGTTGAGGGGACCTTTCCCCCTGAAACTGTGCCATTTTCAAGTTGAGTCCTTTCTGATAAAGAAAAGTCTAGCAGGAGGACTCATGGATGAAGCGAAAGCGTTTTGCCACAGAACAGATCATCAGGATTCTAAAGGAAGCTGAACTCGGGATCAAGATTGTCGAGTTATGCCGTAAATACGGTATTGCGGAACAGACATTCTACAACTGGCGCAACAAGT
>CAZXTA010000159.1:0-3465 GCA_964642865.1 uncultured Methanomassiliicoccus sp. | reverse complement strand
ACATGCGGTCGAGATGGCAGGCCACACCGGTCTGCTTGACGCGCACGAGCAGCGTGTCGTTATCGCAGTCCAGCTGGATGGAGACGATGTCCTGCACGTGGCCGGACGTTTCCCCCTTCATCCATTGGGACCGCCTTGAACGGGAATAGAAGTGGGTGCGACCGGTCTTGAGCATCTGGCGGTACGCCTCTTCATTGGCGTAGGCCATCATCAGCACCTCGTTGGTCTCGTGGTCCTGCACGATGACCGGGACGAGTCCATCGGTATCGTACTTGGGGCTGCTCATCTCACCTCAACCCCGTTCCCCCGAAGGTACTGCTTGACATCGCCCACGGTGCACTGCCCGTAGTGGAAGATCGATGCCGCCAATGCCGCCTCGGCCTTGGTCCGTTGCAGCACGTCCAGGATGTGCTTCGGCGAACCGCATCCCCCGGAGGCGATGACCGGGATGTTGACCGCATCCGCCACCACATTGGTCATGGCGATGTCGTAACCGTCCTTGGTCCCGTCGGCGTCCATGCTGGTGAGGAGTATCTCCCCAGCCCCCAGCCCCTCCACCCTTCGGGCCCATTGCACCATGTCCAGTCCGGCGTTCTTTCTGCCCCCGTGCGTATATACCGTCCAAGAGCCCCCGTGCCGCTTGGCGTCGATGGCCACGACGACGCATTGCGAGCCGAAGTCCTTGGCGCACTCAGAGACGATCTCCGGCCGCTGCACGGCCACGGTGTTTATGGAGACCTTGTCCGCACCGGCGTTGAGCGCCCTGCGCATGTCGTCCTTCTCCCTTATGCCTCCTCCCACGGTGAGGGGGACGAAGAGACGCTTGGCCGTCTCCTCGACGATGTCCAGGAGCGTCCTCCGCCCCTCGGCGCTGGCCGAGATGTCCAGGAAGACGATCTCGTCCGCTCCCTGTTTTTCATAGGCCTCGGCCATCTCCGGCGGGTAACCCACGTCCTTCAGGTCCAGGAACTTGATCCCTTTGACGACCGTCCCGTCCTTGACATCCAGACAGGGGATGATCCGCTTGGTCAGGCTCATTTCCGTCTCACCTTGGGTCGGTCCTTGGTGCTCAGCTCGTTCTGACGTGGGCGCACCGCTGCTCGCAGCGCCTGGCCCAGGGCCTTGAAGCTGGCCTCCACGATGTGGTGCTCGTCGTACCCCCTCATCACCAGGATGTGCAGGGTGATACCGGAGGACATGGCGAAGCTGCGGAAGAAGTGGGTGTACAGGATGTTAGGGCAGTCCACGTCCGCGTACGGCCGCTCGATGATGTCCACCGCCACCTGCACCAGGGCGTCGTCCATGGGGACGAGGGAGAAGGCTGTGCGTTCGATGGGCGATTCGCCCAGGCACTGCTTGAAGGTCTTACCCAGCACGATGGCCACGTCCTCCACCAGGTGGTGGACGTCGTCCCCCTCGGCCTTCAGGACGAGGTCGAAATTGGCGTAGCGTCCCAGGGTCTCCACCATGTGGCGCAGGAACTGCTCCTGGCACTCCACCTTGGTCTCCCCCTCGCCATCCAGGTCCAGCTTTATGCTCACCTCGGTCTCCCGGGTCTTGCGCACCACCTCGACTTTTCGCTCCATGCCATCAGCTCCAGAATACGTTATGATTCAATTTTCCAGTATAAAGTGATAATCCCACCACGGCCTCTCTGACCCCCATGCCCTCCAGCAGGTCCAGGTCCCTCTGGTCGGTGATCCCTCCGGAGACGATGGTCAGGTGCGGGCAGCGGGAGACGAAGTCGCGCACAGGCCCGGCGTCTATGCCCTTGGTCCGCCCCTCCACGTCCACGTTGGTGTAGAGCACCCCGGCCAGGGGTAGGTCGGCGATGTCCCGGAAGACCTTCCCCAGTTCCAGCCCGGAATCCTTCTTCCAGCCGTGGGTCTGGATACTACCCCCCTTCATGTCCATGGCCAGGACCATCCTCCCGGGGTGGCCGATGGACATCTCGCTCAGCCAGGCGGGGTCCTTCAGTCCCCTGGTCCCAACGATGACCCGGTCCGCGCCGCAGTCCAGGAAGTATTCCGCCACCTCCGTGGAGCGTATGCCCCCGCCCACCTGCACCGGCACGCGGGAGGCGGCGATGATGCGGCGGATCATCTGGGCGTTGTGCCCCCTTCCCAGCGCGGAGTCCAGGTCCACCAGGTGCAGTCGCCTGGCCCCCTTGGACTCCCAGTCCCTGGCCACCGTCAACGGGTCGGGCAGCACCACCTGTTCGGTGCCCGGCACCCCGCCCACCAGCTGCACCACCTGATGGTCCAGCATGTCCACGGCGGGAACGATCATCATATGTTCTCCTCCGCGAAGCGCAGGAAGTTGTCCAGGAACTGCAGCCCGGCGGTGGAGCTCTTCTCCGGGTGGAACTGTGTTCCGTAGGTGTTGCCCTTGTGGAAGAGGGTGGGTATCGTCCCGAAATAATCGGTGTGCCCCACGTCCGAACGGTCCTCCGGCCGGCCGTAGAAGGAGTGGGCGAAGTAGAAGTGCGGGTCGCTCACGTTGCGCATGATCGGGTCTTCCGACCGGACCTGGTTCCAGCCCATGTGCGGTATGCGCAGGGTCTTCAGGCGCACAACCTTCCCATGCAGGTATCCCAGGCCTGGGCTTTCGCCCTCCTGGCTCTCCTGGAAGAGTATCTGCATGCCGATGCAGATGCCCAGGCAGGGAACCCCGTCCTGCAGGCGGGAGACGATGCCCTCCTTGAACGGCAGCAGCCGCTCCATGGTCTTGTCGAACGCGCCCACGCCCGGGAGCACTATGCATTCCGCCTCCCTCAGCAGGGACATGTCCTCCACCACGTTGACCTCGGCACCGCACAGCTCCATGGCCTTGCGTATGCTGTGCAGGTTGCCCACGCCGTAATCGGCCACGGTCACCTTCAGCGACATTCCCTCAGCACCTCCTCCGTCCTGTCCAGCAGGACGGAGTTCATTTCCCTGGTGCCGATCGTCGTCCGAGCGCAGTTCTCCAGCCGGCGCACCTTGCCGAAGTCTCGTATGAGCACTCCCCGCTCCGACAGCTCCCTGGTGAGGACATCGGAGGGCATGGTCGGGCGGAAGAGGATGTAGTTGGCCTCCGACGGGAACACGTGGAAGCCCAGGTCCCGCAGTCCCTTCTCCAGGAAGGGCCGCTCCTCCCTCACCACCTTCAAGCTTCTCTCCAGGAACTCCCGGTCCCTGAGGGCGGCCACGGCCACCCGCTCCCCGATGGAGTTGAGCGAGTAGGGTATCTTGACCCGCTGCAGGGCGTCGGCCACCTCCTTTCCCGCGACCAGGTAGCCGATGCGCATCCCCGCCAGCCCGTAGGCCTTGGAGAAGGTCCTGGTCACGATGAGGTTCTCGTACCTATCGACCAGCGGTATGAACGAGGTGCCGCAGTACTCCCCGTAGGCCTCGTCCACCACCACCGGGCGGTCGCGGCCCTCTATCACCGCCCTCACGTCCTCCATGCGGAAGGTGTTGGAGG
>CAZXTA010000158.1:0-3482 GCA_964642865.1 uncultured Methanomassiliicoccus sp. | reverse complement strand
GACCTTGACCTGGGTGGCCTCCCCGGTCATGCCCGTCCTGCCGATGACCTCCACGACCTCTGAAGGAATGTTATCTTCGTCAGCCATTTACGACACCTTTTAGCCCTTTATCTTCTTGACCTGGTCGACCAAGTTCTCCAGGATGGGCTTGCCCTTTCCGGCATCGAGCACCGCTATGGAAGCGGTGGGCTTCTCTAGACCGCAGGAGTTGCCCAGCTGGGCCTTGCTGTCCACGTACACGTAGGGGATGTTCCTCTCCTCGCACAGCATGGGCATGTGGGCCAGTATCTCGGGGGGCTGTACGTCCTCGGCCAGTACGACCAGGAGAGCCTCTCCGCGCTCGACGATCTTGGTGACCTCGTTGGTGCCCTTCTTCAGTTTGCCGGTGTCCCGGGAAAGCTCCACGACCTCATAGGCCTTATCCTTGAGCTCCTTGGACAGTTCGAACCTGACAAATACCGCTTTCGCCAAACTTATACCTCCTTCCGATGTGTTAACATCCTCATTATTCACGGGCTCATAAGAGCAGGAACGCTCAAAGGGGTGGTTCTATAAAAGGGTTATCCAACCCCGCCGGGGCGGAGCGTGGAGGTGGCCGTACCTCGCTATTATGGGGCAGTTCCATGAGCGCTACGGAAATGAGAAACGCATAAATGCCCAACAGCCTGACATTGCAGGGCGAGCTAGATGAAAAAGCTGATGTTGAGGGTGGGCTACCTGCTCCCTAGCAGATTTTAGAGAACAGTCCCCCCAACCCCTCCAGGATGAGGAAGGCCCTTTCCCCTATGCAATAGAGGTGCGTCCGAGGGTCGATGCTGACGTATTCGGCGTCCACCAGCTTCCGGAGATGGAACTGAAGGTGCCCCTTCTTCATGTCCAGCTCCTTACTGATCTCGGTGAAGCTGCGCGAGCTGGTGTACAGCATGGCCAGTATCTTCAACCGAATGGCATTTGATAGGGGGGCGAGGTACGTTTCCATTTCTTCAGGCTGCACCTCTCCGAAAACGCTCTCGCAGGACCGTCTCAGCATCGGCCTCCCCATTTGGAAACGCAGCGTCTCCATCAAGGCCATCTGCTGCCTTGCTCGGTCCACGACATCCAGCATGGTCACGTTCATCGCCTCCCCCTCGGAATTCTGGTCGATGAGGCATCTGATCTTTTCCAAACCGTGCATCGCTCCGCTCAGGTCACCGTCATTGTAACGGTCGATAGCGTCATCGTAGAGCTCGGACAACCGCTCCAACGTCTCTTTGGAGTGTTCGGACGCAAGGTCCCCCCAGCCCTCGATCGCCGCGTGGAACGCCCCCTGGTTGTGGTCCAGGAAGGAGGCCCCTATCTGCTCTCTGAACACCCTGGTCATGCCGTCCTGCCGGAGCGAAGTGACGTACCGATTGATCGAGCCCATCTCCTGTCGAATCTCTTCGATCTTCCTTAAAAGGTCATCGTTGGTAACCGTCATTGGTAATAGAAGAATTGTACTAAGATATATTAAAATATTACTGAGGCCGATGGCATGGCCGGTGGCAAGTGCCGTGATATGATGAGAACAATGAGGATCGGTATAGTGGCCTGCGAGTGCTTCAGGAATGAAATAGACCTACTGACCGAGAGAGACCCGGACATCACTTTCAAGGAATATCTGGAGTTCGGGCTGCACTCCTATCCGCAGGACCTGAAACGTGAGGTGGTCGACCATGTGAACCGGCTGCAGGGGCAGGTGGACGCGGTGTTTCTCGTATATGGAATCTGCAATTCCTTGAAGGACGTGGTCAAGGAGCTGCGTGTGCCGACTGTCACCATCGATGCCGACGACTGCGTGGGCGCCCTGATGACGACGAAGGAGTATGCCAGGGAGAAGAAAACGTGCACAGGTACTCTCTTCGCCATCCCTTTCGTCTCCGAGATGGGCACCGAATATTTCCAGAAGGAATTTGAAAGCCAGATGCCGAACCACGCGGAACTGGGGGTGGACGTCGACTGGTTCCTTGGCATTCTCTTCGATGGATATTCCCGGTTGCTTTTCGTGGACACGGGGGTTGGGGACCGTGAACATTATGAGCTCAGGTCCAGAAAGTTCGCTGACGAGCTTGGTCTCAGGTTCGATGCCTGCAAAGGCACGCTGGATGTGCTGCAGGAGCGCCTGAACGCCACAAAGGAGCTCGCCAGGTCCCTGAAGGCGACCGGTTGAGCCTCAGATGAAGTGCAGTTGCTCCTCGTGCGGATGTCGCATGGGCTTGACCTTCTCGAAGACCGCACATACTGGCTGCTCCACATCATATCCATAGTGCAGATACCACTTCCGGCACAACCACTCCTGCAGCCTGGCGATGTCCTCGTTCTCCATGTGACGGAACCTCCCCTGCAGTTTCAGGTAGTCGGTGACTGGCAGCATGGTCCGCGGGCGATAGGTGACACGAGCGTTGCCGTCCTCGATCTCGAACAGCGTCCACATCCCCGTCTCCACCGCCAGGCGGGAGATCTCGATGGTCATCGAGGGGTCGCCACGCCAGCCGGGCACGCAGGGCGTCATGACGTGCAGGAAGCGGAAGCCCTTAGTGTTCTTGGCCTTCTCCACCTTCTTCACGAAGTCGTTGAAGTGCGCGATGGAAAGGGAGGCGGCGTACGGCGGGTCGTGCGCGGCGATGATGGCAGTGAGGTCCTTCTTGAACTCCCGCTTTCCTTTGATCAGGTTCCCCACCGGAGTGGTGGTGGTCCAGGCGCCGAAGGGCGTCGCTCCGCTCCTCTGAATGCCAGTGTTCATGTACCCTTCGTTGTCCAGGCAGACGTACAGCACATCCTCGTTGCGCTCCGCCGCTCCGGACAATGCCTGTAGGCCGATGTCGAACGTGCCGCCGTCCCCGGCCAGTCCGACCACGGTGGAGCTCAGTCCCCGGCGCCTCTGCGCGGCCTTTATCCCGGTGATCACCGCCCCGGTGTTCTCGAAGGCGGTGAAGAGGTAAGGGGTGCGGAAGTTGGTAGTGGGGTACATGGCGCTGATGACCACCAGGCAGCTGGCCGGGACGTACACTGTGGTATCCCCTCCCAGTATCCTCATGATGTTCTTGACCGCCACGGCCATGCCGCAGCCGGCGCAGGCCCCGTGCCCGCTGGTGAACGGGTCGTAACGAGGCATGTCCTTGATCGTGCTCATCTCCCTCTCGCTCATTCCATATCCCCCCTCAGACCGTGCCATGTCACCGATCGCACCTCCTTCCCTCTCGCTGCTTTCTCCACTATCCTGTACATATCCCTCATGTGCCTGGGGGTGATGTCCCGCCCGCCGATACCGGCCACGTGCCCGGTGACGGTCACCGGGACGTTGCACAGGGCGGCGGCCACCTCGGTGTACACTGGACCGCCCCCGTTGAAAGAGGCGGAACGGTCGAACACGCCCAAGGACTTGAGGCCCCTGGTCGCATAGCAGAGCTCCTTGAAGGGGAAGGGGCGCATGAAGCGCAGCTTGATCAGCCCGGCCTTCTTGC
>CAZXTA010000157.1:0-3515 GCA_964642865.1 uncultured Methanomassiliicoccus sp. | reverse complement strand
GCAGAGCTTGAGCATTATCAGAACGGGGGGCGTTGCACTGAGCTTTTTGGCGTCTATCGCCCCAGACCAATGAACAGGACCTGATGATCATGGTCCCTTGATCCACCTGGGAAACGAGGGCTAAGATCATGGTCTCCACCATCATGGAGCTTGTTAGCCTTTGGGTCGCCCCCGCCTCTGCGGGGGGACGATATCTCGTTCCCCTAAGACGCACGGGCCACGAAGCCAGTTGCGAACCTCTCGTGTACCATCGCCTTTGTGACCTCTTTTCCGTGTACGTCGTGGCCATCGGGTCCGTTGATGGCACTATCGACATGGGAATTGGCATATCGATGGCTGGGACCAGACGGATTGCTATCAGAGGCCTACTCAATAAGTTTAAATCGCCAGAGCTATTCCAACAGATGGTATCGGCATTGGGGTGGGCGATGGAATCGATATGGAATGGGCCTAGGTTGATATTGGACCATGCGACCGGACCAGAGCAATATTCCGACGGGGACGTGGAGGAGGACATACTCTCCTTCGTCATGTCCAGTAAGGACCTCGAGAAGATCGTCAGGGATGACGATCGTTGGGCCGTTCTATATCATCTCGACGGGAGGAGGCGGAGCCTGCTCGAGTGGTTTCCTTTCGAGGGGGAAGGTTCCCTCTTGGAGATAGGGGCCGGGTGCGGCGCCTTGACCGGCCTTTTCTGTGAGAAGGTGAGGAACGTGACGGCGGTCGAGCTTTCCCCCCGAAGGGCGAAGATAATTGCGGCCAGGTACCCGGACCGGAAGAACTTGACCGTGATCGCCGGGAAGGTCGAGGACATCCCGCTCGAGGGCGGATATGACCATATCACGTTGATCGGTGTGCTGGAGTATGCTGGTAGGTATCGCCGTTCCTCCAACCCCCATCTCGACCTGTTGAAACGCGCCGCTTCGTTGCTGTTGCCCGACGGCACCCTGATATTGGCCCTGGAGAACAAATTGGGGCTCAAGTATTGGGCGGGCGCGCCGGAGGACCACTCCGGGAAGCTGTTCCAGGGGTTGGAGGGTTATCCGGAGGAGGACGGGTACCGTACCTTCGGGAAGGAGGAGCTGACACGGCTACTGGATTCCGCGGGGTTCCATGACCTGGATTTCTACTACCCTTATCCAGACTACAAGATGCCGGACCGCCTCTACTCGGACCGGGCGCTTCCCTTGAGGGGGGAGATGGGCAAGGCGCCGCCCAGCTACGACCAGGAACGCTTCGTCCTGTTCGATGAGGGGCTGGCATGCGATAGCATACTGAGCAACGACGCGTTTCCCTTGATGGCGAACTCGTTCCTCGTTATTTGCAGGCGTTAGATATGGACGCGAGCAAGGTCGACTTCGTGAAGTACAACCGGGACCGGCTTCCCCAGTATCGCACGGAAACGACCGTGCGGTCCTCGTCCGAGGGGCGATGGGTCCAAAAGAGGGCTTTGTCGGTGGAGGGGTTGGAGCACATCCGTAACCTTATCCCTGGCGGGGAACTCTTACGACAGAGGCTGTCAGCGGCCAACCTCCCAAGCATGGTCCAGAGAGGGGACTACGTGGAGCTCGAGTTCATCGAGGGCGTCTTCCTGGAGAGCCTTCTGCTGCAGAGAGCGGCCGAGGGCGATCAGGAGGGATCCGTCGAGATGCTCGGCAGATTCCGCACATACCTGGGATCATTGGGGACGTCCGAGGAAAAGGTGATGAGGGGGGTGGTGGCGGAGCTGTTGTCCGGCATCCCCGAGGACCCGGGGAACGAGATGATGCCGGTGGCCGACCTGGACCTCACCTTCGACAACGTGATAATCGACCGGGAGGGGAAGTACTGGATAACTGACCATGAATGGGTGTTCGATTCCCCGGTTCCCCTATCGTTCATCCTTTACCGCAGCCTCTACGTGCTGTACCTCAAGCACGAACGGAGGTTGGAGCCCGTCCTGTCCTTCCCCGAAGCGTTGTTGGAGGCGGGAGTGGGGAAGGACCTGTGGGAGCCCTACCGGGAAGCTTGCGAGAGGTTCATAGACATGGTCTTCGGCAAGGACCGACCGCACGTGGTCCCTTCACACTACCGCAAGGACGTTCATCAGCTGGCCAGTCTGGCCCACCCGCAGAGCCGGGAGCAGCAGCTCTACGCCCTGAGGCTCGAACTGGATGCGACCAAGACAGCTCTAGACGAGATGCTGGTCCACGCCAAGCTGCGCGAGGAACGCCTGCATGAACAGGAGAAGAAGCTGGGTGAACTTTCCAATACGATCGTCCTGGACAAATCGTCGCTGGCGGAGAAGGACGGGCTGCTGGGAACCTTGCGTGTGGATCTGGAATCGGAGAGGTTGCGCATTTCGGCCCTGCACGGTCAGCTGGAAGTGGAAAGGGACCACGCCTTCAAGCTCATTCAGGAGCTGGAGGGTGAGAAGCAGTACAGGGATCAGCTCGCCCAGGAGCTGGAAGGTGAGAAGGAGCGCAGGGATCAGCTCGTCAAGGAGCTGGAAGGTGAGAGGACGCTATCCCAGCAGCTGAAGGGGGAGTTGCGGCTGGGCCAGGAAGACCTTCGGATCGCCCGGGATGCACTGGCATCATTGGAGATCACTCTATCTCAGAAGGAGTCCCAGCTTGCGGCGGGCCGAACTTCCATCGCCGACCTTATCAAGGAGAGGGACCAGGAGTTCGATCGCTTGCAGGTAATGACCGAGCTGTTCATTAACAAGCAGGCCGATCTCATGACCATGTCCGACTGGGCCCGCAGCATGCGGCTCAGGCTGGACTTCATGGAGAGCATCCCGACCATCAGGAGGGTGGAGCATATGGCCCAGGCCCAGAAGGCGGCCCTGGACAGGATACGTTCGGAGGGGCTGTGGCCCACGCTCAAGAGCACCCTTCTGAAGGCCTCCCCCTCAAAACTACAGCGCATGTTCTACCGGCCGGAACCGTCGAACATGGACGATCTGGAGAAGGACACCCATGACCGGGACGTCCTGGTGGTGTTCCCGGTCATCCCCTGGGAGTTCCGTTGGCAGAGGCCGCAGCAGCTGGTGTCCCGATTCGCGGAGAACGGTTACACGGTGCTGTTCGTCAACATGACCCTGACCCCCACCGACCGGCGCTACTTGAACGACGGCGAGGCCCTGGGAGAGGTCAGCTTGGGCCGCCTTCGGGAGCATATCTACGAGGTGCGGCTGCGTTCGTTGAACAGGATCAACGTCTACCATGACCGCCTCAAAGGGGCGGACCTGAACAATCTGGCCCATGGATTGGGCGGGGTGATGAAGCGCCTCTCGGCCCGCTCCGTCACCTATCTGGTGCACTTCCCGGGGTGGTGGCAACTGGCCATGATGATGCGGAACCGGGTCCCGGGACCGTTGGTCTTCGACTGCATGGACGACAATGCCGGCTTCAGCAACAATTCCAGTGAGGTGGTGAAGCGGGAGACGCGCCTCATGGAGAAGGCCGATCTGATGGTCACCAGTTCGGCCAATCTCTTCGAGAAGGCTTCGACCTTCAACGAGAACACCATTC
>CAZXTA010000156.1:0-3633 GCA_964642865.1 uncultured Methanomassiliicoccus sp. | reverse complement strand
AACTGACAAGCAGTAGGTCGGCGGAGAACACCGAGGCGCTGGGCGAGTAGGTCTTCAGTTCCTCGCTCCTCAGCACCTGTATCTCCGCGCCCATGTCCCGGGCCTGGAGCGATAACCTGTCCAGCACCGCCGGGAATTCCTCCTTCTCACAGATGTGGTAGAGGTGCATGACGCCGCCTGTCCTGAGGCGCGTGAGGGCGTCGGCAAAGAAATCGATGGCC
This sequence comes from uncultured Methanomassiliicoccus sp., assembly GCA_964642865.1. Taxonomy (GTDB): domain Archaea; phylum Thermoplasmatota; class Thermoplasmata; order Methanomassiliicoccales; family UBA472; genus UBA472. Next base: position 3,412 of record CAZXTA010000156.1, on the reverse strand, counting down.
GAGTGCGGAAGGTTCATTATCAACCGGTCGGCGCAGGGCAGGTCGGACACCCACTGCCGGGCGTCCCCCTCCAGCGGGACCACGCGCTCGACCTTGTTCAGTTGGACGTTGTCACGCATGAGATCCACCGCCTCCGGGTTGAGGTCGATGGCGTAGACCAGGGCCGGACGGGCGAGCTTGGCGATCATGATGGCGAAGGGGCCCACCCCGGAGAACATGTCCACGACCAGCTCCCCTTCCTTCACCAGGGAGGCGACCCTCCGGCGCTCGCTCGATAACCGGGGGTTGAAGTATGCTTTTCTCGGGTCCACCTTGAAGCGCAGGCCGTACTCCACGTGCACCGTCTCACTGCGGTCCTCCCCGGCGATGACCTCCAGGTCGCGAACGCGCAGCTCACCGGCCACCCCGTGGTCCATGAAGACGGAGCGCAGACGGGGGAAGGCCAGCATCATCGCATGCCCGATCGCCTCCGCGTGCGCCAGCAGCTCCTCCGGCAGACGGACGATGGCGATGTCCCCCAAGGTGTCGAAGGAGGAGGGCAGCATTCCCTTGAGGTCTTCCGGCACCTGGACCAGGGCCTTGTAGTCCCGCTCCTCCCTCTCCCTCTCCCGGAACTCCCGCTCCTCCACCGCTTCGCCTGGCGCAGCGTTCACTGGAAAGAAAAGGAACTCCTCGTCCCTCTCCACATACAGTGATCGGTCCAGGAGCCCGTCCTCTAAAAGCTTTTTACGGACCGACTCCCCTTCCCCCTTCCGGACCCTGACGCAAAGGGAACGCACGGTGTTGCCATGGGAGAATTGATATTTGTTGGTTTAGGGCTCGGGGGGATCGATGATCTGAGCGCCAGGGCCTTGAGCGTACTGAAGGAATGTGACCAGGTGTTCGGGGAGTTCTACACCTCGAAGCAGATCGACTCCACGCCGGAGGACCTGGAAAAGGTCATCGGCAAGAGGATCACCCGCCTGTGCCGGCGGGAGGTGGAGGAGGAGGAGATCGTCATCGAGGCGGCGAAGAAGGGTAAGGTGGCCTTTGTGACCGCCGGCGACACCATGGCCGCCACCACCCACGTGGATCTGCGCATCCGGGCCTTGGAGGAGGGCGTGGAGACCGTGCTTCTCCATGGTGTCTCCATCTTCACCGCCTGCGCTTCCGCGTTGGGATTACAGCCCTACAAGTTCGGGCGCACGGTCACCATACCCTTTCCCGAACCTGGGTACACCCCCCTGTCGCCGTACGACAACATCTATGACAACTGGTCCCGGGGGCTGCACACCCTGGTGCTTCTGGACATCAGGGAGGAGGGGGGACGCTGCATGACCGCCAACCAGGCGGTGGAGTGGCTGCTGGCGGCGGAGAGGGCCAGGGGTAAAGGGATGATCACCGACAAGGGCGTCCTCTGTGCCGCGGCCCGGGTCGGTTCACGCACGGAGAAGGTGACCGCCAAATACCCCCGGGAGATGCTCAGCGAGGACCTGGGGCCGCCGCTGCACACCGTGGTCGTCCCTGGCAGGTTGCACTTCGTGGAGGCGTACGCCCTGGTCAAGTTCGCCGGGGCGCCGGAGGAGATCGCCGAAGAGTGACACGGATCGAGAAGACCCGGTCATGAACGGGTTGAATAAATCGAGACCATGTACTATAGCGGGGCATCCATTGGATCTTCTGCGCATCGATTATCTTATCATCTACTACCCTCTCGACCGTGCCAGTACCTGCACGCTCGTCCCTCACCGGGATTTCCTAACTCTCCTTTGGAGATGACCGCTATGATGTGCGAGGACGCCTGCTCCTCGTTGGCATCGGTGATAGAGAAGGAAGTGCCGTTCAACACGTGACCGCTCCCCACCGTCTCCGGGTGGAAGAGCGTGTAGTTGAGGGACGACTCCAGCAGCACCGCTCTGGGCACGATGACGGTGTTGAGCCCTTTCACGAACGCGCCTCCGGCGGAGCTGCAATTGAGGTAGAACATGTATACCTGATCGTCCTCAATTCAAACTTTGTTCATTCGGATGGCCCATAGGAATACCATCTTAGACCTTTGGTACTTGTTAAATATTCTTCATAGTTCAATGGTTTCTTGCCCATAATCGAAATATACATATTTTTCAATGCCCGGCCAGCTTCGTAGCTCATCCCGATATCAGATAATCTGCCATCTTTGAACTTTATCGCAGCACCAGCAGGACATTTATCATCCCCCGGCCATAGATTCAGCCATTGTACATCGGACCAATTTCTTTCTACTAATCTATTGCGTGGATATTTTAATATTATTGATTCTGTGGATAATTGAACCTCTGTTGGCGAGAACAAGCGTATCTCCGCTTCGAGAGTAATGATGATGAATAATGTAATCGATAACATTGCTCCTGTGATCACCCAAAAATTGAATATTATTTGGGCTACTATCGTCAGAAAAATAAATACAGAATATAATACATAATTATATTTTCTATTTTCTTTAGGTATCGTAATAGTATATGTTATCGTGTCTGCCGCCTTAATCTCCAAAGCCCTCAATCCTCCAAAGACAAAGACCCGAGGTTGCATAATATCGCACAACCACCTGTGATAATCGCAGTTATATCGAAAGCCTTCATTACCGGTGTTTTTAGTTTACCCAGTTTCATGTTAAGCAGCCCTTCCCCAACAGAAAATAGACCGAGTTCCAATCCTATGAACCCGGCCAGACCTTTCAATGACCCTCCAAAGATTGTGGATGTTCCGATTATCACTCCGAGCACGCCTGCGGCGAAGCTGCACATGCCATGTAGGCCGATGTTGGAAAGGCCCGCTATTGCCAGTGAAAGCATCGTCGCCTGCGCTGCGACGTATCCGAAGAGGAAACCGAACATTATCAATCCTGCCGACCAATCGATGCCTTCCGGAGAAGCTTCCTGCTCCGGGGTTTGCGGTCCCGCCCCCGCCTCCAAAGCGAGATCCCGAACGAAGTCCGCAGTAATATCATCGATGTTGATGTTGAACGATCCACCTCCGATATGATCTGACGATATCATCTGTTCTATGAAATACATGGCGGCGACGGACGCGATCATCCCGACGATGAAACCGAAGACGTTCGTGATGGCGCTGATAGCTAGAACGACCACGAAGAATATCATAGCTATTCCGAACAGTATCCAATAAAGCTCCCCGTTGAGCGCATTGACGAAATCCGATGCCCCCTTTGCCGAGATGGAACCGGTGCTCTCAACGTCCGATTGAATCAGGAGCATCGCGGAGTTCAATCCGGTCAGATATGAATTAATAGCGTTCGTGACCGACGATATCAAAGGATCAAACACTGCGGTCAATGTTGCAGATATAAGATCGATCACCCAATCCACGAACGCCATGAAGGCGTCGACTATCGCGTCCATCGCGTCCTGCACCGCTGCCGCTGCGGCGGAGAGCA
>CAZXTA010000155.1:0-3690 GCA_964642865.1 uncultured Methanomassiliicoccus sp. | reverse complement strand
GAAAGCGAAATTTACCAAAAAAATCCGCTGAATGAGCGGGCCAGGTGTCGGGTGAGGGTAGTAGGCCCCCTTCTGTTTCAGGCGACATTCAACTGCGCGCCCTACCCGCCGGTCCTGAGCGGTCATCCCGGCTGTTTGGGCTTGCTCCGATGGGGAGTCGCCGTTTCACCATATCCCCAGGGAACGTCCTCGCCAGACGATTCATCCTGCCCCCGGGGCTGTGTCGTTTCTGTGCCCTTGCCTCAGCTCTCGCCAAACCACTTTCGCGGTCCACCTTTCTCACGGAGGAGGGACCTTCCTCAGCTAGGCCCGAAGGCCCTACCGTCAGTCGCCCTCCCTCTCCCGACATTATTACTTATGAGGTCCCAATATATAAATGAAAGGAAGGTGGAGAGTGAACACGACATGGTTCGCATGCAGCCAGTGTCAGGAATCCATTTCCGGTCCTGCTCTGGACAGGATCGCCTCATGCAAAGCTTAATAACCGTGCCCCACATTCCAAAAAAAGCCATGCGGGGATAGCCAAGCCTGGCCAAAGGCGCTAGATTGAGGGTCTAGTCCTTAGTGGTCCATGGGTTCAAATCCCATTCCCCGCACCATTAAACCCATCCATGCACCTCATTTTTAATATAAAATTTCAAGGTATTAATTCAATGATTCTTTAATATCATATCATTAACAAGTATTCGTTATCCACGAAAGTCGTCATATCGACCGTTAAAAAATCAGTTTCTCCTGTTCCAATATTCTTCATCCCATTTCTGATTTTCTTTCTCTATCATTATGGAATTCTCTTTTTCTTTATTTTTATAAAATATTAGTATTAAAGGATTCATAAGAGCGGCGGCGATCCATTCATCCGATGTACCTTCCAGTTTCCATCCCGAGTTGGAGAAAGCAACCAGGCCGAACATGCTGATCAAGCACAAAACCCCCATAATCAGTATGGCGATGCCACATCCCGTATTGGAAGTGGTCATCTCCAGCTGAAGGATGAACCAATATATTCCAACGATGGAAATGACGAGTGTGATACCCGAGATCGCCTGCTTCATGATCCTATCCATTTCTACCGATTTAAAGTATTTCTGTGACTATTTACATATTCCCGAACGATCTCAGATGTAGGAAACACTATCCGATGTCCTTCATGACCAGGGGTTTCCTCAAAACAATCTTACCAAAGATCATTTATGGAAGGGTTCACAGGCCCTTCGATGCTCACGCCTCGTCCTAGCTATATTTCTCTCCTTAACATATTAAAAAGACATTCAAATTTACCACTACTCATTTTTCAATTATACTCTAGTTAGACAAATATAACACCTTCAATAGGAGTTGAAATTGTATGGTTTCTGTAGTGTATTTATACTGATCTGGCTAATATCGATTCTGTGTGTGCGAAGATTGAGGGTCTAATCCTTAGTGGTCCAAGGGTTCAAATCCCTTTCCCCGCACCATTTATCTCATTTCGATAATGGTCCGATCACCGGTCAGAATCTTCATCGTTGAGGCGATCCACAACCATAATTTCTAAAATTATTCTGCTTCTCGTCCCATATATATGAATAAAAAAGGAAAAGTGGGGGATTGGAAGGACCCCCCATCCCGAGTGCCACGTCAAACACTTTCCAGGTAACCATCCAATTCAAAACCTGTCACATGCCTCCTGAACCTATCCCATTCCGCCTCCTTGACATGCAGGAAGCTATCGAATGTGTGCTCGCCCAAAACATCCTTGATGAACTCGCTCCCCCTCATGATCCTCAGGGCTTCCCCAAGATTTTCCGGCAAGGTCTGGATATCGTTATCCTCAATCTCCGCCCTGCTCATCTTGTATGTGTTCTTCTCGAAGGGCTGACCGGGATAAATGCCCTTCTCTATTCCATCAAGTCCAGCGGCCAACATCACCGCGAACTGTAGATATGGGTTACCCGCGGGATCGGGGTTACGATGTTCTACACGGGTCTTGCTGCCCCTTCCCGCCGGTACCCTGATGAGAGCACTCCTGTTCTTGTTGGCCCAGGTGATGCAGAAAGGAGCCTCATACCCCGGGACCAGTCTTCTGTAGGAATTGATGTGCGAGGTGAGGATCGCGCAGGTCTCTTTGGCATGCTTAAGCAATCCTCCGATAAAATTCAGTGCCACGTCACTGAGTCCGAACTCACCGTTCGGGTCATAGAAGACATTGTCCCCCACTTCATCCACCAGGGACTGATGGACATGCATGGCCGAACCGTACGTGTCCTGCAAGGGCTTTGGCATGAAGGTGGCATGCATACCATGCTGCCTGGCGATGGTCCTTATACCCAATTTCATGGTCATCATGCGGTCGGCGATGGTAAGGGCATCTGAGTATCTCATAGCGATCTCCTGCTGGCCCGGGGCCACCTCGTGGTGAGACGCCTCCACGTCAAAACCCATGCGATCAAAGGTGGACATGATGTCCTTACGGACGGTCTCCCCTTTGTCCAATGGCATCAGGTCGAAATAGCCACCCATGTCCGATGGTCGACGAAAGGGTCTCCCATCCCCATCCGTCTTGAAGAGGAAGAACTCTATCTCGGGTCCTGTCTGGTACGTCCATCCCAATCGTTGGGCCTTCTGCAACTGCTTCTCGAGTATATATCTGGGGTCTCCAGGGAACCTCTCTTCCTGAGTATCTAGGATCGAGGCATCGTATATGGTACAAAGCAGTCGCCCCGTCTCCATTCCCCCTCCCGCGGTCCAAGGGTAGGTCAGGTATGAATCGAGGATCGGTTTTGCGCGCATGTCCGACTCGTTGATAGTGGAATAACCTAGGATCGAGGAGCCGTCTATGTATACTCCTTCATCCAGGACCCTTTCCAATCTCTGCGCCGGGATGGAAACGCTCTTGACCCTTCCTAATAGGTCAGAGAACTGCATCTCTATGAACTTCACTCCATTCCCACTCACATTGCTCAACAATTCTTGACGTCGGTCAGATTCCTTTTCTGAATCCATGTTGCATTTCTAATGGACCAGGAATGAAGTAGTTTTTCGAAAACACTTTTATATGATACATTTAGATTATAATATTTTCATTAACATATTAAAATAATTCATTTCTGAGAGGAGACATTAATGGTCCGTGTCCTTGGATGAAATAGGCCATTACCGCTCCCACAAAAAATGATGGCGATAACCATCATGCCTTCGCAACGTCCGCCCTAATGATGTCCAACAAGGTCTCATGTACACTGTGAGAGTTCGCACCGAAGATCGACCATGGCACTCGCGACATCGATACCCCTCGAATATGCTGTAGTCCACTCCACATTCGGTCCCACCTAAATATACGATGGATGTCTCTCGTTCGAGAACGATACCGTCGACAATCATACGCTTGCGGTGGAAATGGACGGCTGTGAAACACTAATTACTAAACTCACCGTCGATGCCGCCGAGACAGAAGGACCGAGCGACCTGATGCTGACCGAGACAAAGGGAAAGGGGGATGACTGAGATGACAACGTTCTGATGATCTCACTTATAGTAACGCTAGTGGTCATCATTGGGACGATCTCACTTGTCCTGTACTTGAAGAAAAAAGGGGAAAAGCGATCTCAGACCTGATCAGGAGACTTTCATCCGACTGATTAAGGAAGACCGGACGACCTAACTGGCCGTGGAGAGCTTTTTAGCAGTTCAGAAGACCATCACGAACCT
>CAZXTA010000154.1:0-3704 GCA_964642865.1 uncultured Methanomassiliicoccus sp. | reverse complement strand
AGAACGCCATGGAATCCTGCGTGAAGATGCTGAAACGCCTTTACTGAAACAATTTCCACCACTATTTTTTCCTTGTTCGGACGGATGTTTTCATGCAGGGCCAGTAAACATCGTCATTCTAATATTTGGTATGAGCAATATATTGAAATATTCGGCCATTTGTAAACACCGTTAATGTTGCCTCTAGGGAGGTCCGACATTATAGAGATGTGAAGATAAAATGGATGGAGAAATGTTCGTTCGCAAGATGTGCATAGCGGTCGTGCTCTTTTTATTGTCGACAACTTTGTTCGTTTTCGTCGCGGGTAATGCCTCGGCGGATACTAACGGGCTTTCCGTTCCAGTTAGCGGAAAAGTAATCGATTCCGACGGAAACCCACTGTCCGGGATCAACGTGGCCTTGGAGAACGGGACCTCTGTGAACACCGATAGCCTCGGCAATTTCATCATAATGTGTTCCCCGGGCGAACACACATTGACCGTCAGTGATCCTAGCATCAGCGACAGAGATCTCGCTATCAACGTGGGCGATTCTGGCCTGGTCATAGGTAACATCGAGGTCATGAAGTCCAGTGCCGCCACGGATATGACCATGAACTTGGTCTTCATTGCGGTTGGACTGGTGGTCACCGTTCTCGTGATCTTCTTGGCGCTCAAGTGGAAGAAAGCGAAAAAATAGGAAACCTCTTCACCTTTTCCTTTTTTAACAATTACCGTCAGTAGGAACGGCAGATAGGTGCTACAGGTCGCCCATCCCTATCGACCCTTCGGACCGATGGAACGACATCGACCTGCGATCGACATCAACATTGTCCTAAAGGGGATAAAAAAAGTCGATAATGGAACGAGGTTTCGATTTCACTGTTAAAAGGATAATGGACCGCACTGACGCGGCCATGTTGAAAAAGTAAGAAGGTGTTCGGTGGTCACACGACCTTCCTCATGTACGCCTCGACGGAGTCTAACGCCTTCCCCAGTATCTCCTCGTTCGGCAGGAACACCATGCGGAAGTGGTCCTTGCCGTAGATGGGACAGAACCCGCTGCCGGGGACCAGGAGCACATGGCACTGGTGCAGGATGTCCAGCACGAACTCGCGGTCGGTCTTCCAGTGATCCGACTCGATCCTGGGGAACATGTAGAAGGCGGCCTGGGGCCTGACGCAGCTGAGCCCGGGGATCTCGTTGATGCGCTTGGTGGCGAACTTCCCGCGCTCCATGAGCTTGCGACGCATCTCGTCCAAATGGTCCTTGGGCTGTTCGAGGGCCTCGATCACCGCCATCTGGCAGGGGGCGTTGGCGCTCAGCCGTAGCCGCAACTGCTTGTGCACCGCCTCCTTCACCTCGTCCAGATATCCGGTCTGGTCATGGAAGGCCGCGTACCCCAGGCGCCAGCCGGGCAGCAGGTCCACCTTGGAGAATCCGTTGAGCAGGATGACCGGCACGTCCTTGGCCAGGGTGGCCGGGGAGTGGTGCTCCGCCTCGTAGGTCATCAGGTCGTAGATCTCGTCGGAGATAAGGAACAGGTTGTATTCCCCGGCCAGATCGGCAATATCCTTCAGCACCTTCGGGGCATACACCGCTCCGGTAGGGTTGTTGGGGTTGATGACCGTGATGAACTTGGTGCGCGGTGTTATCTTCCGGCGCAAATCGTCGATGTCTGGCTGCCAGCCCTCCTCCTCGATGGTGCGGTAGGTGACCGCGTGTCCCCCGAAGAACTTGGGGAACTCGATGTACGAGGCATAGCTGGGGCCAGGCACAAGAGCCTCGTCGCCAGCCTCTATCGTGGCCGCGCAGATCATCTGGATGGCCTCGCTCACCCCGTTGGTGACGACCACGTCCGGCATTTGCAGTTCGATGTCGTTCTGGTTCTTCTCCTTCTCGATGATGGCCTTCCGCAGCTTGACGTTGCCCTCGGATTCCTCATACCCGTTGTCGCACTTCTCAACGGCAGCGCAGAGGGCGTCCCTTACATGTTTCGGCGTCCGGAAGTCGAACTTGTTGGGGTCCCCGATATGCAGCTTTATGATCTCGTGACCCTGCTTCTCCAGCTCTCTCGCTGGTAAGAGCATGTCGCGGATCGCGTAGCTGATACCCATCGTGCGCTTGGTGGCTTTCATGGTATCGGCGGGATGATTAGATTACTGCTATATTAGCGTTCGACATGCTGACATAGTACCGGAACGGACGAAAATCGATGAGCCGCCTTCAAGGGTCATAAGGCATAGATTTTATAGTGGACCCTGCACTAGCCGCAGATATGGCCTTGGTCCGTCTTGGCAAGATGCACCTGCGATGGTGCCCGCAATGCAACGTCCCGGTGCTGGAGGACCTGGAATGCGGCAGATGCGGTGCACAGACGGAAATTGTGGAGATGACCCCTCCCGGCGATGCTCGTCCAGCATTTCCATACGACCTCGATCTGGTGAGGGGGGTCCTCGATCGGCAGTTCGGGGGTGGTGCCGGGAAGGCCATGCTCCCTGAGGGCAAGGTCTATGTCATGAGCAAGGTGCCCGGCCTTGACCGCATGGACGAGGTCATCTCCGACGGGAAGGTGATTGCCACCCTGCGTTATGACCTGGGTATTGGTTATCGTGTACTGCCCCGGGTGCTCGGTGCCGCTTCGCTGTTGAAGAACGCCAGCAAAGGGTTGGTGGTGGCCGACGTAGGGGCGGTGGAACCCATACTGGGCTCCAATAATCTCATGGCCCCGGGGGTGAGAGAGGTGATGGGCCCCTTCGCCAAGGGGGACGAGGTGATCGTCCTGGACCCTGACAGGAGAGCATTGGCCACAGGCGTGGCGCGCATGGGGGCCCAGGAGATGCTTTCGGCCGGGAGGGGTGTGGCGGTGAAGGTGCGTTGGTCGGAGCGGTCCGCGGCCCCTCTGAAAGGGAATGGGGCCGACTGGCGTACGGCCATCGAGGCCAACGATGTCGTCATGCGCCGAAGGGTGGAGGAGGGTGCGGCCTTCGTCAAACGCCTGGTGGATGAACACAAGGACGTTCCTTCAGTGGTCTCCTTCTCCGGAGGAAAGGACAGCCTGGCCACCCTGCTCTTGAGTCGCGATGCGGGGCTGCGTCTTCCGATCTTCTTCATCGACACTGGGCTGGAGTTCCCGGAGACGGTGGAATACGTGTACCGTCTGAAGGAGGAGCTGGACCTGGAACTGGTGCTGGGAAAGGCGGAGGAGGAGGCCTTCTTCGGTAACCTGGAGTTCTTCGGCCCCCCGGGCAAGGACTATCGCTGGTGCTGCAAGACCAATAAGCTAGGCCCCACCGTGAAGGCGATCGTCGAGCACTACCCGAACGGGCTGCTGTCCTTCATCGGGCAGCGACGGTACGAGTCTGAGCAGCGGGCCAACAAGCCCCGGGTGTGGCGAAATCCCTGGACCCCGGGGCAGATCGGTGCCTCCCCCATACAGGATTGGACTGCCCTGCACGTCTGGTTATACATCTTTCAGAGCGGGGTGAGCTACAATCCCTGGTACGAGAAGGGATTGGACCGCATCGGCTGCTTCCTCTGCCCGGCCTCGGACGTGGCCGAGCTTGGACTGCTTGACGGAACACCAGCCTATGAGAGATGGCGCTCATACCTCATCGATTACGCGGAGCGCAAGGGACTGGGAACGGAATGGGTGGAGCACGGGCTGTGGCGCTGGAAGAAGGTCCCGCCGTCAGTGCTCGAGGAGCTCAAACGAAACATCCCCG
>CAZXTA010000153.1:0-3735 GCA_964642865.1 uncultured Methanomassiliicoccus sp. | reverse complement strand
CGCAACATCATCGCCGTGGGAGGCTACCCCGATTCGCTCACCGACTGCCTGAACTTCGGGAACCCGGAGAAGCCTGCTCGCCTGGGGGAGTTCAAACAGGCTGTGGCCGGCATCGGCAAGCTGGCGGCGTTCCTGGACCTACCGGTGCCGTCCGGCAATGTTTCCCTGTACAACGAGACCTCGCGCGGCTCGGTGCTGCCCACGCCGACGGTCCTCGGTCTCGGGCTGGTGGAGGACGTGCGGCAGTGCGTCACCACCGACCTGAAGAGGAAGGGGAACCTGCTCTACCAGATTGGGGAGAGCAAGGACGAGTTCGGCGGCTCCGCCCTGTACCGCAGGTACGGCGGGAAGGGAGGAGAGGTTCCAGACGTCTTGGCGGAGGGGCTGAAAAGGTCCATGGACCAGCTTCACTCCTGTATGGAGAAGGGGCTGATCACCTCCTGTCACGACATATCAGATGGAGGACTGGCCATCGCCGTGGCGGAGATGTGCCTCGGGGGGGACATCGGGGCGAGCATAGGGACCTGGTTGCACATCAGGGACCTGTTCTCGGAGAGCAACACCCGTTGGGTGGTGGAGATCGAGCCATACAGGGAGAGGGAGTTCCTGAGCTCCATGACCGTGCCGGTGAGGAGGCTGGGCAAGGTAGGCGGGAGGTCGCTGGAGATCATGATGGAGAGGGAGAAGGTGAGCGTTCCCCTCAACGAAATGAGGAAGGCCTGGAGCGGTGCGCTGGGCAAGCTGATGGGGTGATGAGGATGAAGGATGTCAGGGTCTGCGTGTTGAGGATAGAGGGCACGAACTGCGAGGACGAGACCTTCCAGGCCTTCGCCTCGGTCGGCGCCTCTCCGGAGAAGGTGCACCTGAAACAGCTGCTCGGGCAATGTCCCTCGGACCTGAGGAGGGAGCTGGGTAGCTACGAGATACTGGTGTTGCCGGGTGGATTCTCAGCCGGCGATTACGTGCGCGCCGGTGCGATATTCGCCGCCCGCATGAAGAGCGGTCTGAGGAAGGAGCTGGTCTCCTTCGTGGAGGACGGCAGACCCATCATCGGCATCTGCAACGGCTTCCAGATCCTGGTGGAACTGGGTCTGCTACCGGCCATGGACAGGACGATGTCCGAGGCGCCGGAGGCGGCCCTGTACACAAACGACTCCGGGAGGTTCGAGTGCCGTCCCACGTTGCTGAGGCAGGAGAAGAGGGGGACTAGCGTCTTCACCGCGGACATGCCGCAAGGTACGATGGTCATGTATCCCTCGGCGCACGCCGAGGGCAAGCTCATGTTCCCCCGGGGCAAGCAGAAGAGGATGCTTGACCGGTTACTGGAGAACGACCAGGTGGTGTTCAGGTATGTTGATCCGGATGGAGATTACGCTGGCTATCCCTGGTGCCCCAACGGCTCGCTGCACAACATCGCCGGGATCTGCAATCCCGCGGGCAACGTGCTGGGTATGATGCCTCACCCGGAGAGAGTACTGAGAAGGGAAACTCATCCGGATTGGACCAGAGATGAATGGAGGGAGGATGGCGATGGATCGCCCATCTTCCGCTCCGCCGTGCGCAGCGTGAAGTGATTAGAAGTTCAGGTGGATGCGGACCTCTATCTGGTCCCCGTCCTCCAGGCCCAGCGTGCGCCGCAGATGGTACTTGCAGATCACTTCGAGCACGTCCTCGTAGTGGGAGCGCCGGGGAAGGACGACAGCGCATTCCACGTTCTGTATGCTGGCCGGGATGCAGTGCACGTCCCCGAAGGTGCGGCCGTTGCGCTCGAAGCCCCTGATGTCAATGGTGCGGCCGTTGCGCATGGTCTCCAGCTTGTAATGTTCGGTCGATAACAGCTTGACGTTCAACGTGCCCTCGTAGGGCTTGAACCCCAGTTTGTCCACGAACTGTTCCATGTAGCCCGGCTGGGTGACGTAGTACTGTCCCTCGCCCATGCCCTCCACCACGTTGCCCTTGATGAGCATCTCGTCCTTCATCTCGAAGATCTTCTGGTACTCGATGTACTCCTTTCGCATCATGTCCGCGCCCTTGTTGGTGATCCTGATGCGCTGTCGGCGGGCACCCAGGTCGCGTTCGATCAGCTTGCCGTCCAGAAGCTCCAGGATGCGCTTGGAGGCGGACTGCTGGGACATCGCCAGCATGTCCCCTAGCTCCCTGGAGGACAATGCGACGTAATCGTGCAATCCCCCCATCAGTGCGATGCGCCGGAGGGCGGTAACGAACTTTTCGTCGTTCTCGGGCTGCAAAGGTAACAACTCCGCTCGATGCTACTAGGCAATCCGTAATGGATTACATTTCTGGTTATCGACTATCGCCATTAAAAACTTATTAGGGGAAGTAGCAGGATTGATATCATTTGCTGCCGTTCCCTCAGTTATGAAGAAGGACCGCCACGTGATCGAGGCATTGGGAATGACCAAGGTGGTCATCGAGGAAGGCAGGGTGGTAGAGGTCGGCGAGCCCCTTCTGGAATATTGCCCCCTCTTCTTCAAGCATCGGGGCATCGAGAAGCTCACCAGCGAGATAGTGCGGAAGAACATCGAGTTCCGCATCAAGGACTTCGGCATGTGCTCCCCCGGGCGCAAGATGCGCATGCGGGACTACCTGAGCTTCGGCATCTCCGAGCTCATGGGCATGTGCGTTTCCAAGGGGATGTTGGATTGCGCGGTGTTGGCCTGTGACGGGGCCGGCACGGCCGTGGTGGACCAGCCGGACCTGGTGCAGGGCATCGGCGGTCGCATCTCCGGGCTGGTGGAGACCTCGCCGATAGACAGCGTCATCGCGGAGATCGGGAGGGAGAGAGTGCTGGACCCGGAGACCGCACGCATCGACCAGGTGGCCGGGGCCCGCAAGGCCTGGGACATGGGCTATCGCAGGATCGGGGTGACCGTGGCCAGGGGAAACGATGCTGCCCTACTGCGAAAGGAGTTCGGGGAGAGCGTGGTCCTGTTCGCGGTGCACACCAGCGGACTGGACGAGGAGGAGGCCAGGGTGTTGCTGGACACCTGCGACATGGTCACCGCCTGCGCGTCAAAGCACATTTGGAGGTTGGCCAAGGAGAAGGGGGTCTTACAGGTCGGAAACAAGGTACCGGTGTTCGCCCTGACGCAGGTGGGAAAGGACATTTGCTCCGTGAGGATCGAGCAGATGGACCTGCATATCAATAACGGACCGGAGGACCCGCCCCGACCGCTGATCTGAATCACTCTTCGATGCAGAGGCGTTTCCGGGAGCGCAGGAACACCGCGCGCACTCCTTCCGCCCTCATCTTCCGGCGCAGAATGTAATCGTTGGTGACCACCATGGCGTTGAGGGCCTTGGCGGCCTCCAGCACCCCGGCGTCCCCCTGTGTGGACGTTTCGTATCTCGTGTATTTTCCTGCCAGCATCAGCGCCACCTTGGCGTGCTTGCTCTCGGAGCGTTTCAGTTCACCGATCACCGGCCCCGGAACGTAGGCCTCGAACTCTCCGAAAAGATTGGCCAGCTCTAGGTCCAAATTCATCTTGAACTCGAAGGGCATCAACAAGGCGTTGGTGTCCAGGACCACCTTCTGCATGTGGCCTCACTCGATTATGCCGTAGCCGATCAGGCGCCACTTGTTGGAGATCTTGCGGGAGATGGCCACCCTCTGCCCCTCTTCGGCGCAGACCGGTATCTTTAGCGCTACCTCGGACTGGTCGCCGCGAGCGCTGGTGACTAGACCGACCGTGGTCGCCGTTCCGATGCTTAGCA
>CAZXTA010000152.1:0-3754 GCA_964642865.1 uncultured Methanomassiliicoccus sp. | reverse complement strand
ACAACTGGCCATCGACGAGTTCGCCGTGCAGAAAGGTCACCGGTACGTGACATTCTTCTACGACCTCACTGGTCGCAGGGTCATTCATATCGCCGAGGGAAAGGGCAAGGAAAGCTTCAACAGCTTCGTCCAGGCGACGGAAGGTCGCCTGGACCCAAGCAAGATCAAGCTGGTCTGCATGGACATGCAGCCCTCGTTCATCGGGGGCTGCCGGGAGACGTTCCCTGGGGCGGTAATGGTCTTCGACCATTTCCATGTCATCAAACTATTGAACGACGCGATCAACCGCATACGTCTCGAAGAGGCCAGGGAGAACGGGGACCTGAAGGACACCAGGTTCCTCTGGCTGAAGAACCCGGATAACCTGACACCTAAGCAGGAGCAGCGGTTTCTGCACGTCAAGGACCTAGACATCAAGACCGCTAAGGCATACCAGTTCAAACTGGCCATACAACGCACCTGGGAACTGCCGCCGCACCATGCCAAGAGGTACCTGAAGAGGTGGATCGATTGGGCCGAACGATGCAATCTGGCAGAGATGTCCAAGCTGGCCAAGAGCATCCGTAATCACTTCGACGGGATCGTCGAGAGCGTACGCCAGAGGGTCACCTCTGGCTACGCTGAAGGCCTTAACAACAAGATACGCACGGCCTTCCGCCGTGCCTACGGCTTCAAGGCCAGGGAGTACCGGGACACGATGATCTACTTGATTGCCGGAGGACTTTACTTACCCATACTAAACTGAAGAGGAGCTTTTTCTTTTAATTTTTATTTATATTATGTCCCTTTTTATTTTTTATTGGGGAGCGCCCCTGCCCGGGGTATGATACCTGTAAGAATCCTGACCTTGGATCATAGACCGAGCATGATAGGTATAGTGCTACGTACCTGAAACGATCATGGCTTCGATATTAAACACGGCCTTCATTAACCACATCGATGACGTTCCCTCTTGTCAGCCCTTGCGGGCGATGCAGATGAAATAGCTGTCGTCGTCCCTCTCGGACTCCACGGCGAGACCGCTCATGGCCATCATCTCCTTGAACCGCACAATGGACGGCAGGAGGCCGTTGGATATCTCCACCCCGCCGTTCATGTGCACCCCGTTTATCTTCCTGGCCGGATCGGAATGGGCCACCGCCTTGGTGCTCCTGTGCACGCCGTCGTACGCCACTATGCCTTATATGAGAAATCCTCCGCTGGAGAGCATGGAAGGTCGACCGGACCATAAGGATGTCGATCCAGGAACGAGGACGGAGAAAGGTGTGGGACGCCGGACCCAGGTTCCCTTTTAAGGTGAGGAGCGTCGCCCATGATGGTATGCTCAGGCCACCTCCATCTCCCTGAACAGGTAGGCGCCCAGCAGGACGAGCACGGCCGTAAGGGCGACGAGCACGAGCGCGGATATCCCGCCGTCCCCGGTCACCGAGGCGACCGAACCCTCGCTGATGACGCCGGAGGCGATCACCTGGAGCTGATGCCTGATGGTGTAGGAGCCGATGGCCCCTGGCACGGAGGCGACGAAGCCCTCCCACACGAATACGTAGAGGAGGCCCAGGTAGATCGGCTGCTTCATCAGCGTCCCCATCACGAGGAAGAGGGACGAATAGACCAGCACGCCGAGCATCTGCACGGCGATGAACGAGAGGGTCATCTCCAGAACGCCGCCCCCGTCCGAGCTGAACAGGAGGAAGGCCATGCCGCCGACGAGCGTTATCAGCGAGATCAGCACGCACAGCACCGCCACCAGCGCCATATAGTAGCCCAGGTACGATGTTCGGCGGTCCAACGGGGAGGTTATGACCTGCACGATGCTCCGGTCGTCCACCTCGTTCCTTATCATGGAAGCGCCGTATATCAGCGCCAGCACCGGCAGCAGGAACGCGACCATCAGCAGAAGCGTCATATCGCTGGCGGTGCCCGCGTCTGCCATGTCCTGGGTGGCGGCGTAGCCCATCACCGATGTGACCAGCGCGGCCAGCGACGCCACGATGACCCAGCGCCGGTTCTGCAGCAGCTTCCTGGCGGAGAACACCGTCAAGGTCCAAAGTCCCAAAGTGCTTGTAGACATGTCGATCACCCCACCAGGTAACGGAACACCGACTCGAGGTCGTCGTCCATGCTGTTCATCGTCTCCAGCTCGCACCCCGACTCGGCCACCAGCCCAGGGACCTCGTCGAAGAACTCCTCCGGCCTGTCCACCTTGACCGACATGCCCTGCCGGTCCGGCCGCAGCTCGATGGATGCGGTGTACGGCTTCGTCAGCAGTACTTTCGCCAGTTCGACCATGCCCTTCCCCTCGAGGACGATGTTATGCGGATGGCCGCTTATCAGCTGGCGTATCTCGGATATGTCGCCGGAGGCCACCGACCTTCCCTTGTACATCAGGGCCACCTGATGGGTCATCCTCTCTATCTCGTGCAGAACGTGCGATGAGACGATGACGTCGTGCCCGTGCACCTTGTGCAGGTCCTTTATCAGGTCGATGATCTCCTTTCGGATGAGGGGGTCCGTGCCGGTGAGCGGCTCGTCCAGCAGCAGGAGCTTGGGACCGTGCAGGAGCGAGCCGGCGATCTTGATGCGCTGCCTCATGCCCTTGCTGTACCCGCCCATGCGCCGCTCAGCGTCCTTGCTCATCCCGACGATCTGGAGCACCTCATCCGCCCTGGCGCTCAGGCGATCGCCCTCCATGCCGTGCATCCCTCCGACGAAACGGAGGTACTCCCGGCCGTCCAGCTCCGGCGGAAGGAAGTCGTAGTCGGGGCAGAAGCCGATGTGGGCCAATAGAGAGGGGTTCTTCCAGGGAGCCTGCCCGAGCACGCTCAGCTGGCCGACGTTGGTCTTGATGTTCCCGGTCAATAGCTTGAAGAAGGTGCTCTTGCCCGCCCCGTTCGGACCGACGACGCCGGTGATGCCCGGACCGACGTCGATGCTGAAGTTGTTCAGCCCGATCACCTCCCCGTACCATTTGGAGAGGTTCCTGGCCTCGACCACGTTGCTCATTTCCCCACCCCCTTGCGCATTATGCTGTAGTAGACCAGCAGCATCGGCGGGACGGTCATGACGATCACCATCACACCAAGCAGCAGCTGGTTGACGCGCTCCGGAAGCTCGAGACCGAACAGCACGGTGTAGCTGTCCTGCAGCACCTCCTGCGGGCTAAGCAGTGCCCAGTCCGCAGAGAACCCGGAGAGGATACCAGCGATGATCATCAGCGCGAAGAAGAGCATGAACGTGCCCACGCCGGCGTAGGTCCTTTTGTGGGTGATCGCCGAGATGGCCAATCCCACCGGCACCAGGAACGCGGCCGACCACAGTCCGGCCAGGAAGGTCTGGCCGATCACTGCCAGGCTCGCCACGTAATCTGGACCGGACTGGGTGGCGGTGATGGAGATGGCCACGGCCATCGGCGGCAGCAGGGTGAACAGACCGATGGTGACCATGGCCCCGGTCCACTTGCCCAGCAGGTATCCCTCGACCCGGAGCGCCCTGGACAGATAGAGTATGATCGCGTTGGAACGTATGTCCTCTGAGAACAGGTCCGAGCATATCAGTGAGACCAGTATGATATCGAATATGAAGAAGAGGCCGTCCGAGAAGTAGTCCTTCATGAGGTCCGCGTCCAGGCCCTCGTGGGGCATCATGGAGCGGAGCAACAGTGGAAGGATGTGCACCAGGAAGGTGCCTAGTATCAACAGTCCCAGGAACCACTTGGCCTTGAGCTTCTGCCGGAGGATGGAGTCGGCGATCACCA
>CAZXTA010000151.1:0-3763 GCA_964642865.1 uncultured Methanomassiliicoccus sp. | reverse complement strand
GCCCTCCTCAACCAATCGATCAGCCCTCCGCCATAGAACACGTTGTCGCACAGTATCATCGCCACCGGGTCGTTTCCAATGAACTTCTCACCGATGATGAACGCCTGGGCACGACCGTCCGGCGAGGGCTGCTCCGCGTACCTCAATTGGATACCGAACTGTTCCCCGTTCCTCAGGAGGGTCTTGAAGTTAGGGAGGTCCTCCGGTGTGGATATTATGAGTATGTCCTTGATCCCGGCCATCATCAGTATGGACAAGGGGTAGTAGATCATGGGCTTGTCGTAGATGGGCAGCAGGTGCTTATTGATGGCCGAGGTCATGGGGTACAGCCTCGTGCCGC
This sequence comes from uncultured Methanomassiliicoccus sp., assembly GCA_964642865.1. Lineage (GTDB taxonomy): Archaea > Thermoplasmatota > Thermoplasmata > Methanomassiliicoccales > UBA472 > UBA472. The sequence continues at coordinate 3,423 of CAZXTA010000151.1, read as the reverse complement.
TGCCCCCGGCCAACACGATCCCTTTCATGAGTGGTGTATTCAGTACTGAATAAATATTTTGTTTCAGAGGCGGCCTATCAAAATTATAACACCTTATATCGGTTAATAATATTATTGTTGTTGACCTGAGTGATATTTATGTAAATGTCATGAGCTTTTAAAAAAAGACTCCAATGGTATTTTGTAATAATAACGATTATTCGGATAATAAATTAATTTAATTGCACTAAGTGATATTATTGATTCCACCACAGAAAATGCAGGTTGAATATGTGTTAAGAAAAATTGTTGGAAGTTCTAAGGACAATGCCGTCTTTTTAGACATAGGATGTGGACTAGGCGACTGGACAAGTATTATTGCCGAAAAGAGGAGAGTTATAGGTATCGAAATCAATACTGAAAACGCGAGATCAACAATTCACAATGTTCGAACTAAATGTTTTCTCGGCGTAGTGGTATATGATGGAAATAATCTTCCATTTTCTGATGGGTCGATTGATTCTATATGTATGATAGAGGTAATAGAGCATGTCACAGACGATGACAAACTAGTATCTGAATGTTATAGGGTTCTAAAAAATGGTGGAAGTATGGTCTTAACAACACCTAATAATGAAATTGAAATTCTCAATCCAATAATCCATCATGGTCATATAAGGCATTATAGTAAAAATGAAATCCTGGGACTATTGGAAGATAAAGGGTTTAAGATTCTTGACTTCTTATGGAGAATGCATTATGTTACTGGTCTCATTGATGATTTTTTAGTTACTAAAGCTCGAGAGCATGCATTTACTAGTAAAGATTTTGGGCATAATGTGTATCAATATCAATTCGAAAATGAGAGGACTCCATTTAAATTGAGAGCCCTTTTATGGATTTATGAAAAAATAGTAAAGCCATTAATTTATTTAATTGTGATTTCTGAATTTAATATAAAAAGTAAAAATTCACCAGGTAGAAACATGATAATCATTGTAGAAAAATAACACAGATTCGGTTTTTAATGTGTTTTTCATCAGTCGCAGAGCTGATAAACCGCTCTGCTAGGACTGCTCTGTAGAAAATATACATTTTTAATGAACGATTCCTGATAAAATTAATTAGTCTCGACACTGTTCAGTCCCTTGGGGTCAGACAAGATTCTAGCGGGACAAACCTGGCCCCGGGGATGGGATGTCTGGGCGTTGTTAGTGCCGGATGAAAATTCACCAGATCTGCCGCTTGAAAATTAACCACCTCCCGTCCAATTCTGGTCGGGGGCAAGGGGTTGCGGACAGAGATGGAATGGGCGGAGATGCGGGAACGGCATAAGCGGGGAGAGTCGATCTCCCGACTGGCTGAAGAGTACGGCCTGACCAGGAACACCGTCAGGAAGTACGTCCAGGCGGAGAGGCCGCCGAAATATTCCCGAGGATCGAAGGCGAGCATCATCGCTCCTTTCGAGGACTACATCCGAGCCAGACTGGCCGAATGTGATGTGTCCGCCAAGCGGATGCTCGAAGAGATCCGTGCGATGGGTTACTCGGGCGGTCACACGGTCGTCAAGGACTTCGTCCTGCCGATAAAACAGGACCGTTCCGTTCAGGCGGAGATACGCTTCGAGACGAAGCCCGGCGAGCAGGCACAGGTCGACTGGATCGACCTCGGCAGGCATGAGATCGACGGAGAGGTCGTTCATCTATACTGCTTCACGATGGTGCTGGGCTACTCCCGCTACGCTCACGCCGAGTTCACCAACAACGTCCGCACCGAAACGTTCGTCCAGTGTCATCTAAGAGGGTTCGAGTTCTTCGGCGGATGCCCCCGGTCGATCCTCTACGACAACACGAAGAACGTTGTTCTGAAGAGGGCGATCCTCTCCTCCGAGTCGACCTTCAACCCCCTGTTCAACGACTTCGCCAGGCATTTCGATATCACTCCCCGACTATGCCGTCCCGGCATAGCGGGGGCGAGGACGAAGGGGAAGGTGGAAAGATTCATCCAGTACCTTCAGAAGGACTTCTTCATCGGTCGGGCGTTCACATCGGTCAACGACCTCAACTCGCAGCTCATGGTCTGGCTGGATAAGGCGAACGACCGGGTGCACGGCACGACGCACGAGGTGCCGAGGGAACGTTTGAGGGAGGAGGGTCTGAGATCGACCGACCCTGCCAGACCCTACCTCGTCACCCTGGTCGAGTTCCGAAAGGTATCGAGGGACTGTTTCGTTTCTTACAAGGGGAGCAAGTACTCTGTCCCTTGGAGGTTCGCTGGCAGGGAATGCCAGCTGCATATACGTGACGAGAGGTTCGAGGTCATGGTCGACGGGAAGGTCGTCGCCAGGCACGAGACGGTGCCTGGTCAACGCACCGTGCGGATCAAGGAACATTTCGAGGGCTTGTACAAGCTGAAGAGGGACGAGAACCTGGAAAGGCACAGGAAGCGGATGGGGGTCGTGTTCGACCCCGTCCGCGTCCAGTTACCTGAGGTTCAGGTACGCGACCCTGCCTACTACGATCGTTTTGCTGGAGGCGACGAATGACGACGAACGAGATATACGAAAGAGTGCATGAAAATCTGAGCTGGCTGAAGATGTCGACCGCGGAATCGATACTCGATATGGCGGTCGAGCATTCGGTCAAAGAGAACAAATCGTTCCTGGAAACGCTGGACCGATTGCTCGCGGAGGAGGTGAATCATCGCAGGTCCTCGTCGATCGAGACGAGGACGAAACTGGCGAACTTCCCTGCGAGGAAGTTCCTGGACGATTTCGACCTGGGCTTCCAGCCCTCGATAGACAGGAAGGTGCTGGACGATCTGAGGACGATGAGGTTCATGGCCAACGGCGATAACGTGATACTGCTCGGGCCTCCTGGCGTCGGGAAGACTCACATTGCGATCGGGCTTGGCATCGAGGCGATAAAGGCCGGTTACAGCGCATATTACCTCAATTCGGCCAGCATGATCTCGAAGCTCAAGGCGGCGGCGCAGAGGGGCACGCTGGAGCGTGCCCTGAAGAACCTATGCCGCCCGAAGCTTCTCATCGTGGACGAGATCGGCTACCTGCCGATGGACCGGGAGGCGGCGAACCTTTTCTTCCAGCTCGTATCGAGACGGTACGAGAAGGGCAGCACGATATACACATCGAACAAGTCGTACGGGGAATGGGGCGAAGTTCTAGGTGACAACGTCATTGCCAGCGCTGTTCTGGACCGAATATTGCATCATAGTATCACGATGAACATCCGAGGGGAGAGCTACCGCCTGCAATATCGCAGGAAAGCTGGTTTGACGACGATACCGCCTCGAAAAATGGGAGAGGATTATAAATAATTCCGGTCAATATTCAAATGGCAATTTTGGTGAACTTTCGTTCGGCGTTGACAGTTCATGAAGTTTTATTTTATTCTTTGATAATTGTTTCGGAATTCTCCGATCCTA
>CAZXTA010000150.1:0-3835 GCA_964642865.1 uncultured Methanomassiliicoccus sp. | reverse complement strand
AACGAGGTATATCGTCCGGATCGATCGCTGGACAGGGCGGTCCCTCGTCTCCCACCTTTCCTCTTGATACCCTTTATCGGCCCGTTCTCCCTCAGGAACTGGATGATCCTGAACGGTTCACCCACGTCGTAGACCCGCTCTTCGTTCTGGGGCGGCCGCTCCCCCCGTGCATCGTCCGACCCGTCGGCGATCGCCCCTGGACCTGCTTCACCCGGCACCTCATCATTGGACGTGGGTCCTTCGTCCCGGGGCTCAGATGGACGGTCGCGATCGTCCTCAGGTGCCCGCTCTGGTTGTGCGCCTTGTTCCCCGGGGTCCTCCCGTCTTCTGTGCTGGATGCAGATCTGGGCAGCGACCTTGAGATCGTCGGCGTTGACATTGTCCCTACCGTCCAGTGCGGCGAGGCAGCGGGATGCCTTCATCATGGCGATGTCCCCCCGGTGCCCCTCGACTCCGAGGTCCATGCACAATCTGGCAATGGTCTTCAGATGTCCATCGGAGCACATCACATAGGGCAACCGGTCCTTGGCCTCACTGATGGTCCTGTCCAGGACGGCGGTCCTTTCCGCGTAGGATTCGTAAAATGCGTGGCCATCGACCTCGTATTCCATTCTTCTACCCACGATATCGCGGCGTCTCTCAAGATCATCGATGGCATCCATGGTCACACATAGATCGAAACGATCGAGTATGTGGGAGGACAGACCGCCCTCCCTCGGGTCCATGGCCCCGATCAGAAGGAATCTGCTGTCGATACGGGAGAAGAGTCCATCCCTGGCCATGGTGAAATTGCCGTTCTCGGCAGCGGTTAGGGCCATCAGTACAAGTTCCTCGTCAAACAGATTGAGCTGGTCCAGGAACAGGATGTTGCCATTGGACATCTCCATCAGTCCCGCGTCTCGAACCCTCCGACCCTCTGTGATGGCCACCTCCAGGTCCATCCCACCGATCATGCGTTCTTCCGTCACGTTCAATGGGACGGTGATCAATTTTCGATGTGCAGCGAGGTCGGACAACGACCGGACGATGGTCGACTTGGCCATACCGGCCCTTCCGATGATGAGCACGCTCGTGATACTGTCATCGATCATGGCGCAGAGCAATGCCTGTTTGACATGATCCTGTCCGACCACCGCGCAGAACGGGTAGGGTGCTACTGAGCTAGATGATTCTTCAGCCATGCCTCCAGCTCCGCGATGTCCAATCTCGCCTCCTCAAAGGGCAGTCGTCTCATCCTGTGGGGAAGTACTAGCTTGGCCACGCGAATGATGTCCTCCGCTCGTACCTCTTCCCGACCGTCATATGCCGCCCATGCCTTGGCCGCCTTGATAAGGGTGATATCGGCCCGGTGACCGTCGACCTTGAGATGTAGGGAGAGGTCCACCGCCACCGAAAGGACCTCATTGCTGACCTTGATGCTATGCACGATCTTCTGGGCCTTCGATATCCTCTGGCTGATCCCCTCCTGCTGCTCACTGAAGGACATACGAAAGGCATCGGGGTCCAATTCATAGGCCATCCGATTCTTGATGACCTGAACCCTGCGCTCCGGGTCCATCTCCCCCTTCACATCCACCGCCAGACCGAAACGGTCCAACAGTTGTGGCCTCAGATCGCCCTCCTCCGGGTTCATCGTTCCTACCAGGGCGAACCTGGCTGGATGTACGAACGATATCCCTTCCCTCTCCACATAGTTCACGCCCAATGCGGCCGAGTCCAACAGCAGGTCGACCAGATGGTCGTCCAATAGATTGACCTCGTCGACGTAGAGCAGATTCCCATTGGCCGCTGCCAATATGCCAGGTTCGAACTTCTTCTTCCCGGTGGTGATGGCATGTTCGATGTCAAGAGTTCCGGCCACACGGTCCTCCGTGGCGCTCAGGGGTAGCTCCACCACCTTCATGGGGATGAACTCAAATTGAAGCTGCTCCCCATGTGCTATCCTGGTCTGGCAATCGGGACATAGGTTGTCCTGATGCGTCCAATCGCAATGGAAGCGGCACCCCACCACGGTCTTTCGCAGTGGCAGCACCTCTGCCAATCCCCTTACGGCCGTCGACTTGGCGGTTCCCTTCTCCCCCCTGATGAGAACACCTCCTATCGAAGTGTCAATGGTGTTCAGGATCAGGGCCTCCTTCATCTCCTCCTGCCCGACGATCGCTGAAAAAGGATAATCCGGCCTTCTATGGGTCATTCATTCTCACCGATCCTACTGTGCAGGTAACTTCCTTCAGAGATGATCGATCCTTCTGCCGTAATCCCGAAGAGCCAGTGAGGTCTTTTTGATGATCTTTCATCACTTTCATAGGTTCCTTCCCTATCGATCATGTTCCTCCCCCCTCCCTTTGTCTCTCCTCTCGACCAGATGTCACCGCTGCATTGGGACCATAATATAAAACAAATTGATAATTGATAATAGTTATCATCACTAATATTATTTAATAACTTCATTTCCAGAAGAAGGGAATGGACGAACGTTCAGACGAGCGGTCATGAGCATTGCTCACCCAACATCCTGACCAGGTTTGAGGCCAAGCCTATCGCTCATACCGAAGTACAGTATGACGGCCGGACCCCGAATGACAAAGTGACAGCCCCCTTCCTCAAGCGCCCTGGCCGGGGCGTGGACTAAGGTCATGTCATGCTACTTAGCACACTTTTTTCCATTCTTCGCACGTTTTCAGGGCTAGCGGGTTCCCGGTCTCGCATATCACCCAGCGGTCAGGCGTCACCTTTTTCTGTGTGATGTGACTGTGCAATCTCGCGCAGAACGTGGGATCGACCCCGGCTAGTGTCCAATCGACTATGTCGTTTAGATTCCGGTCATCCGGATAAGGCGCGCCGAAAACGCTGCGATGCGTTCGGTCCATGTCATCAAGAAGGTTCTTCAAGGTCAGGCGCACCCTTTTCGTGTACTGTAAATAGTACATCTGGTGCTCGTAGTCCTGCCTGATGAGGAGCTTTTCCTTCCTTGTCATAGACCACCTCACTGCCCCGACGTTCACCAGATATCCCGCACCGGCGGAGGCCAACCCGATCAAGGTGATCATCAGATCGTTGAGCTGCAAGTGGAGGTTCCCGAATATCTCACCCCCGTCGCCGAACCGATCAGGATCCCTGGAAGGGCTTTGATCGTGTCCTTGGCCTCGGTCCCGAATTTCACAGTCTCAGCGATCCTGTCGTTGACGACCGTCCTGAGGCTATCGTTCTCCTCGAAGTTCTCGCGCATGAATTTGTAAGCTATTTCGAGAGTCCGCAATGTCGCCTCCAAGGCGGATATGGATCCCGAGACGTACTGTCTCTCTCATTTTCATTCCCGTACTTCGCCACGTCGTCCCTGATGGCCTTTAAGATATGCTCGGCAGTGTTCGCGTTCGTCTGCGATGTCAGATCTTCCGATAAGGCTCCCGTCATCGCCCGTGCTATCTTCACCCCCTCAACCGGGGACAGGAACCGCGTATGCTGAGTCGTTTCTTCTCCCACGCAACTCCCCCCAAAGTCCGATCGCTGGGATCAAAAAAGACCACCAGCATATTATTCATTCCCGCCGCACTAATTAATAGCATTCGAAGCTCTTCGACATTGGACCTTTTAGAAGCGAGTCAGACACGGCATGCTCGGCCAGTAAAACGGATGGACGGCCACGAACACCAAAGCAAGGGAGAAATATTAATGCCGGAAGACGACCGAATATGCTATCTCGGACGCACAGAAAGTGTGGGGGCTCACCGAATCCACGAGGGACGGCCAGTGTCGGGAAGGTCGATGTTCCCTGATCGAAAAAAATGATATTACTGGATATAATAAAGAGTGCGGGCGTCGGGATTTGTCCGAC
>CAZXTA010000149.1:0-3836 GCA_964642865.1 uncultured Methanomassiliicoccus sp. | reverse complement strand
CCGCCTGCCCATGATCTCCAACTTCACCGACTTCGACGCCCTGGGGCTGGAGACCGGTGTGCGGGTGATCTACGTGCACCACCCCTCCGAGCTGGAGGGGGTCAGCGCCATCATCGTCCCCGGGACCAAGAACTCTGTGCAGGACCTGCTTTGGTTGAAGGATTCGGGAATGGCCCAGGCCATACTTGAGCGGGCCGGGGAGGTTCCCGTACTGGGCATCTGCGGCGGTTACCAGATGCTCGGCCGGACCATAGTGGACGTCCACGGTTTGGAGGGCAGCTCATATTCCGAGGTGGAGGGGCTGGGATTGCTGGACGCGGTCACCCACTTCGATTCATACGACAAGCGCACGGTGCAGGTCAGCGGGGAGCTGGTGGAAGGAGGTGGAACGGTGCGCGGGTACGAGATTCACATGGGACGCACCGAACGAGGTACTGGACGCCCCCTGTTCATCATGACCCCGGACGGCAGGGAAGAGGGGCTGTACGACCAGGGGCGCAAGGTCCTGGGCACCTATCTGCACGGCGCCTTCGACCTGCCCGCCTTCCGGCGCTTCTTCCTTTCCTTGACCGAGATGACCATTACAACGGAGACGCGGGACATGGAACATGACGCGGCCGTGGAGGCCTCCCTGGAAAGGCTGGCCGCGGAGGTCGAGAGGCACCTGGACCTGGACACCCTGCTGGGAGGTGAGGAGGACGGCGCGTAGGCTCATGGTGCAGGGCGTGACCTCCGGCGCGGGCAAGACCACCCTGACCGCGGCGCTTTGCCGCCACTTCTCCAAAAAAGGAATAGATGTAGCACCGTTCAAGGCCCAGAACGTCTCCCTGAACTCCTTCGTGACCGTGGACGGGAAGGAGATGGCCATCTCCCAGGCCTACCAGGCCTGGGCCAGTGGCCTGGAGCCGTCATCGGACATGAACCCCATCCTGATCAAGCCCAAGGGCAACGGTCAATGTCAGATCGTATTGCGCGGCCGCCCCTGGAGAGACCTCGGACGGGGTGAGAGCACCCCCGATATCATCGAGGAGCTGAGGAGGCAGGTGCTCCTCTCCTTCGAAGAGAACGCCCTGGGCCGCGAGCTCATCGTGCTGGAGGGCATGGGCTCCCCGGTGGAGATGAACCTCAAGGAGAAGGATGTCTCCAACATGTGGCTGGCCAAGGCCACCCGCTCCCCGGTGATATTGGTGGGGGACATCGAGAAGGGCGGGGTGTTCGCCGGGATATACGGAACGTACCTTCTACTGGACGAGGAGGAGCGGGAGCTGCTGAAAGGGTTCGTCATCAACCGCTTCCGCGGTGACGCCTCGATACTCAAAGAAGGCGTTCGAGAACTGGAAGGGCGCATGGGCGTGCCCTGCCTGGGCGTCCTGTCATACGTGCGATTCTCGGCCCCCCAGGAGGACAGTCTGGACCTTGGAAGGGGATCTGACCGCGCCAGGGGAGAAGGTGACGTCCGCCAGCAGTGGATGCTCGACCTGGACGGACTGCTGGAGAGGTGGCAAAAGGAACTGGACCTGGCCCGGATCGGGGACATCGCTAAGGTTATTTGATCCCTACCACCATCCCGAACGGTCTTGGCAGCTAGCAATTCCTATTGGTACCTGACACGTGGGAAGCGTCACCGTAGAAGGCGAACGCAACCTTATCTTCCGAGAAGAACCGCTAACGAATAAATACTTGGATGATATATCCAATTAAAGTTGGATAATACATCCAATCAATCACTGACGAGAGGATTCGAATGGATCGAAAAATGATCATAGCAATTTTCCTGGCACTGATAATCGTCAGTGCCGGTGCCCTTCTAGTGCTGAGCGATTACGGCGGCGAGACCGCCGGCCCGGTGACCCTGATAGACGCCGCAGGGCGTAACGTAACCACCGCCGAGGCGCCCGTGCGCATCGTCTCCTGCTCCCCCTCGCTAACTGAGATAGTCTACGCCCTTGGCATAGGGGATTGTCTGGTGGCCGTTACCGATTACTGCGACTGGCCTGAGGACGTGAACGTCCGAAAAGGGAACGGTTCTCTGACCTCGGTAGGCGGATACTACACCCCCAGCGTTGAGGCGGTCACAGGTGCCGACGGTGATCTGATCCTGATCGATATGGGCGTACAGGCGCAGATGGACATGGTACCTCAGCTGGAGAACCTTGAGCAGAATGTCATCGTTCTAGACAAAGGTAAGGACTTCGAAGAGGTCTTCTCCAATATCGCCATGATAGGTGAGATATGCTGGATGAAGAAAGAGGCCGAGCAGCTCATCGATTCGATGAAGGATAGGTTGGTAGACATTCAGGAAATGATAGGTACGGAGGAGGCAGAGCCCACCCTGGCCTTCGCCGTCTGGTTGGAACCTATCTATCTCAGCGGTAACGGCACGTTCACCCAGGACGTGATAGGTAATGCACAGGGTGAGAACGTCTACTCGGACATGACCGGCTGGCCGCAGGTCAGCGTGGAGTCACTGTTGGAGCGCGACCCCGACTTCCTGCTGGTCTCCATGATGTATCTGGCCACTCCAGGCGAGGACATCATCCAGAGCTTGCAGAACGACACGGTGTGGTCCGAGCTCTCCGCAGTCAAGAACGATCGGGTGTACATATTCACCGGACAGGCGGACAACGTGTTCTGCCGCCCAGGCCCGAGAATGATCGACGGCGTGGAGCTGATGGCCAAGATACTGCACGGAGGGTCGTTCAACGTGACCATGCCGCACGTGATAGCCAATGACTACGTGGACTGGGTATCCGAGAGCGCTCCGTTCGAAGCTCCAGCCGAATCTTCCTTAACATGTTCAATATTCTCGGAGGGGGTGCTGACAAGGCGAAAGTAATAACCAATATTTCCTCCTTCAAGGTAATCCAGGGCGCTAATTTATTAGAGGCCCTGCATTAACCGAGATGTTCGGTATCGGACCGGTGCCAAGGGTCATTGACAGAGGATATGTAATGAGGTGGTGAGGTAAGGGGATGGATGATACCAGGGCTGACCGGGCAAAGTACAAACTGGCCATAATACTCGTTCTAGGGACGGTCAGCCTGATACTCCTCTTCATCCTTTCCCTTTCCACCGGCACCATGAAGATATCGTTCCAGGAGGCCATGGAATCCACCTGGAACCTGATCCTCAATGGCGGCCAGCACCATAACATTTACGAGCTAGTCATCTTCAATCTGAGGATGCCCCGGGCGGTGGCGGTCATCGCCGTGGGCGTAGGCCTCTCGGTGGCCGGGGCGGTCATGCAGGCACTGATCCGTAACCCCTTGGTCGACCCATACATCACCGGGGTCTCCTCCGGGGCGGCGCTCGGAGCGACCCTGGCCGTGCTGGCCGGGGTGACCATACTGGAAGTATCCAACTACGCGCTGCCCGTCATGGCCTTCATCGGCGCCAGTGGGGCCTTCATGGTCACCATGCTGCTGGCAGAGAGCGCCGGAGGGCGTCCGATAAGCTACGTGCTGGGAGGGGTGATCATCGGGATCGCCCTCTCCTCCGGCACCACCCTGCTCATGTACTTCAACGCCGACCAGCTGCACGGGGTGCTGTTCTGGCTCTTCGGCTCCTTCGCGTACATGACCTGGGAGTCCTCCCTTATAGTGCTCTTCGTGGTGCTGTCCCTCACCGTGGTCATGCTACTCTACGCCAAGGAGTTCAACGTCATTCTGCTGGGGGACGAGCAGGCCAAGCAATTGGGCATGAACGTCAAGCGCTTCAAGACAACAATGTTCCTGCTCGTATCGGCCCTGGCATCGGTGTGCGTCGCCTTTACCGGCGTCATCGGCTTCGTCGGCCTCATCGTCCCACACCTGGCCCGGATGCTCATCGGCGGTGAC
>CAZXTA010000148.1:0-3917 GCA_964642865.1 uncultured Methanomassiliicoccus sp. | reverse complement strand
TGGGTCTTGCTCCCCCTTATCTTCCGTTTGCCGAAGGTCTTGCCGATGAGCCCGCCCATGCCGTCACCGTATGCCATACAGACGATGCCTACCGAGGCCACCACCAGGTCCCCGAAGGCCAGGAAGGCCAGGATGGCCCAGGATATGGCGTAGTAGACCAGGCCTAGCCTGTGTCCTTCGTGGGAGGCGGTGTACAGCACTGATCCCTTCACCCCTTTGGCCAATCCATTCTCCCCTCCCTTGCTCAATTCGCCATACCGGGAAAAAAGGAGGAGCAGGGGGATGAAAGGAGCTGCGGCCAGCAGGGACATGACGTAATTGGTGTCGAACACCCACCAGAACAGGGCGATGTTGCCGATCATCACGTGGATGAATTTGCGGTGTATGGACCTCTCCCGGAGGAATGTCCATTTTGTGGTAATCACAACCATTATGCCCACGTAGGAGTAGACCAAGAGCAGACCGAGGGCGTCACCGCCGTTCAAAGCAATCCTTACCTCATGGCCCTAGATGGTATAAAAAGCTCAAGGGGATCCCGGCGCCGGAAGCACTGGTCCATCGTAATGAACTTCATTTCTCGTGCGGTTGTGAAATCTCTTATATATCAAGGAGTCGAATTGGCTAGGTGTGAACCAGAAGGACCTTCTGCTCTTCGAACATCTCAGGGTAGAACTTGGAGATCCACCCCGTCCAGGCCCGATGATAATGGATGTAAAAACCACACAGTTCGTGAGAATGGAGCTGGTCCTCCTCAAGGCCCTTGTAGGAGAAGACCGTCCCGGGCTCTTCATCTCCGTGGACCGCCCTCACCAGTATATGTTGCATCTACTATGTATGCACCAGATCGATCATCGCAAACTGACCTTCATCGATGCGATGGCCCGTTTTGCCACCGATAGTAAGCAGATCACGGCCAAGGTCGGCTTCTTCCGGGGACCACAGAACATCGACACCTTGCCGGAGGCGCTGAAGGAATGGTCCTCTGGTTGTAAAGACCACAGCTTCGACCTGGCGAAATGTCGCTTCGCGGTCATCGACAACCTGGCCACCCTGCTCAATTACAATAGCCAGCAGGTCGTACGTTCCTTCCTAATGGAATTCCTGACCTCCCTGGGAGAGAATGTCACTGTGCCATTCGTTTTGGACCGGGAGCGGAACCCAATTTTGTTCCAGATGATCACATCCTTGGGTGGGACCGAATTGAGATTGGCCCCGGGGGTCGGAACGCGGCCGCCGGAGAGGCTCCATATGAAGATAATCGAACCTCAAACAATGATGGAGGGACATATTGATGGAAAATGGCAAGCATGAACCCATCGGACTGGTCCGCATACCGACCGGCATACCAGGCCTGGACGAGTTGATCGAGAATGGGTTCCCCTTCCCCGCGGTGATATTGGTCTCCGGTACCGCCGGTACGGGTAAGACCACCTTCGCCCTGCGATTTCTCTGTGAGGGTGCGACCAGGGGGGAGCAGGGACTTTACTTCACCACCCTCAGCGAACCTACCCAGTGGATGCTACGCTTCTCCTCCCAGTTCGAATTCATGCACCAGGAATACTTCGACAACGAGATAGTGTACGAGGACCTGGGCGAACATTTGCGCAGCGGTGATTCCGAGAAGTTGCTGGATGCCATCGAGAGACGTATCGCCGAGGTGGTACCGCAGCGCATCGTCATCGACCCTATAACCGTGGTAGGGGAGATGTTGAAGGACGATTACCGACATTTCCTTTTCGACCTGACCAACCGGCTCAAGAACTGGAACGCCACCACGGTGGTCACAGGGGAAGTGCGTCCAGGGGAGCTCTACCCGTCGGAGATATCCTATGCCGTGGACGGTATAGTGCTATTACAGATGGCCGAGGAGATGGGGGCACGCCGCAAGTACCTGGAGGTGCTGAAGATGAGGGGGACGAACCACCAGACCGGGAAGCATTCCATCGACATATCGCGCAAGGAGGGCATCGTCATCCTCAAGGCGCGGTTCTGAGGTCCTCGATGAATAAGAAGGTCCGTCCCACGATTTCCATCGTCAAACATTTCGAGAAGATATTGAAGCCAGACTACGTTTTTCGTGATGTTATTTAACCTAAACGATTTATATGGGTAGCAGTATCTAGGCTGGAATCGAAAGAGGTTTAGTAATGTTAGATGATCCTCTGTACCTAACGATACCGATTGCAGGGCTAATAGGTCTGCTCTTCGCTGGGTATCTCACGTGGTCTATTCTCAAGAAGGACACAGGAACTCCTGAGATGAAGGCCATCAGTGACGCTATCCGTGAAGGTGCCATGGCTTACTTGGCTCGACAGTACAAGACGATCGCCATCATCAGCGTCATCCTCGGCGTCCTGATATCCATCGGGATCAACTGGTTGACCGGTATGGCGTTCCTGCTGGGCGCTTTCTTCTCTGCCCTGTCGGGATATATCGGAATGTATGTGTCCGTGAACTCGAACATCAGGACCGCGAGCGCCGCCCGGCGCTCCATGAACGAGGCGCTGTTGACCTCCTTCCGCGGCGGTGCCGTGTCCGGCATCGCCGTGGTGGCCTTGAGCCTGTTGGGCGTAGCTGGCATCTTTTTTCTGTACCAGGGATTCCTGGTCGATGCCGCTGGTACCGATGAAGGCTTCCGTCAAGCTCTGTTCCTCGGTGTTGGATACGCCTTCGGCGCTTCCTTCGCTGCGCTGTTCGCCCAGTTGGGCGGTGGTATCTATACCAAGGCCGCCGATGTGGGCGCTGACCTGGTAGGCAAGGTCGAGGCGGGCATTCCCGAGGACGACCCCCGCAACCCCGCCGTCATCGCCGACCTGGTCGGCGACAATGTGGGTGACTGTGCCGGCCGTGGCGCGGACCTCTTCGAGAGCACTGCCGCCGAGAACATCGGGGCGATGATCCTTGGATTGGCCATTTTCGGCCTCACTGGCAACACTGGCTGGTTCATGTTCCCGCTGGTCGTTCGTGGCTTCGGTCTGCTGGCAGGTCTGGTAGGTATCATGTCCGTAAGGCTCCGCAACGAGGACGAGGATCCTATGAAGGCCCTCAACCGCGGTTATTACATCACCAGCATCATAGCAGCCGTACTGTTCTACGTCTCCGTGGACCAGCTTCTGGATGGAGAGATCATCTTCTTCTACTGTGGCCTGATCGGCATCGCCCTCAGCATTGTGATCGTCTACATCACCCAGTACTACACCTCCGGTGAATATCGCCCGGTCAAGGAGATCGCCAAGGCCTCCGAGACCGGAGCCGCTACCAATATCATCACTGGCATTTCCATAGGCATGGAGACCACTGCCGCGTCCGTGGTCGCCATCGCCGTAGCCCTCATTTGCTCTTTCGAGCTGGGGACCTTGGCAGCGCCCTCTGGATACGAGTTCATATATGGGCTATTCGGCACCGCTGTCGCCACCATGGGTATGTTAGCCACGTGCGCTTTCGTGCTGGCCGAGGACACTTTCGGACCCATCACCGACAATGCCGGCGGTATCGTAGAGATGTCCCATCAGTCTGAGGATGTGAGGGTAAGGACCGACCACCTGGACGCCATTGGCAACACCACCAAGGCACTGACCAAGGGATATGCCATGGGTGCTGCGGCACTCGCTGCATACCTGTTGTTCGGGGCCTTCTTCGAAAAGGTTGCGGAGATCAGAGGTATCGACCTCCTGACCTTCTATAGCAGCTTCCACGTGGACCTGATGCAGCCCGCGGTGTTCATCGCCGCCATGATCGGTGCTATGCTGGTCTATCTGTTCACCTCTCTGGCCATACGCGCCGTGGGCAAGGCCGCCGGGGACATGATCTCCGAGGTGCGCCGGCAGTTCAAGGAGAGGCCGGGCATCCTGGCCGGAACGGAGAAGCCGGACTACGCCACCTGCGTGGACATCAGTACCAAGGGTGCTCTGAAGGCA
>CAZXTA010000147.1:0-3923 GCA_964642865.1 uncultured Methanomassiliicoccus sp. | reverse complement strand
GGCCGGGTATCCCGTCACGGTCTCATCGACTATGGCAACTCCCTTGATAAGGTAGGGCTGCTGGCCCGCTCCTCTTCCCTGATCAGGGAGCACTTCCCCACCATCGCCGGCCCCGACCCCAAGGACCCCACATCCTGTGCCCAGCCCCTGCTCCCCGATAGAGGAAAGATGCCCAGCTCCCTGGCCGTCCCGGTGGAGGCGATGGCCGGCCTGGACCCGGTTGTGTACAAAGGATTCCAGGAGGCAGTGGACCGGCTCAAGGGCATGGGCGTCGAGATCAAGGAGGTCTCCATGCCCTCCCTGCGCTATGCCATGCCAGCCTACTACATACTGGCAACATCGGAGGCCTCCACCAACCTGGCCCGCTACTGCGGGATGCGCTTCGGCCGCCGGGAGGAGGACCTCAACCAGCACTTCAACGACTTCTTCAGCGGGGTGCGCTCGCAGGCCTTCGGCGATGAGGCCAAGCGGCGCATCTTGCTGGGCACCTTCTGTCGTATGATGGGCTTCCGCAGCCGCTACTACCTCAAATCGCTGGCGGTCAGGCAGATGCTCATCGAGGAGTATCGTGGAGTGTTCCTGGAGCATCAGGCGGTCCTGACCCCCACCATGCCCTTTCTCCCGCCGCGCTTCGAGGACATCGGACGAATGACACCGCTGGAGATGTACCGGGCGGACCTCCTGACCATACCACCGAACCTGACTGGCATGCCCCACCTCTCCTTGCCCTGCGCCTACATTAACGGATTACCGATGGGCATGCAGCTGGTGACCGACCACTGGCAAGAGATGGACCTGCTGGAACTGGCCTCGGAATGGGAGGGCGTATTCAATTACCGTTTCCCAGAGGTGGGCCCATGAAGGTCGGTCTGGAGATGCACTTCCAGCTACCGACACGGTCTAAGCTGTTCTGTTCCTGTCCCACCAGTGCGGCGGAGCCCAACCACAACATCTGCCCGGTGTGCCTGGGATATCCTGGATCCCGCCCCTCCCTGAACCGCAAGGCCCTGGAGGCGGGGTTGAGCATCGCTCGCTTCCTGGACTGCAGAATAGAAGAGAAGGTATGGTTCTCCCGCAAGACCTACTTCTACCCGGACCTGGTCAAGAACTTCCAGATCACCCAGTACGAGTCCCCCCTGGGCACCGACGGCCATTTCGACCTCAACGGACACAGGATAGGCATCTGGAGGGTGCACCTGGAGGAGGATCCCGGACGCATAAAAAGGGTCGGGCGGCCCGGGGAGGAGATATCCTTCGTGGACTACAACCGCAGCGGGATACCGCTGGTAGAGATCGTCACAGCCCCTGACCTGGAGTCCCCGGCGGAGGCCCGGGAGTTCATTGATCAGATGGTAATAGAACTTCGCTCGTTGTGCGGGCTGGAGGCCCAGAACGAGCAAACGGTGCGAGTCGACGCCAACATCTCGGTGGGGGAGGAACGGGTTGAGATCAAGAACGTGCAGGGCCTGAGGAACGTGGAGCGCGCCCTGAAGTTCGAAGTCACCCGGCAATCCAAACTGCTGGCCGCGGGGAAAAAGGTGGTACGGGAGACCAGGCGCTTCGACGAGGAGCGCAAGGTGACCATGCCTGCCAGGGAAAAGGAGACCGAGGAGGATTACGGTTATATCGGTGAACCGGACCTGGGCGAGTTCCTGGTCGGAAACATGGCCCGCTCGCTGGAACTGAAGGAAACGCCGCTGGTTCGGGCCAGACGTTTGGTCGACTCCTGTGGCATCAATATGGCCACGGCCAAGCAGCTGGTGCTGACCTCATCCTCGCTCACCGACCTGTTCGAGGAACTGTGCCGCAGCGTCCCACCTGAAAAAGCCGTCACTTGGACCCTGGGGACGATATCCAGCAACTGGGCCGCCCTGCAGGGCCGTCCCGACCTTTTGTCCGAACTGACCTCCATCGTGAAGGCCGACGCGGAGGGGAGCATGACCGACAACGAGGCCAAGCGGCGCATACTGGCCCTTTCTGGCGTACAGCAGGAGGATGCCGGGGAGAGCACTGCGGACCTGAGCTTCCTCATAGCCGAGTACATCGATGCCCATCCGGAGGTGCTGGCGGACTACCGCAAGAACCCCAAGGCGGTCAACAAGGTGATCGGGCACGTCATGAAGCAGAGCAGGGGTCGTTACTCCTCCAAAGAAGTGGTGGAAGAGGTCAATAAGGAAATGGGGAAAAGGGTCTAATCCTCCTCATCCTCGTCGACCAGGCAGAGCAGCTGCAGCTCGGTGAGCTTCGCCTCCTCCACTTTCGTCGGCGCGCCGTCCACAAGGGACTGGAACTTCTTGTTCTTGGGGAAAGCGATCACGTCCCGGATGCTCTCACAGCCCAGGAGCATGGAGCACAGGCGGTCCATCCCCATCCCTATGCCGCCATGGGGCGGGGCCCCGAAGTCCAGGGCCTCCAGGAAGAAATCGAACTCCCGCTGAACGGTCTGCTCGTCCATGCCCAGGGTGGCAAAGACCTTACGTTGCAGGTCAGCGTCGTGGTTCCTCATGGAACCGGAGCCTATCTCGCTACCGTCCAGCACCAGGTCGTAGGAGTTGCCAACGGCCCTCTCGCCCTCCTCGCCCTCGGCGATCTGGTCCCCAACAGGCCGCACGAAGGGGTGATGGAAACTGGTCAGGCCGCCGGTGGCCGGGTCCTTCTGGAAAAGGGGACAGGAGACCAACCAGACGAACTGGTGCCCCTTGCCCTCCAGCAATCTCAGGTCCCTTGCCAGCTTCAAACGCAGCTGGCCGCCGGCCCGGAGGGTGCTATCCCGGGGCCCGGCCAGGAAGAGCAGCAGGTCGCCCAGCTCCGCCCCGGTCCTCTCAGCCAGGGCCGAACGCACCTCTGGCGGGAAGTACTTGACGATGTTGGAGATGAGGCCTTCAGGGGCCATGCGCATCCAGGTGAGACCCCCCATGCCCTGGGACTTGGCCCACTCGATGAGCCGGTCCACCTGCTTGCGTCCCACCGAACCGTCCGCGTCCTGCTCTTTGAGCAGCGAGCCCTTAAGATTGACGCAGGTGACCATACCACCCTTTGCCAGGACCTTCTGGAATATCTCGTAAGGAGCCTCGCGTACCAGGTCGGTGACCTCCTTCATGGCCAGGCCGAAGCGCAGGTCCGGGGCGTCCGTGCCGTACATGGCCAAGGCGTCACGCAGGTCGAGGCGGGGGAACGGAACTTCCAGCTCCTGGCCGAACAGGTCCCTCCAGACCTGGGCGTACATGCGCTCGATCAATTGCAATATATCGTCCCTGTTCACAAAGGACATCTCCAGGTCCAGCTGGGTGAATTCCGGCTGGCGGTCGGCCCGGCTGTCCTCGTCGCGAAAGCAACGGGCGATCTGGTAATAGCGCTCCACCCCGCCCACCATCAGCATCTGCTTATAGAGCTGGGGTGACTGCGGCAAGGCGTAGAACTGCCCGGGCATGGTGCGGGAAGGCACCAGAAAGTCCCTGGCACCCTCGCAGCTGCTACGGGTCAACATAGGCGTCTCGATCTCCATGAAACCCTCCGATTCCAAGAACCGACGGGCACTGGAAATGAGCTTGGACCTGAACTTGAGGTTGGCGCTCATCTCCTTCCGACGTAGGTCCAGATAGCGGTACTTCATGCGCAGGTCCTCCCCGGGCAGCATGGAGTTCTTCTGCTCGGCCACCTCGAAGGGTATGGGCTTGGAGCGGCTGAGCACCGCGGCTTCTTGGATCAGCACCTCGAGCTCCCCGGTAGGGTTTCGCGGGTCCGCGGTGCCCTCCACCCGATCGCGCACGACGCCAGTGACGGTGATGACGTACTCCCGACCTATATTATTGAGTATTTTCTCTAACCGTTCCAAGTCCTCGCGGTTGGTTGCCTCAGGATCGAACACCGCCTGGGTGCTGCCATGGGAATCGGCTATGTCGTAGAAAAGCACGCCCCCATGG
>CAZXTA010000146.1:0-3971 GCA_964642865.1 uncultured Methanomassiliicoccus sp. | reverse complement strand
CCCCGGGGCCTCTGCTGCTGGTATGGCTGTTGTTGGTAGGATTGCTGCTGGTACTGTTGTTGCTGCGGGTAACCGTTGCGTCCCATGTCCACGGGTGCGCCACGGCTGCCGATGATGTATTTGGACTTGGCCCCGGTCACGATCAGCAGGACCTTGACTATGCCTTCCAGCTCGGGGTCGATGGAGCATCCCCATATGATGCGCGCGCGGGGACTGACACTGTTGGTGACCAGCTCGGCCACCTTCTGGGCTTCGCCCACGGTCATGTCCGGACCGCCGACGACGCGGATTAGCGCGCCCTTGGCCTCCTTCAGCTCGATCTCGCCTAGCATGGGGGAGGTGAGAGCCTCGTGCACCGCTGTCTTCACCCGGTCGTCCTCGTCGTTGTTGCCTTCGCCGATCCCGACGAAAGCAACTCCGCCTTCGTTCATGACCGTCATGATGTCCGCGTAGTCCAGGTTGACCAGGCCGGGCTTAGTGATGATCTCGGTCAGCCCCTTGATCGTCTGCATGAGCACCTCGTCCGCCACCTTGAAGGCGGCGTCCACCGGCAGCTTGGGCACCAGCTCCAGCAGCTTGTCGTTGGGTATAACGATGGTGGTGTCGCAGATCAACCTCATCTTGTTGAGGCCGTCCAAGGCGTTCTCCATGCGCACGGCCCCCTCGGCCTTGAAGGGCAGGGTCACCACTCCGATGGTCAAGGCCCGCACCTGCTCCTTGGCGATGCGTGCAACGTAGTGGGCGGAACCGGTCCCGGTCCCGCCTCCTAGGCCAGCGGTGACGAAGATGATGTTCGATCCGTTCAGGAAGTCCCTGATCTCACCGTCGTTCTCGCGGGCGGCGGCCTCTCCAGTCTCCGGCTTAGCACCGGCGCCCAGGCCGCGGGTGGCGGTCTTGCCGATGAGTATCTTGCGGGGGGCTTTCACCGTCAGCAGGTGCTTGGCGTCGGTGTTTATGGCGCAGAGCTGGGCACCATTGATACTGGCTTCCCAGCAGCGGTTGATGGTGTTGCATCCGCCGCCTCCACACCCGATGATCTTGATGCAGACGTCCAATTGGGCGGCGATCTTCGCCAGCTCTTCATCGATGTTGGACACGGGTGCGGGCTGCGGGGGGGCTGGCTCCTGCTTGGTCGGCGCCTCCGTCTTGCCGTTGGCGTTCTCGTACTTAGTGTTCGCTAAAGCGTTCTTAACCAATGAACTGGTCATAAGTGCATCCCTCTATGTAGGATAACGAAAAACATCAATATAAATTTTACTTATTTTAAAATTCCTGGACATCGGATGACGGATGTCAGACGTGAGTTATAGTGACAGGGTCAGATCACGGTCGACGGCCACGAGACCTCGGTGATGCTGGGAGATTCCTCCAGTTCCCGGAAGTAGGTGAGATAGAGCTCCTCGGCCACCTTGGGCATTGGCTCCGAGATCAGCTTAAGGCATGCTAAACCGACTGTGTATATGGTGTACAGTAGCGAGGGGTCTTTGGCCACCAGACGGTCCTGGGCCCGGTCCTGCAAGTAGGGATGGAACTCGTCGATCAGGAAAGAGTTCACCAGGCCGATGACCTCTTCCTTCCGGTCGGTCACGCTCAGGGACGAACACGTTTGCACCAGCTCCTTGAGCCGGGTGAAGGCCCAGACGTCCATGCCGCTCATCTCATCCAGGGGCATGCGGGGGATTTCCTTCAGCAGGTCCTTTATGGTCACCCCCAAGGTCCGGATCTGGTCGATTAGCTCCACTTCCTTCAAACGCTCGTCGATCAGACCTTTGGTGTAATCGAATTTCCGTTGCTTGTTAGCCCAAATGGCCGTGCGCAGTGATTCCTCGATATGACCGCTCATCATGCCCAGCTTGGACAGTTCCGGGGTGATCCTGAGCATGTCCGCCAAATAGTTCTTCATGGCCTCTACCGAGCGGTAGCGGTGCTTGACCAGGTCGATGATGAGTATGATGTCCTCCAACGCCCGGTCCAGTTCCCCCTCCAGGAGGGTGACCTTTGACAGCTCGGTCAGGGTCACGATGTCGTCTACGAATATGTTCTTGCTGTTGGTTATGTTGATGAGGAACGTCGCCTGTTCGTAATTGACGGCGAAGCTTCCCGCCTTCTCCCCCCATACCTTAACTACCAGTATCCGGACCCCTTTGCGAACGTCCTGGTCGGGGTGGGAGAGGTTCTCCAGCACCGCGGCCTGCCCCTCGCGCGTCTTGGTGATCTCCATCAGAAGGTTCTCGATGCTTCCATGGGCCTTGGCGTTCTTGGTGCCGTAATGTCGGAGGAGCACCGTCGTCATGGCCTCGGTATCCTCTTTGGCTATGTTCAATATCCTGGACTCCATCCTCCGGCGCTCGATGGATAGGGGGGAGGCCAGGGACTCCACCAGAACAGGCTCAACCCTCTCGGCCTCGGTCCTCGATTTGGATGATGTGGGAATGATGTTGCGCAGAGAGATCGGAGGCACGTAGGCATTATATGCCTGCAATAATAAATCCTTTTGTTTCCAGACATTTATTTAGTAAAGGTTTTTATTTGCCATCGTCCCTACTTTCCTTCGAGAAGGTGGGACGCGATGGAAGATAAGGATTTTGAAGAATTGTTGGATAAGGTCTCCATTGTCGAGCACGTGACCACGGCCTACATATGCTCAAGGGCGGGAACCTACACCTCTGGCAACCCTCCGAAGATGGCCGACCGTGGCATGTACTCGGCCATTACCTCCCTGGCCTTCGGCACCGCCGAACAGGTGGGCTATGAGATGAATGATAAACTTCAGCACGTGTCCCTCGATTTCACTCAGAAGCGCCTGCTCATCATCGCCTTGGGTCACATGCACCTTATGGGCCTTCTTGTGGACGAAAAGGCCGATCCGAACGAAGTGCTGGCCAAGGTGCGTTTTTTAATAGGCCCTTGATCACATCTTCTTGAACCCCCTGCCCAGCCATTGCCCGATGCACTTGACCCCGTAGCCCAGGTTGTTCGTTCTGGGCCGGTGGCGGCCGCCGGTGCTGCCGGTGCCGGATAATATCTCCCTGATCACATCTTCCACGGAATGACAGTCCGCCTTGCTCTCGAAATAGGCCGTGCCCACCGTTATCGTCTCGTGGGAGTCGCTGCCTGCGGTGAATGGCAGACACATCTGCATCGCCAGCTTTCTGGCCAGCTCGTTGTGTCTGGGGGTGGACCGACCATTGTGGACCTCGATGGCGTCGAAGTCGTTGGCCTTGATGTTCTTCTCCCCAAGCCCGGACCATAGGCGGTAAGGGTGTGAGGCCACCGCGATCCCGCCCTGGGCCCGGATGAGGTCGATTGTCTCCCCCACCTCCAGATCCCTGGGGACCTCCTCCTGCACGTTGTAGGCCAGTATGTGGCCTTCAGCAGAGGATATCTCCATTCCCGGGATTATCAGCAGGCCCTCCCTGCGCAAGGAGATGGCGCAGCGCGAGCCTTCCAGGGTGTTGTGGTCCATGATGGCCACGCCGGAGAGCCCTTTCCTTACACACGCTTCTAGCAGCCCCTCCACCTGGTTACTGGAATCGCCCGAATGGACGGAATGGATGTGAAGATCGAACCTCATCTGATCTTCGCCCCGTTCTCCAGCTCCCCGTCGACGCCGATGCTCACCTTGCCCTCGGTGTACAGCGGTAGAGCGGCCTGCGCGCCTTCTTTGGGCAGGAAGAAGGCCGCCTGCCTCCCCTTGACCAGGGATGAGGTGTCCGCCCTGACCTTGTGTCCAAGGTCCGCCTCCTGATCGCTGGAGACGGTACCCACCCGCAGCACGAAGGCCTGGAACTCCTGGAAGCTGAGGACCTTGCTTCCCGGGGACATCCCGCTGTTCACCCGCTCTCCCGGTTCGGCGGGGCCGGAGGGGGTCAGGACCTTGACCAGGTCCCCCGCCTCGGCCGCCAGTATCATGCCTCGCGACTCGATCCCCCGCAGCTTGGCCGGCTGCAGGTTGGTGATGACCACCACCT
>CAZXTA010000145.1:0-3999 GCA_964642865.1 uncultured Methanomassiliicoccus sp. | reverse complement strand
TAGGGAATAAAAGCATCTCAGATGACTGACAATTTTCTAACCCACTTATTTTGCAAATACCATCTCCAATTTCTAAAACCCTACCAACCTCGCTAGTTGTTACAGAGGTTTCAAACCCCTCAATTTGTTTTGTACAGATCAACACCAATGGCCCGCTTGACCTTCTCTCTCAGGTCGCTCTCGGCCTTTCCTACCATTACCACTACCGGGGAGATGCTCTCCAGGATCTTCTTACGGGCGTTGGGACTAATCAGCCCCAGGTCGGAAGAATCGATCGCCAATACCCCAATGGTGCCATCGTTGATGAGCTCAAGGACCTTGGTCTCGTAGTCCTTGGGCTTGGCGGTATATATCCGCGTCACTCCGCCCAGCCGGAAGCCCAACACGAATTCATAGTTGCCTAATACCGCAATGTCCATCACATCACCAACAGTTTCTTTATCTGGTCCGGCCCCAGATTGCTCTCCTTGCATCTTGCGATGATCCTGATGTTGTCCACTTCCTGCTTCTTCCTCAGCATGAAGTCCATGATGGGCAGGATGGACAGTGGATATATATGCGAGAACTTCTCGGAATGTTTCAGGAGATGCCTCTGCATGGCGAGGCTGACCGGGCTCAGGGACCCGGTCTGTTTCAACTCCTCCAGCGAATCCTTGATGTCCGCATAAAATGAATATTTGACCAGTTCGCTCACAAGCTGGTCCATTGACTCGGCCTTGCTTAGCTCGACCAAGGTCCTGACATCTAGTTCCTCCCCGTCCTCTATGAAGTACAATTCTGGCCTCTCCGTCGAGAGCCCCTCCTTTTTCAGTTTCATGAGGGTCATCAGGTTGGTCACGTCCACTTCCTTGTGCAGTAACTGCTTGAACAGGCGCTCGGCCCTGCAACGGCATTTGATGCAGGCCAGGACCTTCTCGTAGTAGAGCTTGTCCAGATAGTCCTCGATGGGGGCCAGGGTCTTGGATTCCTGATAGCGGGCCAGGATGCTGTCGGGTATGGTGAGCCTCTCCTCTTTCTTCAGCGCCTTCAACACCTCCTCCACGCTCCCTAGCGAGATGAGCTCGTTGATGTGCACCTCATCGAACTTGCCAGCGGCCACTATGTCCTCCCGGATATCTTCCTCGGAGGCGTCATAGTACTTACCGCGCAGGATCGTCTTTATGTTCCATATGTCCCACCGCATCAGGTATCGCTCCAGCATCTCGCGGAGTTTGCCCTTGCTGTACCTCAGGATGTCCGTGAACACCCTTGCCAGGTTCTTGCTGGTGCCCAGCTCGATGAGGTTGACGCCTTCGTACTTGGTGGCCAGCTCGGTCATCTCGACCTTGTACTGGGTCTCGCCAAGGAAACGTCCGATCTCGTTCAGGTCCATCAACATGAGCTTGGGGTAGCTGTCCTTGGATATTAGCAGGCTCTTCTTGGCCTTTACCCTGGCGCTGACATATGCGTAATTGCCCTTGCCGCTCGGGACAGATAACATCCCTTTCACCCGAACAGTATGTCTGAGACGTTCTTCAATTCCTTCTCCCAAACGCTTCTGAGAATGACCCGGAAGCGATAGTCCAGCCGTACTTTGCTCGAGGCGTCCTCTAGGATCAACCCGGCCTCCATGTCGGTCTCCTCCACCTTGCTCAGCCCGGTCACCCCGCTGATCAGCTTGGCATCGCCAGGGGGGCAATACACCCGGGGGGAGCTGATGATCGTTTTACCGTCTTCCAGTATCTTCTGGTACATCCGACCACGGTTGCCTTCATCCATGCTGAGCAAAGCGCTCAGGACAGCCTGGAATGACTTGTCCAGGACGTCCTTCTTCGCGTTGAGTATGGTCCTCTTCGCTTCGAGCTCGGCACTGGACATCTCCTGCTGCTTCAGACGTTCTAGCGCCGTCTCCAGCTCCTTCTTCTGGGCAAGCTTCTTTGTGCTGACCTTCTCGTCGACCTGCTGGAGGATGGCGGCCTTTTCCCTTTCCGCCTCTTGGACCATCTCCCCGGCCTTGGCCTGGGCGCTCATCACAATATTGCTGATCGTTTCATCCAGTGCCATGCGTCGGCCTCTTGTCCTTTATACCTTCCGCGTGCTCCGCGCTGTTCACATATTGAGCCAGAGCAGAATCGCAATGACCATGCCGAAGATGACGATGGTTTCCGGGATAACGGTCATGATTAGACCTTTACCGAAGAGCTTCTCGTTCTCGGCCATAGCGCCGATGGCGGCGGAGCCGATCTCCTTCTCCGCGAAGCCAGCGCCTAGGCCGGTAAGTCCGACTGCGATTCCAGCACCAATTGCTATCAAACCTGGGTCTGCCATTTCAATCACTCACTCCTATCTTCTCTATCGTATACTTCCGAATCACTTTTAAAGGTTTGAACTCGACACCGCCGCCCTCGAAGAACTTCATGAAGAACTCTACATAGTGCAGCCTGAGGCTGTGCAGCCCGGCGGACAGCACGGCCAGTACGAACACGGTCAGATGACCGATCACGACGATCGCCAACGCCGCGATGAGCATTATCATGTCGCCGTTGTTCGAACCGGGTATAAGCGGGTCATGCCCGAAGATGACCTCAAAGCCGATGGTGTTAAAGGCCAGGGCCAGCCCGGCCTTGGACATGCCTATGGCGGCCAAACGGGTGTAGGATATTATGTTGCCCATGAGCCCGGGCAGCTCCAATATGACCCCCGCGCCTTCCCCCTTGTAGGCCACGATGGTCCCGACCAGCATTAAGGGCGCTGCCACCAGCAGACGCCAGTCGGTCATCTCCACGGCCACGCCCCGGATCAGGGCGTCCACCAGGAAGAGGAGCAGTACGGCGCCGCCCACCAGGATCAGCAACCAGCTGAACCTCTCGATGATCGCGTGCTTAATGCCAAACCTGATCGCCTTGTTGTAGAACCCGATCCAGTAGCCGATGAACAGGTGTGCGATGCCGATCCATAAGCTTATGTAAAGGATCTGCTGCACACTGTGCAGTTTGCTGTACACGCCCAGGGGCAGCACGAGGCCGCCGATGCTCAGCTCATGCGGGAGGTGAATTCCCAGCAGTGAGGACCAGCTCATGTCGTGGGCCTGTTCCGCGAAGTGCATGCCGAAGGCCTCTCCGAACATGAATATGCCGAAGATGGTGGCCCATATGCCGCCGAAGAACAGCAAGGTGGCGATTATCCTCCATTCGTTGGAGGTGCATTTACGGAGGCCCAGCGCCCCCAATATGATGAACGGGATCCCGTACCCTATGTCCCCCACCATCAATCCGAAGAAAAGGGGCATGGTGATCATCACGGCCATGGTGGGGTCGATCTCCTGGTACTTGGGGGGGGAGAGCAGATGGGTCAGGAACTCGAACTTCTTGGCCGTCCTGCCGTTCTCCAACTTGGTGGGTATCTCCTCCTTGCGCGAACCCTCGTGGCCGTGCTCCTGTCGGCGCGACATGATCTCCAGGGGCTCGAGGTGGACCCTCCCGCCCAGCCTCTCGGCGATGACCTTCTCCACCTTGGCCGTGTCCTCCGTCGGTACCCAGGCGTCCATGGCGAAGGTGTGTTCGGTGGTCCCCACCCGCAACGGCGTCTCGGCCTTCTCCACTATGATGCTGAGGTGCTCGTCGGCGGCCTTGACGAAGGTCGCGTGCTTCCCCCTCAGATCCTCCAGCTTCTTGACCGCCTCCTCCATCCCGCCCCTGAGGGTGGCAAGTTCCTCTGCGGCGCGCTCCATGAGCCCCTTGGGGGAGCCCTTGCCAGCGGGGACCGGGATCTCGGTGAAACCATATTGCACCAGTACTTTATGGGCCCCCTCGGTCATGTCCTTGGGTACGAAGACGGCGATGAAGGTGCCGTCCTCGGATATGAATAGCTCGTGCTGAGGCGCGGCGGCCTCCAGTGATGCGCTGGGGTCCCCCCGGACCTTGCCGGTGAAGACCTTCAATGATTCATAATCGCGATAAAGCTCCAGGTCCAGCGGGATGCTCTGGAAGTTCTGGAGGACGGCCTTTTCGACCTCCAGCT
>CAZXTA010000144.1:0-4059 GCA_964642865.1 uncultured Methanomassiliicoccus sp. | reverse complement strand
CGAACTCCCGGGTGCCCAGGGTGCCGCCCAGGTCCCGCGTGCGGTCCCCCTCGATCAAGGTCTGCACCAGAGCGGACTGCAAGCTGCTGGCGGCGTCCATCTTCTTAACGAACTCCAGCATCAGGCTGGCCGAGAGGATGGTAGCCGATGGGTTGGCGATGTTCTTCCCAGCGATGTCCGGGGCACTGCCGTGAACCGGCTCGAAAAGCCCGAAGCGATCACCGATGTTCGCCGAGGGGGCCATTCCCAGCCCCCCGGTCAGGGCCGCCGCCTCGTCCGAGAGTATATCACCATACAGGTTCAGGGTCACGATGCACTGGAAGTGTTTGGGCTTGGATATCAAGGCCGCGGCGACCGCGTCCACGATCATGTCATCGGCCTGTAGTCCCGAATTCCGCATGACCTCGTAGAAGACCCGTCGGAAGAGACCGTCGGACTTGCGCAGCACGTTGGCCTTATGCACGCAGGTGACCTTATTGAAGCCCATGACCTTGGCCACCTTGATGGCCTTCTCCACGATGCGGCGGCAACCCTTCTCGCTGACCACCCGTTCCAGTATCACCGCGCCTTCCTCCTCTCTCTCCCGTCCTGTGTACATTCCCTCGGTGTTCTCCCGTACGATGACCGCGTTGAGTTCCACCAGTTTATACTCTGGCAGGATGGGGAAGCAGGGGCGGATGTTGGCGTAAAGGTCGAAGTGTTTGCGTAGCTGCAGCAGCGGCGAATTGTAGCAGGGATCAGAGGTCACCGGGGAGGTGATGGCCCCGAAGAGCACCGCCTTGCAGGACTCCAGGGTGCGCAGGGTCTGGGGCGGAAGGTATTCCCCACTGCGTTCGAAGCAGGCCAGCCCCATCCAGGTCTCTACGAACTCCAGTCCCAGGTCCATCCGTTCCAGTATGCTCATGGTCGCGTTGACCACCTCCGGCCCTATACCGTCCCCTCCCATCACTGCCACGCGGGTCATTGCAATCTCTCGATCAACGATGCCACCATTATAGGTAGGGTGATGGTGGCGTCCCCCTCCACGTTCACCTGCCAGGCGGTCGCTCTGACCTTCCCCCACGAGATGGCCTCGCGCACTTGCGCACCGCTGAGAGAGCCATCGTACTCCGCGGCGGTGGTCATGTAAACGGTGTAATCCAAACCACCGCGGAACTGGTTCCACCAGATGACGTGGTGCTTGGATATGCCCCCTCCCACGATCAGTGCCCCGCTGCTCGCGGCCCCGAAGACCAGACTGGAGAGGTCCTGCTCGTCCTGGAAGAGGTCGACCTTCAGGTCACGGTGGGTCTGCCAGTACATCCACAGCTGACTGCCGAAGGAACCGTCTGTGATGCCCGGTACGAATATGGGGACCTGGTTCTTGTGTGCCCAGTACAGCAGCGAGTCCTTGTTCTCCAGGCGTGCCCCCACCTCGTCGATGATCTCCCGGGTGGATATAGAATCCCTTCCAGCCAGTATCTCCTCGAACATGGGCAGCAGACGTTCCTCCAGCACCAGGCCGTAGCTGTCGTCGGGGACCACCACATTGCCCAGGCGGTTCATTCCATGCTCCCGTAGTTCGGCATCGTCCATGAGGAAGTCACCGTGATAATAGTCCTTCCAGCTGCGGGCAAGGTCATGGTCTAGGGTACCGCAGGTAGTGATCACCACGTCCACCAGCCCGCGCTTGACCAGCTCCACGATCACGCCCCTGGTGCCGGTGGCCATGATGCACGCGGGGAAGGACAGGAAGGTCAGGCACTTATCGTCCCGCACCATCTTCTCCACCACGTCGATGGCGTCGGCCAGCTTCTTGGCGGTGAAACCGCCGGAATCGGACATGGCCCGGACCAGCTGGTCCACGCTCATGCAACCGTCGATACTGATGTCGCGTACCGCTCTTTGTTCCATATCCATCACCATCTCCTATCCTCTGGCCCTAGAAATAGATTACCAATCGATGGAGAACGAAGTTGACGAGATGAAACGAGGTCCAATTCCATTCGGCGGTCCATTCATGATCGGAGCAAGTCATTTTTATCCCACCGATCCATCGGCCAGGTCGATGGACAGTAAAAGGCTAGCGGTCCTGACCGGAGGTTTCATCGGCCCCCTTTCCGGCAACGCCGTCCTGGCCATGATACCGGTGCTCAAGATGGAGTTTGGAGCCAGTGCGGAGGAGATACTGCTGTCCATCTCCTTCTTCATGCTCCCCTTCGCCCTGTTCAACCTCTTTTCCGGCACCATCTCGGACGTGTTCGGGCGTAGGAAGATCATCTCCGCCGGCTTCCTCGTATACGCCCTGGGCTGCATGATCTGCGTAGCGGGGCCGGACCTTTCCTTCTTTTACCTGGGAAGGGCTGTGCAGGGCCTGGGCTACGCCTTTGTCAATCCGGTGCTCCTAGCGGTGCTGGGCGATCTCACTCCTCCGACGGAGAGGGGCAAGATCATGGGGTATTTCGGGGCCTTCACCACCGCCGGCATCGCCAGCGGACCGATGATCGCTGGCTTCATGACCCATTACGATTGGAGGTGGATGTTCGTACTTGTGGCCGTACTGGCCATCACGGTGAACTTCTGGATCCGGGCCGCCTGCCCGGTGGTGCGCAGGGACCCTAACGCCCTGGTCCACCTGAGGAGGAACGTTGTACAGGCGATCGTGGCCAAGGGGGTGGGGACCCTATGCCTGCTGGGGTTCCTGACCTTCCTGTGCTACATGGGTGCCGTGGGGTTCCTGTCCGACCACCTCTCCCTGCCCCCGCTCTTCTTCGACGAGACGACCATCGGGGTGCTGATCGGCATGAGCGGGGTGGCCGGCATGTTCGCCGCACCCCTGGGGGGACGGATGGTTGATGCCAAGGGCAGGGTGGCCACTGCCATGGTCGGATTCATCATCGTGTCCGCTGCCTTGTTGCTGCTTTTCATCTCCGGGGGCTGGGAATCGTTCATCATTTCTCTGCTGGTACTTGGCACTGGTACTGCCTTCATTTGGGCCTCGTTGCTGACCATCACGGTGGAGATCGTGCCCACCCTGAAGGGTACTGTATCCTCCATCTTCAACAGTTCTCGCTTCTTCGGTTACGCCTTGGCACCCATGGTCTTTGCGCCGGTGTATGCCGCCAGCGGCTTCGGCACGCTACTGCTGGTCGGATTCGGACTGACCTTGTTGGCATTGCCGTTGCTGTATCTGCTCTCCGCTCAGCTTAGGGACTCCCAGTCTAAAAGAACAGA
The DNA here is from genome assembly GCA_964642865.1 of uncultured Methanomassiliicoccus sp. Classification (GTDB taxonomy): domain Archaea; phylum Thermoplasmatota; class Thermoplasmata; order Methanomassiliicoccales; family UBA472; genus UBA472. The sequence goes on along the minus strand of CAZXTA010000144.1, from coordinate 846 downwards.
TTCCAGTTGAGCTCGGGTCTCCTCTAGGCCACGGGAGTTGTCCAACACCGCCCATCCCTCCCTGGACAGTTCTAGCACCTTGCCCCGCACCTTGGTCAGGGAGGTCAGGTTCTCGAACATCTCCCGGTCGTGCTCCCTCTCCTCTATCCGGCGCAGGGCGCATTCCGGGGTGGTGTCCACTAATAGCAGGCGGGGGGGTATGGGCATAACCTTGCTGAAGAAGCGATAGCCTGTATAGTACAGGCCGGTCGGCAGGTAGGCGGTGGCCATCAAGTAGCGCACGAAGATGACCTTGTCGTAGCCCCGCCATCCCCGCAGGCGCCGCAAAGAATCCAGCACGTCAAGGATGAAGAACACGGTGGCCACCAGGTGCATCAGCTTGCCCTCCGAGGTCAGGGAGCGGCGGCTCAATCGTCCCAGCCACGAATCGGAGGGATGGGTGCGCACCAGTACCGTCTCCCTCCGTCCCCGATAATGCGCGGCGATCCATTCCGCCACGGTGCTCTTGCCCGAGCCGTCTATCCCGTCAACCACAATGAGCTTCATGACTTCCTACCTCATATGCCCGCCAGGGCCAGGATGAGCGCGGTCGAGAGCGGTATGACCAGGTTGTCGTACTCCCCGGGGGTGTACAGCTCCACCACCGCCACGTACGCTCCCAGCCCCAGGGCGGTAAGCATCGTCAGGGGCAGGGCGATGTTCCTGGTGCCGTACATCCCGGCCCCGTACAGAAGGTTGTAATAGTTCATGATCAGGAAGATGGCCGATGTGGCGAAGAGGAACACGGCCACGGTGCCCTCCAGGGTCTTGCTCCCCCTTATCTTCCGTTTGCCGAAGGTCTTGCCG
>CAZXTA010000143.1:0-4095 GCA_964642865.1 uncultured Methanomassiliicoccus sp. | reverse complement strand
CGTACCAGTGCGGGACCAGTGGTGGCGATGTCTTGGTCGATCTGCCCAAGGCTCGTAGTGCGTGAGATGAGCGCCATGGTGAATATCGAGAGCAGTATCGTCGGTTCGACCAGTATCGATATGGTCATCTCCCGACTGCTCCCCATGCCGCCGAAGGACGAGCCGGCGTCCAGGCCAGATAGGGCGAGGAAGAAGCGCATCATTCCGAAGAGATATACGACGACGATCAGGTCCCCGATGAAATTGGCGGACCTGTAGGTGAAGAACGGCACCATGAGCGCGGCGGTTACGACGGCCGTCATGCACACGTATGGTGCGGCCATGAAGAACCAGGATGTATCCTCGGATACGACCGAATCCTTGTGGAAAAGCTTGGCCAGATCATGATATGGCTGAAGGACCGATGGTCCCTCCCTTCCCTGGAAGACGGCCTTGAACTTGCGGATGAGGCCGGTCACCAGGGGAGCGGTGGCCAGGATGAGCAAGGTCTGGATGACTTCGATGATCATTTCATCACCTCAACACGATCAGGAGTATGACCAGCATGGCGAAGATGTACCCAAGATAGGCCTGGATGCTCCCGGTCTGGATCACGCTTATCTTTCTGGCCGCCCATCTCACGAGCGAGACCGTCGGACCGTACATGTATTTCTCGAACACTGGCTCTACCGTGCTGGTATAGCTCATCTCGGTCTTGATGTAGGGTGAGGGTTGCGCGGTGGCGTGGAACTCCCTCTTGGGCCTGTAAACCCAAGAGAACATGCGGTTGATGGGGTTGGCGAACCCCCTTCCGGTATATTCGGTCCTCGATGTCAGGGGAGTTCCGCAGCCCCAGGTGTCCGCACGGACCACCTTCCTCTTCCCCCCATAATACCTCGACATGACCATGATCAGCGGGAAGATCACGGCCAGCAGGACGGCGATGAGCAGGGGGGAGACCTGGGAGAACCCCTTCACGGTCGGCACGATCATAAGCCCGTTAACCAGATGGTTCTTGATCGAGACACCGATGAGAGGGGAGGTGACCTCGTCTATGAATGGCAGGATGGCGAACGATAGTATCCCGACCCCCACGCAAAGTGCGGCCAATATGCCCATGCCCACGAGCATCGTGCGCGGCACTTCCTTGGCGTGCTCCGCCTCTTCGCTTCTGGGCTTGGCCAAGAACGTTATGCCGAAAGCCTTTAGGAAGGTCGCCGCGGCAAAGGCCCCAGTGATCGCCAGTGTACCCATGCTCACCGGGATGAGTATCTTCACGATCATCTCCGGGAAGTTGAAGGACTGCAGCATGGACTGGAAGATGAGCCATTCGCTCACGAACCCGGCCATGGGGGGGATGGCGGCTACGGAGAGCACGCCGATAAAGAACATCAGGCTGGTATAGGGCATCCGCTTGGCCAGCCCGCCTAGCCTCTCCATGTTCCTAGTATGCGCTGCGTACAGGACGCTGCCCGCCCCCATGAAGAGCAGGGATTTGAACATGGCATGGCTCAGTACATGCATCAGGGCGGCTATGAGCGCCAGTGCGGCCAGCTCCATAAGGCCATAGGACTGGAAGAGCATGGCCACCCCCAAGGCCATCAGTATTATCCCGATGTTCTCGACCGTGGAGAACGCCAGCATGCGCTTGATGTCGCTCTCGATCAGAGCGTACATGATGCCGAGCAGGGCCGATACGCAGGCGACCGCCAATACCACCACCCCCCACCAGGCGTCATGGACGCCCAGGAAGCCGAAGTAGCAACGTATGAGCATGTAAATGGCCGTCTTCACCATTACCGCGGACATCAGGGCGGATATGTTGGAGGGGGCGGCGGGATGAGCCATGGGCAGCCAGACGTGGAGCGGAATCATGCCCGCCTTGGTTCCGAAGCCCAGCAGCCAAAGTAGGAATACCGAGGAGCGCAGGATGTCAGACATCCCGGATGCGGCCCCCGGGAAGGTATTGAAATCGAAGGACCCGGACTGCGTGTACATCAGGATGAAGCCGATGGTGATGGCCGCCGTCCCGATGTGGGTCATGACCAGGTAGAATATGCCGGAACCGACCGTCCCCTTCTCCCTGCTCTCGAATATCACCAGGAAGTATGAGTAGAGGGACATGGTCTCCCACATTATCAGGAACAGGATGGCGTTGGCGGAGGTGACGACCATTATCATAGAGGCGAAGAAAACGTTGAACAGGAAGCCCATCAGGCCAATGGGGTATTTTCCATAGTAATGGTCGACATAGCCAAGGGAATAGATGGACACGGCCAGTGTGACCAAGGAGATCGTTATCATGAACAACGCGCTGAGCTCGTCCACGGCGAAGGCGAGGGTTCCGAAGGGGGAGGTAAAGGGTAGCTCCATCCGTATAGGACCGTTCCATAGGACGTCCGCCCCGATAATCAGTCCCACGAGGGAGGCCATCGCCGAGGCTCCGAAGGCCACCCTGGTACTGACCTTGGGCCTATTGTTCAAGGCTGCGGCCAGTGTAGCACCGGAGAACGTCAGTGCAAGAAGGAGGGGAAATAAGCTATCACTGATCATAGATGCACCGTTCAATGCCTGAGGTAGGAAACCGCTTCTTTCCCACCTGACACATGACCATTATCAGGGGCGTACTAATGACCTACCTACGAAGTGCGGCAAAACCGATGCCCCCTTTAAATATTTCTATGCGACCTATGTAAAATAATTGCTCTGTGACATGATCGCGCTCGGCCTTCGAACAAGTTGATCCCATTCCCTTCTGGACAGGAATAAAGATCGTTTCGTTCCGAGGTGGGCAACGCTTATAGCCGATGCGATGCCTAGGTCATTTGAGGTCGTGGATGAACGGTAAGGGCGTCGGGGGCGCTGAAGGTGTCCTGTCAATCTTGGCAGCGGCACTGAGCATCGAGGAGTATGGTATTGAGTTCTATCGTCGATTCAGCGAGTGCGCTCGGGAGGAGAAGGGCGCGGCACTGCTACGCGGATTGGCCCGGGATGAGGCACAGCATAAAGAGTATATCGAGAAGGAGATGAGGCGGATAGCGCCAGGCGCCGATCCGGCGGAGGTCCGTCCCGCGCAACCGCTTTTAGGTATCGTGCCGGAAGCGGCCTTTCCCTTCCCCACGGACCGCTGCCTCACCCTGGAGGACGAGATCAATGCCCTGGAGATCGGTATTAGGGTGGAGATAAGGTCGATCGAGATGTACCGAGGCGCGGCGTTCGTGGTGGAGGAGCCGGGGGTCAAGGGTCTGCTGATCAAGCTCGCCTCGATCGAGGAGGGGCACCAAAAGTTGTTGGAGGAGAACCTTTACATGCTGCGCAACGAGGGCGCCTGGTACGGGTACACCCCCATCCTCGAAGGGTAGCCGCCCGGGCGTGCGAGACCGGGGATCGACATAAAAATACTATTAATTTTATTTATATTTCTGTTCTGGTTAGGCCATTACGATGGCCGAGCTGAAAAAAACTTTAATACCCGTTGGACATGCATAGTGCACAATCTAAACAGGGTTGACACCTGCCAATCCTCTTCACTTGCGCTCGGAGGTATCTCAATGGTCAAATTACCGAACATCGATAGGGAAATCAAAGCTTGTCTTCAATGCGGTTATTGCATTCGCACCTGCGAGACATGGAACCAAACCCCTTGGGAATCGGTCACTCCGCGCGGTAAGGTCTTCTATATCTCCCAGCTGGGTAAGCGCACCGCCTTGGACAAGCTCCTGGGCCGCAAGGTGGAGATCGACGACGAGTTCGTTGACGCCCTGTTCAGGTGCACCACCTGTGCCGCCTGCGCCGAGGTCTGCCACGTAGGCATCAACTTCGCCGAGTTCTGGGAGAAGGTCCGGGAATGGTGCATCGATAACGGCCACGGCCCCATGCCGGCCCACATCAAGATCAGGGAGCGCATGGAAGATGTCCGTAACCCTTATGGTGAGCCCATGGAGAAAAGGGGTGCCTGGTACCCGGCCGAGGTGCTTAAGACGGACCAGCCCGAGGTGGTGTTCTTCGCCGGATGCACCGCCTCTTATCGCATGCAGAACCTGGCCAAGGCGAGCGTTCTTTTCCTTAACCGCAGCGGCGTCACTACCAATATCATGGAGGGCGACGAGTGGTGTT
>CAZXTA010000142.1:0-4108 GCA_964642865.1 uncultured Methanomassiliicoccus sp. | reverse complement strand
TAGGAGAGGCTCCCGTACCGGCCCTCCGCCCCGGTCACACGGTTCAGGGCGTCATAGGTGAAGGTCTGGTTGTACCAGGGGGTGTTGGGGGCCTCGACGGAGACGAGGTTCCTGTTCCCGTCGTAGCTGTACCTCTGCTCCATCATGGAGCCCGGGTTCGCCACCTCGATGCACTCGCACTCCCCGGCCTGGTTCTCCACCTCTCCCCCTGCCCCGGTATTCATCCCCTTGGGACCCCCGAAGGGGTTGTAGGTCATGTTGGAGACCAGGGTGACGGTACCGGCGCTGTAGGTGGTGGAAAGACCCTGCATCCTGCCGATGGTGTCCCGGGTATAGTCCAGGGTCCGGCCCGAGGGGTAGGTGACCCTCAGCACCTTGCCTCCCGGCGTGTAGGTCCGGGAAAAGGAATAAGAACGGCCTTCCATGGTGCTCGTCCGCCCGACAAGCCTGCCCACGGGATCATACACAAAATCCATGCTCCCCGATGGATCGATCATGCCGGAAAGGCGTCCCATGCCGTAAGTGCCGTTGTCATAGGAATAGCTGATATCCCGGGCCGCGTCCGGGAAGTGGGCGACGCTCAGTCGTTTCAGGGCGTCATATTCATATTCGACCGTGATCCCCATGGCGTCGGTCTTGGCAATCAGGTTCCCCGCCTCGTTGTAGACATAGGACACGGCGCCGGTATCGGGAGACACGGTTTCCATCAGCCTCCCCATGTCGTCGTATTGGTAGGTGGTTTCATGGTCCTCCGCGTCCGTTACAAGAGCCAGGTTGCCGTGGCCGTCATAGCCGTATGTGGTAACCACGTCCCCGGGCAGGGTCACCTCGACGAGCCGGTTCAGGGCGTCATAGGTATAGATTGTCTCGTGGGTCTCGGGATCGGTCACCGAATCGATGTTCCCCTCATCGTCATAGTCGTATTCGGTATAGGAATCGTCCGCCTTGATCTCCTTCCAGAGCCTCCCCGGGATTGCCGGGTGCTGGTAATCCCAGCGTTTCCGCGATGAGCGGGTCCCGTCCGGGGCGTGTTTGCTCATCTCGGTGCGGTTGCCCTGGGCATCGTACTGGTACCGGATGCTGTTCCCCTCCGGGTCCGTGATCTTGATCAGGCGACCGTAGTCGGTGTCATATTCAAAGGCGCGGGTCACGCTGTCGGGATCCGTCACGGTCTCCGGCCTCCCGGCCACGTTGTAGTCGATGACCGTGAAGGCGCCGTCCCAGTCATTGGTGATCCGTGTCACGCGGCCCCGGCCGTCGTACTGGAAACTCCTGGATTGCCCGTTCACGTCCGTCACCCGCCCCGGTCTGCCCGCCCCGTCATGGTCGGAAAGGGTGGTGCTCCCGATCAGGGGCCTCGCGACGCCCAGGAGGTCCCCGGTGGCCGCGTGATAGGTGAAGGTCGTGGTGTCGTCTCCGCCCGCGCCGGGTCCATCCACTGCCAGCACCTGGCCCCTGGCGTTATAGGTCAGAGTAGTCACGTATCCGTAGGACACGAGGGCGCCGGATTCGTCCCTGGTGAACCCCTGCTCCACCAGGCGGCCCGGGAGCCGGATGGGGCTCTCGTTGGGGACGGCGTTATAATCGTTGTCATAATCCCATATGGTCACCTTGTTCCCGGCCGCGAGCAGGCTCGACTCGGTCCGGGTCAGGGGCACGTTCAGGTCCGGGTGGTAGGTGTAGGTGATCACCCGCTCCAGGGGGGTCCCCACGGCCAGCTTCACGGTCTCCGGGTTGCCCCTGGGGTCATGGTCCTGATACTGATGGACCGCGCCCCCGGCAGTTTCCACCTCGACAAGGCGCATCCCGGCGTCATAGGCCCACCGGACAACATTGCCGTCGCTGTAGGGCGCATTGGCAATGCCCGAGAGAGAGTTCACCCGCTTCCGGCCTCCCACTTCTCCCAGGCCGTAACTCCTCTGAATGCCGTAGGCGTCGGTCACGCGGACAAGGGTTTCGCTTTCGTACTGGATGCCCACGCTCAGTCCTTCGGGGCTGAAGCTGGTTATGGCCCGATCGGAGGCATCATGCCCCCAGGCGGCGAGGAGATGGCCGGCCTTATCCCGCTTCTCCGTCAGGTTGTGGCCGTCAGTCGGATCACCATAGATGTAGGTGTACCCGGAGCCGTCCGCATAGGTGACGCTCACAAGATTGCCGCTCCCGTCATATCCGTAATAGGTCACCCAGTACCCGGTCGGGACCGCGCCGGTGAGAGGACCCGAGATGCTCGATAGGCGGCCTTCGCCGTTATAGTGAAGCGTCAGCACCCGGCCCGAGGCCGTATCCGTCACCGTCTCCGCCTTGCTTTGGGCATTGTAGGCCACGGTGATCCGGTTCCCCTTTTCATCCTCCAGCCAGAGGAGTTGGCCCGCCGCGTTGAAGCAGGTACGCGACCCGTCCTCCCGGTACCAGACATACCCTTCGGCCTCCGCCTTCACGTAGGTCCTCTCTTTGAACTCCCCCCCGTAGAAGCCCGTCATTTCCTCTGTAAAATAACGACCTCTCCCCGTCTCATCCACGACCCTGATAAAGGCCATGTCCCCGATTGAAAAATCGGGGTCAAGAAAGGCCCCATAGGTGTGGGTCCATCCGTAACCGAGGGACCCCTGGAACCCGGACCGGCTGTTGTAGCAGGCCCGGAAGCCGAGCCCGAGGCGGTTGGGGGAAGGAAAGGCGAGATCCGAGCGGGATTCGATCACGTTGCCGTTAAGAATCCGAAGGGTCTCGCCCACGAGACCGCCCCCGCCCTGCTGTTCGTCATGATCCAGCCCGAGATCCACGTCTTCGGGCGGGGTAATCACCGCCACCTCCGCCGTGTCCTCGGCAGTCCCGCCCGCGCCCGTTGCGGTGATGGTGTAAACGGTCGTCGCAGCCGGCGTCACACTGATCGAACCGTTGGGGTCCACCGGACCGACGCCCGGCTCGATGGACGCGGAATCCGCATTGGAGGAAGTCCAGGTGAGCGTGGATGATTCTCCGGGCCGGACGGCCGGAGGATCCGCCCCTAGATGCACCGTGGGAAGCGATTGGGTGACGGTTATCTGCCGGGTGGTCTCACTGGAGGCGCCCCTGTTGTCCGTGACTCTCAGGAGGGCTTCATAGGTATCCGGCAGGGAATAGGTGTAAGCGGTGTTCACCCCTTCTCCGTCAAAGGCGCCGTTTCCGTCAAAGTCCCACTGGTAGGATTGAATGGTCCCGTCCGGGTCATAGCTCCCGGAGGCGTCAAAGCCCACGGTCAATGGGGCGGATCCTGAATCGGGCGAGGCAGTGAACAGGGCAACGGGAGGCTGGTTGGGCATCTCTTTCACTACCCTGAAATACATCCTGTCGGATAAGGGGCTTATCCTCTTTGTCCGGGTATTGTAGGCGATGACCACGAAATAGTAATCGGTGTCGAATCTCAACAGCTTCCACCAGGGATGTCTCTCCCGGGTCGTTCTGATATTAAACCTTAGATATACGGGGACCTCGGGCGGGGTTTCACGACAAACCACGAGACCATACCTGTTGGCCCCGTTTACCGGTTGCCATTGGTAGAGGGGTCTTCTGGTTGTGATCTCCCCTTCCGGGGCAACGGCTACGGGCTTGTCCAGGCTGATTCGTTTGTATAAACCAGGAGGGAGGTATCTCTTTACGACCCGCCCGGGGCCGCCATGACCATAGGCGCCCATGGCGAAGACATCGGCGGCAGTGAGGGTCAGGAAGAAGGAGATGGCGGCCAGGAAGACCGGAATGGGGATACCGCCTTTCTTTACCCGGGTTCTCATGATTGCCTCCTTACCTTAAAAGTGTTTCCCTCCTGTAGGGGTAAGATCTCAAGTTTTCTCCTAACAATATCCATGCCAAGAGGCCGATTCCCGGGATAGAGGTATCCCGGGATAAAAAGATGGGGTACGGAAACCCTTACCTCGCAGGCGATTCCGGGTATAAGAATGATCTGGAGGATCTGTCTTTTAGAGGAAAAAGGACCCGGTTAGGAGTAGCTTTTGGAGGAAAAACACACGGAATGCACAGAAAAATGTGCATGCACGCACACTTTTCTGTGCATCCCTCAAGGGGCCTTTGAAAAAGCCCCGCTAATCTTGGGATGGAAGAAGCTGGAAAGGTT
>CAZXTA010000141.1:0-4128 GCA_964642865.1 uncultured Methanomassiliicoccus sp. | reverse complement strand
AATTTATAATTGATAAATTTATCACTCACCCGTGACGTCGATCTTGTTGCGTCCGATGAGGTGCAACAGACCGACCCCCTCGCATCTCTCCAGATGGGCCAGGGTCTCCTCCCTGCTAATCACGCGTCTCAATCGGGGGTCGATCTTCAAGACGGCCTTCCCAGGAAAAGGCACCACTGGTCCGATGGGTGATCCTGACAATCCGTCGAGGTGCGGCAGATACAACTGTGCATCAAGAAATGGTAGAGGGAGCTGTTGACAAAGTGCCGCACCACCTCCGATGGCAGCACGATGTCCCCCCTTCCCTGGTCCGGAAGGTCCAAGACGATCTCCACGGTCCTCTCCTTCGGTAGTACGAAGATGTCATTTCCTTTGAAGAAAACCTTGCCAATCATGCGACCGATCAGGGCCAGCTAGTCAGCTTGGCCAGCCGGAAGCGGTAACGCCCCGCTCGATCAGACGAACGTACAGCATGTTCTTGCGACCCTTGGATCGACCTTCCGGGGCGAAGGGCGGTGCGCCTTATGTTAAAGCTTTGCCAGGGACGCGATCGAACGCGGTCCTTTTAATACACATGAAAATCAACCCTTAATAACCGGGAACGCCATGGTGAACCGGAATGGAGATCGAGGAAGTGGCCAAGGCGCTGTCGTCGGACACCCGCCTGAAGATACTGAAGGTCCTAGCTGATGGGGACGCCTCCGCGGTGCACGTTTACAGGATGTACAACGAGAAGTTCTCCGATCGAAGGGAGAGGGCCACAGTATACCGCGAATTGGAGGTGCTCTACAAGTGCAACTTCCTAGTGAAGTCGTACAGGGAGGAGAGCAAGGAGATAGTGTACAGGCTGGCGGCGCGCAGCATCAAACTGGACCTGATCCAACAAACCGCCTCCGCTGGCCCCTGAGCTTTTTCTGCATCAGGATACGCTGGCGCTGAACTGGTATCACGCCGATGTAACTGGATACATGAACGTGTAACAAAGCCTTATACCCTAATAAGGGATTAGACCATTTAACGGTGCAAGCCGTCACAATGGAGGAACTAATATGACTGATGTAGAACTGACCTTCGGCGTCCCGGAAAAGGTCGCCGATGAGGTTAAAAAGAAGTTCAAGGACGAGAAGGATGCAATGCGCGTCACCAAGGCCAATCCGTCCTTCCCCCCGTACTACTCCGTCGGAGACCCCAGGGCCAAGCCCGAGGAGATTTCCGTGGATGGAAAGAAGTATTGGGTGTACCGCTGCTTCAAGGGCAAGTAGGCCCAAAGTCCTTTTCCGTTAAACCCTTTCCATTTACACTTTTTTCATCCTAAACAAAAATACGGGATTATTATTTTACCCCTCAGCCCACTTAATCACAGGTGAGAAAGGTTCAGATGATATCCAAGTACGTCTTTGGCCCGGTTCCGTCCCGCAGGCTCGGGAGGTCGTTGGGCGTCAATCCCCTTCCGCGCAAGACCTGCAATTACTCCTGTGTGTATTGCCAGCTAGGACGAACGCCCCATCTGCAGGCGGAACCCCAACTGTTCTATCCGACCGCTGAGGTGGTGGCAGATGTGGCTAGGGCGGTGGCCAAGGACGCTGAGAACATAGATTACATAACGTTCATGGGGGACGGGGAACCGACCCTGGCTTCCAATCTTCTGGAGATGATCGAAGGGGTCAAGGAACAGTGGAAAGGAAGGACCGCGCTGATCACAAACGGCAGCCTGCTTCATCTGTCGAAGGTCAGGGAGGCGGCCTCCCTGTTCACCATCGTATCGCCCACCGTCTCCGCCGGGGATAAAAGGACCTTCCGCCGACTGCACCGGCCGCACCGTTCAGTCGATTTCGAACGGACCATGGAAGGAATGCGCCGTTTCCGCGAAGAGTTCACCGGGGAGATATGGGCCGAGGTCATGCTGGTCTCGGGGATCAACGATTCCATCGACTCTCTGCTGAGGATCCGTAAGAAGGTGAGGGAGATCGGGGCGGACCGGGTCTACATCGGCGTCCCCATCCGTCCTCCGGCCGAGAGCTGGGTCTGTCCTCCCTCCAGGAAGACGATCCAAGATGCCCTGGATATCATGCCCGAGGCCGAGGACATGACCGAGCCAGAAGTGGGGGCGTTCATCGTCAATGATGAGGAGATGATCCGTGGGTTGGTCGACATCGCCCAGAACCATCCGTTGCGCGAGGACCAGGCCTTGGAGACATTGTCCAACAAGATGGGGCTGGTGCTGGCCAGGGAAACGCTCAGGAAAATGGTCGAGAACGGGATGCTGGAAGAGATCACGCATTCAGGAAGGGTGTTCTACCGTGCCCCTTCCAGGACCGGGTGAGCAGGGGCCGCTCCCCTCTTAGTCGTCATGCAAGTAAACGATTAATTCGTGAGTTCAGGTCAAACATGATAGGTAAGGAGGAGGGGTCAGAGTAAAATCAGCAATGAATGGATGACGGGGAGTAACATACAGCGACGACCAGTCTACAGGATCGATGGTCCCTTGGCATGTCTGTCATTGATCAAACGAATTCCGGTAGTAGGGATCACTCTCCGTCAATTCCATTCCTCTGGCGCTTCTATGCTCATTCCTGGAACGTCGGATGCTTAAAATAATCTTTTTGCCCATGTCCTGCAAATCAGGTGAGAGCATTTGGTGGAAGTGAAACTGGTCCCCATGACCAAGAAGGATTTCGAGGTCATGAGGGGGGCAGGTATCAAGCGTTACGCCGAAGAGAACGTCAAGGTAGGGTACTGGACGCCAGGTGAGGCCCTGCAACGGTCGAGGAAGGCCCATGATCACCTGCTGCCCGATGGACTACTGACCCAAGGTCATCAGTTCTTCAAGGCCATGGACGTGGAGAAGGATATCCGGGTAGGGCAGGTCTGGATACGCCTGGAGCCAGGCGAGGACCGCCGGGCCTTCATCTTTGACGTGTTCATCGAGGAGGAGCACCGTGGGAAAGGTTACGGCAAGGCCATGATGCTTGCGTTAGAATCCAAGGCCCACCGCATGAAGTTAAGCTCTCTGGCCTTGCATGTGTTCGCCTATAACAGTGTGGCCTTGCACCTCTACGAATCCCTGGGGTATCAGATCAAGAGCGTGAACATGGTAAAAAAACTGTAATTACGCATAAATAATTTAATATTTCATTAATAATTAATATATTTTTCAGCAGATATTGGCCCTGGACATGTAAGGATCCGCCCGGGATGAGGTCACAATGATACAGATGCTCGGTAGCTATGTCCTGTCCCCATCTCCGCTTTATTAAGCCTCGATCATTTAAAAATCGTAGGATATGGGATAAACAAAGAGAAGATATCGAAGCTCGAACATCATTCTCAAAGCAGTTTTCTATTCTTCTTCCTACCAGCACTCGGACCTTCAATCAAGGACCGTTCCAAATTCCCCATACTATCCTACCATGCGGACACTTGGTTCCTAAAATACTTTTACGAGATCGAGAACCTGGGTCACCTGTTGGGATGCACGATATTCATGGACTCTGAATGAGAGTATGTCCTAGATGGGAGATATTGTATTGAGGTCCTAGGAAGGTCGGGGAGTTCGATCTCGTCATTCATAAAGGTGTGGAGGTAAGGGGATCGTCTGGACCGCGTGGGAGATGAATAATATCAAGACCAGGCCCAGGGAGATATCGGCCTTGCAGGTCTACATCGACCATGCCGGCTGCCAAGGAGAAAAGATCATCAAATGGGCGGAGCTCGAGGTCCCGGCGTACGACGACCCCGGAAAGGGGTGGTAAGAGCTGTGCATTGGCCATCAAAGCGACCTGTCGGGAGGTCTGTCCTCACACGCTCTTCAGGTCCTTGAACTGCCATCCTAGGATCATGACGAACTCGTTCCACAGATCCATGGAGCGGTCCTTGTACTGGTTGCCGAACATCACCTCGCAGTCGAAGTCCTTGGAATCGTCCATGAGGACCATGTGGTCGTACCTCCAACTTTCCATCATAAGATAGGCGATAAAAGCCGCGTACGGGTAGATGGTGGGGTCCGCACCGTCCACCGGTATGCTCTCCGGTAATACATACTCCTTCTTGGTGTGGTTGAACAGTCCGTATCTTACTCCCATTCCTCGTCCCTCCCTACGTTCTTCGTCATACCATGATACCTGCCAG
>CAZXTA010000140.1:0-4161 GCA_964642865.1 uncultured Methanomassiliicoccus sp. | reverse complement strand
TGCTCACCTGGATCACATCGTCCTTTCCCAGCCCCACCGATGTCATGGCCCGGGCCAGGGATTCCGACCAGATCTCCAGGTCGTTGCGTGTGTAGCCCACTATGGTCGGTTTACCGGTGGTCCCGGAGGAGGCGTGATAGCGGATGAGATCGCAACGGTCGCACATGAACAGCTTGTCAGGGTAGCCGTCCCGAAGGTCCTTCTTGGTCATAAACGGAAGCTTGGTCACGTCCGCCAGTGTCTTAATGTCGTCTGGCATCACTCCAGCCGCCCTCATCCGTTCGTGATAGAACGGCGAGAAGTTGTACATCTTGTAGGTCAATTTCTTCAGCAGCTTCAGCTGAAGCCGGTCCAGCTGGGCCCGGGGCATCTCCTCGATCTTGGGGTTCCAACTTATCAAATCACTTCCTCCCCCAATGGCGCAGGTGGTCGTCAGGACGTTTCATGGAATATCACCGGTCTCGCGAAGCGTGTAGGTTGATAGCATGGCTCATATATATTTTCTCCAGGCGCACGATCTCATCATGACTAAAGGCCCTAAGCCCATTAGGCCAAGAGCATTACTTGCTCAGAAGACCCGGCGAGGGTACTGTCCCCCGAGATGTCGGTCCTTGAGCTCCTCGTAGCTCCGGGCGCTCCGCTCCGCCCTCTCTCTGATGCTGGGATCGTTATGCCGAACCACCTTCCCCGGCAGCCCCATGACCACCGAGCGGGGCGGGACCTCGGTCATGCTGGTGACCAGGGCGTTGGCGCCGATTATGCACTCGTCCCCGATGACCGCCCCTTCCAGGATGGTGGAGTTGATGCCGATGATGCAGCGATCACCTACCGTGGCGCCGTTGATCACCGCCCCGTGGCCGATGGTGACCATTTTACCGATGACGGTGGGGAAGTCGTGACTGGTGTGAATGACCGCTCCTTCCTGCACGTTGCTCAAAGCGCCGACGCGTATAGAACCTCCATCTCCTCGTAAAACGGCCGTCGGCCAGATGGAGACCCCCTCTTCAAGCTCAACATCACCGATGACCACGGCGGCGGGATCGACGTATACCTTTCGCTCGACCATGGGTCAGGGAATGACGTGAAGGAATAAAATGTTGACCTTACTTCTCGGCAGGCTTGGGGGCGGAGCGGCGGGCCGTCACCCTCTTCGGGAAATACTTCAAAAGAACGATGTCACCGATGGCCTGTATCCAGCGGAAAGGCACGTTGACCGCCTTGGAGTCCTCCACCAGCAGTGGGTTGGACTCGCTGATGAAAAGACCATCAACCTTGCGGTCCTCCACGTCGATGACCAAGTTGTTCACGTTGCCCAGGAACACTCCGTTGGGCGTGTACACCTGCATCCCGATCAGCTCAGAAGCCTCCTCTAACATTGGCACTCCCTTTGTCAGATATCACCGTCCTCTATTAAAAAGATTATCAGCAGCGACCTCCAGGCCTGTCAGGGCTCCCGTCCTCCCGGACCGGGTCTCGGCAGGCCCTCCTTCTCAAATCAAGACCGTCAGCCATAAAAATTCCGCAACCAGGAAGAATTTTGATAAAGGTTATATAGAGATGAATCCCAATACGGTTTTGTAATCACAATGCACAACCGCTTTATGAGGTCTCCGAATGAGCGATGATGAGATAAACGAGATCAGGAGACGAAAGTTAGAAGCATTGATAGGTCAAACCAAGGATACAGGAGTGAATAGATTGTCCGAAGTCACCGAGGTCAAAGACAGCACTTTCGAGGAGTTTATCAAGAGCGCGCCACTGGTAATTATTGATTGCTGGGCCCCCTGGTGCGGTCCCTGCCGCCTGCTCTCTCCGATCATAGAGCAGTTGGCGGAGGAGTTCCAAGAAAAGATAAGGTTCGGCAAGATGAACACCGACGAGAACGAGAGAACTCCTATGAAGTTCAATATCACCGCCATTCCCACCATGTTGGTCTTCAAGAACGGGGTCCAGGCTGATCGCATTGTAGGCACGGGGAACAAGGACTTCATGAGGCAGAAGTTCTCCAAGTATCTCTGAACGGGCGTCCCGCCCCAATTCTATTCAGTAAACCGTTTATCCTTTAGTATCATCTTAGTAGGGATAACATGGATTTTGACGTGGTGATCATTGGCGCTGGCCCGGCGGGATTGCAGGCGGCCATACACGCTTCCCGCAAAAAGGTCAAGGTCGCCGTGCTGGGAAAGCCCAAGAGCAGCGCCTTGGAGAGAGCGGAGATCGAGAATTACTTCGGTGTCCGTTCCATGAAAGGCCGGGACATGCTGGACATCTCTCTGGAGGCGGCCAAGGAGTTCGGGGCCCAACTAATGGAGGAAGACCTGCTGACCATCGAGATGGTCGAGGGGGGTTTCCGACTCAAGACCGAGACCTTGCGGGTGATCGAGGCCAAAGCCCTGATCCTGGCCTCGGGCATATCCCGCAAGAAGCTGAACGTGGAGGGGGAGAAGGACTATCTCGGGCTGGGGGTCAGCTATTGCGCCACATGTGATTGCAACTTCTTCAAGAAGAAGAAGGTGGCGGTCCTGGGTGAGGCAAGCTTGGCCGCCTCCGCCGCGCTGCTCCTCCGGGAGTACGCCTCCAAGGTGTATTGGGTGGCCAGGGAGTTCACTGCCTCCTCTCAGCTGATGGGGAGGGTGCAGGCCACCGACATAGAGATGGTGCAGGCCTGGCCGACCCACATCCATGGCGACCAGGTGGTCAAGGGAATGCTGCTGGACAACGGCCGGGATCTGGTCCTGGACGGAGTCTTCATCGAGCTCGGTGCCAAGGGCGTGGCCAACCTGGCCATGGAGGTCAACATATTACCGGACGAGAACGGCTACATCGCGGTGGACCGTTCCTGCGCCACCGAGACCCCCGGGGTTTTCGCCTGCGGCGACGTGACCGGACTGCCCTGGCAGCTGGCCAAAGCGGTAGGCGAGGGATGTGTGGCCGGTCTGTCCGCGGCCAGCTACGTGAGGGAGAACAAGGAGTGATAGCATGAGCATGGTGGAGGAGCTAATGGCCGGCATCCTGCGCAGCGAGGAGGGCTTCCGGGAAGCCCTGCGCAAGATCCTGGACGAGGACCTCAAAATCTCCGTTCCGGAGTTCTGCGAGAGGACAGACATGTCCCCCAGTACCATCTACAAGATATTGCAGGAGCGACGGGAGCCCAATCTGCGCACGGTGAGGGCAGTGATCAAGGGAGTGCGCAAGCTGGACGCCAATCCTGGCGGGGAGTTCATCGCGGTCATCGCCAGCCGGCCGGTGCTCAACAAGATCGAGGAGAGGATGATGAAGGTGAAAGGGCGCAACGTGCGAGTGAAGGAGTACCCAGCCTCTACCATGGAGGACGCCATCATCGCCGCGGTGAAGGCGGAGAGGGACGGCGCCCTGGCCCTGGTGTGCGCGCCCATCGTGGCCCCCACGGTAGAGCAGATAGTCAAGGTGCCCGTTTCCGTTGTCGTCCCCAAGGACAGCATGGTGCGGGCCATCGAAATGGCCGTCTCCAAGGTACTGTGATCAACTGTCCTCGATGCATACCATCTTCTCCAATTTCAATAGGATCTGCTTCCGGAGGTTGGCAAACTCCACGGAGGCCCGGTCCCGGGGTCGTTGCCAAGGCAAGGTATAGATCTCACTCACCGAGCTAGGTCGGGCACTCATGATGACGATGCGGTCCGCCAGGAAGCAGGCCTCGTCCACAGAATGAGTGACGAAGATCACGGTCTTCTTGGTCTCGCTCCATATGCGAAGCAGCTCCTTCTGCATCAGGTTACGGGTCTGCGCGTCCAGAGCCCCGAAGGGCTCGTCCATAAGTAGTATCTGAGGTTCATTGGCCAGGGCTCGGGCTATGCCCACCCGCTGCTTCATCCCCCCGGACAGCTGGTATGGGTGATAGTCCTCGAAGCCCCCCAGTCCCACCATGTCTATATACCTCTGGGTACGAGAGTGCCTTTCCTCTGTCGACACTCTTTTGAGCTCCAGACCGAACTCCACGTTGCGGCGGACGGTGCGCCAGGGGAACAAGGCGAACTCCTGGAACACCATCCCACGGTCGGACCCGGTACATGATATTTCCTTCCCGTTGAGCAGTATCTTGCCATTTGACTGGGTCTCTAAGCCAGCGATGATGCGCAGTATGGTCGTCTTCCCGCAGCCAGAGGGACCTAGGATGCATAC
>CAZXTA010000139.1:0-4166 GCA_964642865.1 uncultured Methanomassiliicoccus sp. | reverse complement strand
TGTAGGACTCCACGTCCCGCCGGGAATCGAGCACCGCCCGCTCGGCGATGGAGAGGTACTCCTCCGCCGCCTCGATGGTGACGGCTGTCTCGCGGTACTCGAAATGTCTTCTCATATACCGAACTTCATGGCCCCGGGCGGGCAGGCGTCGATGCACATTCCGCAGGCGATGCACCTCTCGGGGTCATAGCGCACCTTCCAGGACGGCCTCTCCATGATGAAGGCCTCCACAGGGCAGATGGAGATGCACATGCCGCAGTGGGTGCAGCGCTCCTCGTTCTTCTCCACGTAGGTGGCCAGCTCCTGCACGTCCACCCTGGCGTCGTGAAGATAGCGTGCCGCCTCCTTGATGTTGGCGGCCTTGCCCTCCACCTCCACGAGCATGCGCCCGCCCATCTCCCGGACCTCGGCCCGCAGGATGTTCATCTTCAGGTCATAGTCCTTCACCAGGCGGTAGGTGATCGCTTCGTTCACAAGTTCGGGGCTGAAGCCCAGCAGGAACTTCTTCTTGGCCATCAGACCACCTCCTCCCTGGAGCGCACTTCCAGGGTGCCCATGCTCTTGTCCGGGGGCAGGGGCGCCACCGGCTCGGTGAGGGTGAACTCCCCGCACTCGATCCTCTGCGCCAAGACCTCGGCGATCTGTCTGGCCTTCATGTAGCTCGAGAGGGAGGAGGTGCGCACCTCCTTGCCGAACAGCTCGACCTTGCCGGAGCGCAGCTCGGCGTAGGAGGCGTGCTTGATCGGCCGGCGGTTGCGGGATTGGACCGAGTAATCGATGATGGGGGCAAAAAGCTGCTCGTCGCTGACCGCGGCGGCCCTCAGGACCTCCTCGTCCAGGATGGGAATGGGGATTCCCACGCCAAGAGCGAGGGACACCCCGTAGCCGGGCAGGTTCAGGGCCCGCACGAACTCGGAGGACATGCCCCGCAGGTCGCCTATGGTGGCCAGGTTGCGGGCGGCGCCCACCGGCACCCCGTTCATCGTCTCCACGTTGGTGCGGAACTGGGTGCCCTCCCAGGCCACGTAACCCGTCCCCCCTCCCAGGAAGATGCGGGTGCCTATGCCGATGGTGCGCAGGGTGGGATCGTTGAGCAAGGGGGAGAGCTGCCCTGCGCTGGAGTAGGTGACGTTACCGTAACTAGGCAGCAGCTTGCCCATATAGGTGGAGAGGGTGCGCTCCGAGGAGTTGGTGCCCGCGGCGTAGTTCTGGTAGGCGTTCCGCGGATTGAAAAGATAGGCCTGGTTGATGCTGTTGAGGGAAACGTAGGTGTCGATGTCCTTGCGAGGGTAGCAGTCGCTCCCGCTACTGATGGCCTTCAACCGCACCGGTCGGCCGGAGACCAGCTCCTCGATGACGTGCGCGCCGCCATACCCGGTGCGGTCGTCCGGCCTGAGCTCGGTGGCCCCGATGTAAGCGTCGACCGCAGCGATGCCGGTGTAGGCCGGGACGTCGTTCAACGTCACCCGCTGCATGCGTATGGGCGGCTCGGCGTGGCCGAAGTTGAGGAAAGCGCCGGAGGAGCACATGGCCCCGAAGGTGCCCGTGGTGACCACGTCCACCTCCTCGGTCGCGCGTTCCACGCCCTCGCTCTGGACGTAGGGTATGATCTCCTCGGCGGTCATGACCACCACGTCCCCGCCACCTATCCTCTTGTTGATCTCCGCGACCGTCCGCTTCATCCGTAACCCCCTCAGAGGAGCTTCTTGGCCACGGCAAGTTCCGCGTTGAGCACGGAGCCTCCGGCACCGCCCCTCAGGGTGTTATGGGAAAGCAACCAGAGCTTGATATATCCTTTGCTCTCCCGGACCCGCCCCACGCTCACGGCCATGCCCCTGGCCCTCTCCGGTTCCCCGGCCAGGGCGTCCGCGGCCGGCTGCGGGCGATCGTGCTCCTTGCGAACGATGATGGGGTGGACGGGAGCGGTGGGCAGCCGGAGCCTCTGCGGCTCGGGCTCGAAGGTCTCCAGGACCTTCACCACATCCGAAGCGGAGGCCGGCCTTCCCAGTTTGAGCACCGCCGACTCCAGGTGACCGTCCACCACCGGCACGCGGGCGCAGCTGGCGATCATCTCGAAGTCGGCGAAGCGCACCTTCCCCCCTTCCAATGTGCCCAGCATCTTGTGGATCTCCCCCTCCATCTTCTCCTCCTCGTTCTTGATGTGAGGGACCACGTTCCCCAGGATGTCCAGCGACGGGACCCCGGGGTACCCGGCCCCGGAGATGGCCTGGTAGGTGGAGACGTAGCAGGCCTGCAGCCCGAACTTCTGGTATATGGCCTGCAGCGGCACGGCCAATCCCGTCGTGGAGCAGTTGGCGTTAGTGACGATGAACCCGCCATTGGAGAAGGTCGACTGCGCCCTCACCAGTTCCAGGTGGTCCGGGTTGACCTCCGGGATGAGCAGCGGCACGTCATCCCTCATGCGGTGCGAGGCGGCGTTGGAGAACACCGCCACCCCCTCCTCGGCCAGGGAGGGCTCGGCGTCCTTGGCCACTTCCGTCGGCAGTCCGGAGAAGGCCGCCCGACAGCGCTTGACGATGGCCCGGGGCTCCAAGGCCTCTATCCTCAGGTCCAGGGTCTCCCGGTGGAAACGCACGTCCTTCACCTTAAGGACCTCGGCCAGGGACTTCCCTTCCGAGCGCTCGGAAGCGTATAGCCCCCCGATCTCGAAATAGGGGTGGTCCTCCAGCAGCTGCACGAACCTCTGGCCGATCATTCCCGTGGCCCCGAGCACCGCCACCTTGGTCCTTTCCATCACTTCACCTCGAAATACTTCCTTCCGTCCTGCATGATCCTGATCATGTGCGCCCGGTCCTCCTCCGAACCGGCCTCCTGCACGTTCCTCAGGGCGGAGATGAGCATCTCCAGCATCTCCCGGTTGTAGGGGTTCAGATGCTGGATCTCGTAGTAAAGGTTCGGGCTCTCCCGGGCGACACTGCTACTGGTGCTCATTTGCTTCTGGAAGGTCGTGGAGGAGGCCCTCCACAATTCATCGCTGGAGTATCCGCTGCCCCGGAGGGCCTCGAAGAACGACAGGTTCAACGCGTGGCTCATACCTAGGACCACGGCTATAAGCTTGTCGTGCTCCTCCACCGGCATCTCGACCACGTTGGCGCCGGTGCCGTTCAGCAGGGGCATGAACCTTTTCACGGCGGCGTCGGAGCCACAGTTGCACAGTATCAGGTTCCGGGCGAAGATGAATGAGGCGTCCGGACCGAACATGGGGTGTATGGAGCACACCAGCAGGCCCTGGTCCGCACCCTCCTTGAGGGTCTCGATCAACGGCGACTTCACCGAGGCTATGTCAAAGACCAGACCCTTGGGTCTCAGTTCGAATATCTGGCGTAGCATGTCCGCGGTGGCAGAGATGTGCGAGGACACGACTATCACCTCCGCCTCCTTGACCCCACGCTCCAGCGAGCCGACGTTAGGGAACGCTTTGCCTGGAAGGGTATCGAACACCTTGACCTCGTGACCACGGGAGGCGAAGAAGCGGCACAACCACTGCCCCATCTTTCCCCCTCCGCCCACCACCAGCACCTTGCGCGGCTTCATGGGCCGGGGCAAACGGGCCTGGGCCTCCACGGACTCCCGCACCAGCAGGGAGGACAGCTCGACGGCCGCGGCCTCGCTGATGCCCACCTCCTTGGCCCTGGCCAGGTAACGGTCCCGCACCTGCTCCTCCACCTGCAGGTCGCGCACCGGCAAGGCCTTGTCCACCTTCTCGTGCCCCATGTTCAGGGCGATGATCATGCGCTCCTTGATCAGGTCCAGTATATGATTGTCGATCTCCTCGATCTTCCAACGTATGCTTTCCACCGCGTCAGTCAACGATACCACCTCTCATGCTCAGGTCCGCCAATACGAGCGCCGCCCCGGCCTCCACCACGGGCACCGCCCGCGGCGCTATGCAGGGGTCATGCCTTCCCTCTATCTTAAGTTCGGTCTGCTGCCCGCTCTTCAGGTCCAGGGAGCGCTGCCTCTTGGCGATGGAGGCGGTTGGCTTTATGGCCACGCGGAACACCACGGGCATGCCGTTGGTTATTCCCCCCAAGATGCCGCCGGCATCGTTCTTGGCCGTGCGCACCTTGCCCTCCACCATCAAGAAGGGGTCGTTGTGCTGCGAACCACGCATGGCCGCGGCGGCGAAGCCCGCCCCGAACTCC
>CAZXTA010000138.1:0-4196 GCA_964642865.1 uncultured Methanomassiliicoccus sp. | reverse complement strand
CGACCGCGACGATTCCAATGCTCGTTCGGTGACATATTGAACATCCCTATGGTGAACGGTCTTACCCAGTGTTCTCCGCGGTCATATAAACGGTGTTCAGGAACCGCCCCACGAGCACGTAGCTCTCGGCTTGGGCCCTCTTATTCTGCTCCGCATCTCCGGGATGTAGGAAGGTCCCCACCCAGCTCGGTCCTTCCGCCTCGATGGAGCGGAATTTGTCCGCGATGTTTCCGACGCCTTCCCTCATTCCCTCCTCACGCAGGAACGGAAGGACGCGGGCGCCGACCTCCTCCGGGCCGCCGAGGCACTGGGAGATCACGGAGAACAGATCATAGGCGTCCTTCTCCTTGTAGCGCTCACCCAGGACGATCCCCTTCATCCCTATGCATCCGGGCAGGTCTAGGATGCGGATTTCCCCCCTGCTGCTCCCGTTCCCCGGCAGCATGCCTTCGATGGTCCGACGATAGTTATGAACGAAAGCCAGCTCGCATCCCTTTGCGATACGGGCCGGTAAAGAGCTCTGAACGTCCCGGTGGCGATGCCCTTTCCGCTCTTCGCTCCCGCAGGTCAGGAAGTCCACCGATATGTTGTACGTGCGGCTCCCACTTGGGGCCGGTATTCCCTTCTGATAGCTGAAGGGCACAGGCGCGCCATCGATGCCCCTTCGCATCGAATAGCCACGTTCAGTGATGAGGTCGACGATGGTGGCGTATTGGTCTGGGCCGATCTTCTCCGGGTCGACAGCCAGATCGATGTCGATAGACCCAATATGACGGAATTCCCGGCTCCCATGGTCCTGGATGAGATAGTAGGGCGCCCAGCCCCCTATGAGAACCAGAGCATCCCGATACGCACCTAGGGCCAAGGCCAATTCCAGCAAGGCCGAGGTGGAGGCCTCGGTTATATCTCCGGCATAGTCCGCAGAGGTCCTCATCAGAACCTCAGCGCTTGGCGCCGAACTTCCTCAGCCTGCTCCCGTCCCCGCTGCGGGTAGTTGTAAAGGTCCAGGTACAGCTGCAGGTCCGACACCACCTTCAATCCTTCGATGGTCCGCGTTCCCCTGAGCACCGCCTCATCCCTCGGCCCGATCACGTATATGTTGCCTCCGAACTCCACAGGAACGAGCTGGAGAGCGTCCTTCAGGGCATCTATGCCCTTCGAGTACACGTACACGTCGGTGGAACGCACCGCCGGGGCGACCAGGCTGGCGGCCGCCCCGAGCGTAAGCGCGTAATCGCATTTCGGGCACTGACGAAGCCGGTCAAAGACCTCCTCGCGCTCCTTGAAGGAGGAATAATAACCGGTGACACCGCCTGCATCGTAGCGGTACGCGGACGCCCAGGCGTCCAGCAGCGCCGGGGCGTCGATAAGGCGCAGGTCCCCCCTCGCCTTGGTCATGTAGTCCTCCCCCTCCAAGGCCTCGGTGACCTTGAAGACCTGGGCCAGGCTGACCTTGGACGCCTCGGCCAGTTCCTTAGTGGTCCAGCCTTTTTCCGGGGAGCTGAGCATGTTCCTGATGACCCAGGCGCTCTTGGTGCTGAACATGCTCACCTGCTTCCTCACGGCCTTGAACCGGTTCTCCCTGCCCCAACGGTCGATGAGCAGGTCGGCCGTCCTTATGTAGGCGTTGCCGGAAAGGTCCACGAAAGCTATCCCTCGTTTCATGCAGATCGACCTTCCCCGGTCGCTGATGAAAGGGGCGACCAGGATGGTCAGCTCTTTATTGTTCAGCGGCTCGCCCATCCGACCGGCGAACTCATTGATGGACTTGGGCGAACCGTTCGATGCGTATTCCAGGACGACCTTATACTGGGAGTTACCGTATCTAAAAAGGGCTGATGGGCCAGCGGTCCGTTGGCCAGGGCCGGGGGAGCTTTCCCAACTGAGCTGGCCGAACTGGGAAAGAAGGCCATCCACGACCGAGCGGGCTTCATTTTCATTCATATTTCTACTCTTTTAATGATTTTTACCAAATGGTGAAAATAACAATAATTATGAAACTATTTATAACGTTCCGTCCGGGGCATCCTTCGCTTTCGACGTCCGAGCCCTTTCATCATGGCCTTCGCGATCGATAAAGAGCGCGGCTTGACAGCATCGAGAGGGTCCCTGACCTTGCGCTATGGGACAGGAAGGGCGATGCCAATGGAGTTCGCTACCTCGCCAGGTACTCCCCGCTCTCTATCCTGTCCAGCCATCTCCTGTTCTTCAGATACCATTCGATGGTGTCCTTGATGCCCTTCTCGAAAACTACCGCAGGCGTCCAGCCCAGCTCCCTGGCGATCTTCCCATTGTCGATGGCGTACTTCAGGTCATGCCCTTTGCGGTCCTGAACGAAGGAGATGAGGTCCTCGCCCTTCCCCAGCTGTTTCAATATTATCTTCACGATGTCAATGTTGCGCTTCTCACAATCCCCGCCGACATTGTAGACATCGCCTTCCTTCCCCTTTCTCAATATGGCGTCGATGGCGCTGTAGTGGTCGGAAACGTGCAGCCAGTCCCGCACGTTCTCTCCTTTTCCGTAGACGGGAAGCTTATGGTCCTTCAACGCCAGCACGATCATCCTGGGAATCAGTTTCTCCGGAAACTGGTACGGTCCGTAGTTGTTGGAGCAGCGGGAGATGGTGATGGGCATTCCATACGTCCTATGGTACGCAAGGCACAGCAGGTCGGCCGCGGCCTTGCTGGCGGAATAGGGGCTGGACGGTCTGATGGGGCTGTCCTCGGTGAACTTGAGGTCCTTTCTATCCAAGGGAAGGTCCCCGTACACTTTGTCCGTGGAGACCTGATGGAACCTTATAATGCCGTACTTGCGGCAGGCGTCCAGCAGGTTCTGCGTTCCCAGGACGTTGGTCCTGAGGAACATGGAAGGGTCGTCGATGGAACGGTCCACGTGCGATTCCGCGGCGAAGTGCACCACCCGGTCGAACCTCTCTTTTTTAAATAGGTCGAAGATCAAGGGGCGGTCGTTCACGTCCCCCCTGACGAAGGTGAAATCGTCCCTCTGCGTTACGCCATCCAGATTATCCAGGTTCCCGGCGTAGGTCAACAGGTCGAGGCAGAAGATCTCATCGCCCTTCCCCACCCTGCTCTGCACGTAGTTGACGCCGATGAAGCCGGCCCCGCCAATGATTAGGCATCTCATCGTCCCCGCTCCCAAATGAAATCGTTGGCGCAATCCCTCAGATAGGGGGCCTTCCTGTCCTTGTCCGAGAGCAACGGCCCCTCCACGCCCCATTCGATCCCGATGTCCGGATCGTCGTACAGGATGCAGTGGTCGTGCTCGGGGCTGTAGAACCGGTCCACCTTGTACTGCACCTCGCAACGGTCCTGTAACGTCAGGAAGCCGTGGGCGAAGCCCCTGGGGATGAACACCTGCCTCTTGTTCTCGGCGCTTAGTACCACCGAGAACCACCTGGCGTAGTTCTTGGAACCGTAACGAACGTCCACGACCACGTCCAGAACGCTCCCGGAGGTGCAGCGGACCAGCTTGGCCTGGGCGAACGGCGGTCGCTGATAGTGAAGCCCTCGGATGACCCCTTATTGACGGAGAAGGAATGATTGTCCTGCACGAAGACATTGTCAATGCCCAGGGAGGCCAGGGTCCTGGCGGAATAGCTCTCGTAGAACCAGCCCCGCTCGTCCTTGAAGACCTTGGGCTCGACCAGCACGATCTCCGGGAGGACGGTTGGTTCGCTCATCGTTACAGCTCTCACCGCTTGACAGGTTCCAGCAGTACTCTAACTAAATACTTACCGTAGTCGTTCCTGCTGTATTTTATTACGATGGCCTCCACCTGCTCCTCGGTTATCCAACCGTTGTGGTAGGCTATCTCCTCCAGGCAGGCGATCTTCAGGCCCTGGTGCTCCTCCACCGACCTTATGAAGCTGGTGGCGTCGGCCAGGGACTGCGGCGTTCCCGCATCCATCCACACGAATTCCCTTCCCAAGGTTATGGCGTCCAGGTCCCCTTCTTCCAGGTACATGTTGTTCAGGTCGGTGATCTCCAGCTCGTTACGCCAGGACGTTTAACTTTTTTCGCGAACTACACCGCCCTGTTGTCGTAGAAGTACAGCCCGGTGGCAGCGTAGCTCGACCTGGGTTGCTCAGGCTTCTCCTCCACCGACAGGACCTTTCCGTCCTGGGAGAGCTCTATGACCCCGAAGCGCTCTGGATCTTTAACAAAATAACCGAATA
>CAZXTA010000137.1:0-4231 GCA_964642865.1 uncultured Methanomassiliicoccus sp. | reverse complement strand
GATACTGGTCGAACCGACGATACTGCTCTCGATATTCACCATGGCGCTCATCTCCGGCACTACGAGCCTTGGTCAGATCTCCGAGGGCATCGCCACCACTGGTCTCGACCTGGTACGCCCGGCCCTCTTCCTGGCCTTCGCCGCCTTCTTCATCTCCACCTTGGCGGAGAACGCCCGGGTCCCGGTGGACAACCCGGCCACCCACCTGGAGCTGACCATGATACACGAGGCCATGATACTGGAGCATTCCGGAAAGCAGCTCGCTCTCATGGAGTGGTCCAACATGACCAAGCTCCTCCTCTACATGGCCATCATGGCCAACATTTTCTTCCCGTGGGGTCTGGCGACCGAGCTGACGGCGGCGGCGCTGGCCGTGGGGCTGATCGCCATATCCATCAAGATAGTCCTGTTCTCGCTGGCCATTGCCATCATCGAATCATCCATAGCCAAGATGCGCCTGTTCCGCCTGCCCAACCTGTTGACCGTGTCCTTCACGCTATCATTGCTGGCGGTGATGTCGTTCTATATTCTATGAGGAAGAAGCATGCATGATTCAATTAGCATAGACGCCATAGGCGCCCTGGCCGCCATCATACTGTTAACGGATTTCATGCTCGTGGCCAGCAGCCGCATGCGGTCCCTGACCCGTCTCTTCGCCATACAGTCCATGGTCCTGGGGAGCCTGGCGGCCGTGGTGGCCTACGAGACGGGGGCCGAGCACATTTATATCATCGCCATCCTGAGCATCGTGCTCAAGGCCTTGGTCATCCCCAGGTTCATCGATTACACCACAGAGAAGATCCAGGTCAAAAAAGAGGTGGAGCCGCTGATAAAGATACCCGGCTCCCTGCTCATCTGCGCCGCCCTGACTCTCATAGCCTATTACGCCACGGAACCCATCATGCAGCTGGGTTCGGCAATAACCAGCAACTGCCTGGCTATATCCTTCTCCTCGGTGCTCATCGGTATGTTCCTCATGTTGTCGAGGCGCAAGGCCATAACCGAGGTCATAGGACTTCTGGTGGTGGAGAACGGGGTGTTCCTGGCGGCCATAGCCACCACCTATAGCATGCCTATGATCGTCGAGCTCGGGGTGTTCTTCGATGTGTTCGTCGGCGTCATAATCATGGTCGTGTTCGCCTTCCGCATCAACCGCACCTTCGATTCCATCGACGCCACCAATCTGAGGGGGCTGAAGGATTGATAACCACCATCCTGCTCCTGCCATTGGCCCTGGCCCTGATATGCTTCCTGCTGAACCTTCGGATCCGGCTCATCGAGGCGGTGAGCGTCATCGGGGCGGTCCTGCTCCTCGTGTCCGGCCTTTACACGGCAGTGTCCGTGTTCCAGAACGGAATCTGGGATGAGGGTGCGTGGTACATAGACCAGCTTAGTGCCCTGATGTTTCTCATCATCTCTTTCATAGGGTTCCTGACCATTATCTATTCGATACCGTACCTACGCCATGAGCACGAGGGGGGAGACGTCAGCCAGAACATGGTGCGCTTCTACTACACCTCCCTCTTCATGTTCATCTTCACCATGGTGATGGTGGTGGTGTCCAACAACCTGGGGGTTGTCTGGATAGCCGTGGAGGCCACCACCTTAGTGTCGGCCTTCCTGGTGGGGTTCTACAACAAGGGCACGTCCTTGGAGGCCGCATGGAAGTACCTCGTCATCTGTTCCGTGGGCATCGCCCTGGCACTACTGGGTACTATATTCATATACGCCTCCTCCCTCAGCGTACTGGGGGAGAACGGCGACCTGCACTGGACGTCCTTGGTGGCCGTGGCCGATCAGCTCGACCCGTCCCTCCTGAAGTTCGGGTTCGTGCTCATCCTAATAGGTTACGGCACGAAGGTGGGACTAGCGCCCATGCACACCTGGCTCCCCGACGCCCATTCCCAGGCACCCAGCCCGGTGAGCGCCCTGCTCTCTGGGGTGCTGTTGAACTGTGCCATGTACGCCGTATTAAGATACCATATCTTGCTCACCCGGTCCTCGGTCGGAGGGGGTTTCAGCAGCGATCTGCTGCTGCTGTTCGGTCTGCTTTCCATCATCATCGCCGCAGCCTTCATAATCACCCAAAAGGATTACAAACGTCTCCTGGCCTATTCGAGCATTGAGCACATGGGCATCATCTCCATCGGGTTCGGTTTCGGAGGGTTCTGGGGGATATTCGGAGCTTTGCTGCACATGCTCAATCACGCCGTGACCAAGTCCCTAATGTTCTTCGGGGCCGGGAACGTCCTGCTGAAGTACAAGACGAAAAGCATCGACGAGGTCAGGGGGCTATCGAAGATGATGCCCTTCACCGCCGTGCTCCTGTTGATCGGGACGCTGGCCATCACTGGCTCTCCTCCTTTCAGCATATTCACCAGCGAGATTATGGTCATGATCGGGGGCTTCGACCAGGGGAGCATCCTCCCTGTGCTGGTATACATCGCGTCGATAGTGGTGATATTCGCCGCTTTCATGGTGCACATCAGCAAGATGGTGTTCGGAGAGCCGCCCGAAGGGATGCCCAAGGGCGAAGTAAGCAAGGTCAGCCTCGTTCCGATGATCGTACTTGTGGCGGTCATATTGGTCATGGGCCTGTACATACCGAACCTGCTGAGCGACGCGCTCCGCGCCATCGTCTACCTATTCAGAGGCTGAAAATGACCGAGAATGCATTGGAAAGGCTCAAGACGGAGCTAAGGCAGGGATTCGGGGACAGCATCGCTCCCCTTTCGCCCGGACCAAAAGGGTTGACCTATAAGGTCCCTCTTCCAAGGTTCGCCGACGTGGTCGCGGACGTCTGCAGGAAGCTGGACGCAACGATGCTGTCCTTACATGCGGCCGATGACCGGGCCTGCACGGGATCGTTCTCCCTATACGCCGTGCTGTCATTGAGATCATGGGACGAGCTACTGACGCTGGTGACCAGCGCCACCGATTCGTTCCCCTCCCTCACACCGTCCATATACTACGCCAACTGGTACGAACGGGAGATCCAGGACATGTTCGGGCTCAGGGCAGCAGGCCATCCCGACCCCCGCCCCCTGGTCCTCTACGATTCTTGGCCGGAAGGCAACTACCCTCTGCGGAAGGACTTCGACGCCCGCACCAAGGTCCCAAAGGTCCACTCTCCATACCTCTTCAATAAGGTCGAGGGGGACGGAGTGTTCGAGGTGCCAGTTGGTCCAGTCCATGCCGGGGTCATAGAACCCGGGCATTTCCGTTTCTCAATAGCCGGGGAACCGATCCTCAACCTCGAGGTCCGGATGGGCTGCGTCCACCGGGGGGTGGAGAAGCGGTTGGAGAACGCCTCGCCATCGTCGGCCTTGAGGATGGTCGAGAGGATCTCCGGGGACAATGGAGTGGCACATTCTCTGGCCTACTGCCAAGCGTTGGAGGGCAAAACGGGAGTCCCGATGACGGTGGAGTTCGGGCGTTGCATACTGGCGGAGCTGGAACGCATATACAATCACCTAGGGGACATAGCCGGCTTGGCCCTGGACACCGCTTTCTCTGTGCCGGCAGCCCAGGCATACTCCCTGAGAGAGAGGATGCTGAGGCTGAACCAAAGGCTGACCGGTCAACGATTGCTGTGGGGGGTGTTGACCGTAGGTGGGATGAGGGACGTGCTCAACGAGGGAGCCATCAACGACGTACAGCGCACACTGCTGGACGTGGGGAACGAGACCGACGCCCTGGTGCAGATGATGATGGGCACACCCTCGTTCATAGACCGAGTGGAGACCACCGGTATCATCAGTCCAGAGGTGGCCAGGGACCTGAGGCTGGTCGGACCTGTAGGCCGGGCGAGCGGCATGGACTTCGACGTCCGTCGGGACCACCCCTACGCGGCCTATGGGAGGCTCAACTTCCGGGTGCCGGTCAGGAGCAACGGGGACGTGCTGGCCAGGATGAACGTCAAGGTGGCGGAGATAAAGGAATCGAGCAGCCTGGTGATCGAGTCGATCGACAAGATGTCTGGCAGCCTATCTTCCGTAAAGGTCGTCGTCCCCCAGGACGGGATGTCCTTCGGGCTGGTTGAATCCCCCCGGGGGGAAATACTGCACACGCTTCATTTCCATGAGGGCAAGGTCGTCCGTCACAAGGTACGGGACGCCTCGTTCTGCAATTGGCCAGGCATGGAAGTGGCGGTGCTAGGGAACATCGTACCGGACTTCCCGTTGATCAACAAGAGCTTCAACCTGTCCTATGCGGGGAACGACTTGTAGGA
>CAZXTA010000136.1:0-4364 GCA_964642865.1 uncultured Methanomassiliicoccus sp. | reverse complement strand
ATGCGACTGGATATGTTCTAGAGAATGGTCATGATATTTACACCAAAAGATAGCCAGGACCAAGAGGTTTAAAAGGTTGATGGCTAATAAGGTGCCGTAGGGACGGCGATGATAAAGCAGGTCCAAGGAAGTTATAATCCAAATACGCTAGAGGTGGCGGTGCAGGCCTTTTGGGCGGAGACCGACGCCTATAGGAAGACCAAGGAGTCGCGGGCCAATGGACCAGACTTCTATTTTGTGGACGGTCCACCGTACACCACGGGGTACATTCACCTCGGCACGGCCATGAACAAGACCATCAAGGACATGATGGTCCGGTTCAAACGCATGCAGAAGTTCAACGTGACGGACACCCCCGGTTACGACATGCACGGGCTACCAATAGAGGTCAGGGTGGAGAAGTCCATCGGAGTCAAGAACAAGAAGGAGATCGAGGAGTACGGCATCGACCGCTTCGTGAGCATCTGCAAGAGCTTCGCCCTGGATTTCCAGAAGAAAATGAGCTCCGACTTCAAGGAGCTGGGGGTGTGGTTCGACTGGGAGAACCCCTATCTGACCATAAACGCCAGCTATATCGAGGCCGCCTGGTGGACGTTGAAGAGAGCATACGACAAGGGGCTGCTGGTCAGGGCCAATCGGGTCCTGCCGGGATGCCCACGCTGCGAGACGGCCCTGGCCGAGGCGGAGATCGATTACTACAACGAGAAGGACCCCTCCATATACGTCAAGTTCAATCTCAAGGACGACCCCAAGGTCTCCCTGCTCATATGGACCACCACGCCCTGGACCCTACCAGCCAACCTGGCGGTGGCGGCCCATCCCGACCAAGAGTACCTCAAGGTGCGTTACCGGAGGATCGGGGAGACTGACACGGTCATCGTGCTCAAGGGGCTTGAGGAGGAGATCAAGGACCTGGGTGGCTGGGAGAAATACGATGTGCTGCAGGAGATACAGGGGGATGACCTGGTGGGCCTGGAGTACATCACCCCCTTCGTGGACGAAGTGCCCTATCAACGCTCGACCAACGGGAAGTGGATGCACAGGGTCCTGCCGTCCAAGACGGTGGAGGCTGCCAACACCGGACTGGTGCATATAGCCCCCGGCCACGGGCCGGAGGACTTCGAACTGGGCAAGGAGTTCGGCCTGGAGCCCTTCTGCCCTGTGGACGAGGCAGGGTTCTACAACCAGCTGGTGGGCGAGAAGTACATGGGCATGCACGTCAAGAAGGCCAACCAGGAGCTGATCAAGGACCTGGAGGCCAAGGACCGGCTGTTCTTCAACGGTATCATAGAACACCGTTACGGACACTGCTGGAGGTGCAAGTCCCCGGTGCTGTTCCGCACCACCAATCAGTGGTTCCTGCGAGTCACCCAGGTCAAGAACCAGATGCTGGAAGAGATAGAAAAGATACGCTGGACCCCAGACTGGGCCGGTTCATCGCGTGAATACGATTGGACCATGAACGCCCGGGACTGGTGCATCTCCCGGCAAAGATACTGGGGCATACCTATCCCGGTATGGACCTGCCACTGCGGGGAGATGAAGGTCATCAGCACCACGGACGAGCTCAAGGGAGCGCAGGGTTACCACGAGGACATGGAGCTGCACCGCCCCTGGATCGACGCGGTCAAGCTGAAGTGTCCCAAGTGTGGGGGGGAGATGTCCCGCATCCCGGACGTCCTGGACGTGTGGTTCGATTCCGCGGTGGCCTCCTGGGCCCAACTAGGCTTCCCCAGGAAGAGGGATTCCTTCGAGAGGCTTTGGCCGGCCAAGTTCATCATCGAGGCGCACGATCAGACGCGGGGCTGGTTCTATTCCCAGTTGGCCGCGGGGGTCATAGCCTTCGGCCGTGCGCCCTACGAATCGGTGCTCATGCACGGCTGGATGCTGGACAGTCACGGCCAGCCCATGTCCAAGAGCAGGGGTAACGTCGTCGAGGTGGGAAAGGTCACAAAGGAGTACGGCGTGGACGCCCTGCGCTTCTATCTGATCAAGGCCTCCGCCCCCTGGGACGACATCCCCTTCTATATTGACGGGGTCAAGAACGCCCGCAAGACCCTGAACGTGTTATGGAACGTGGTCAACTTCGCCACCACCTACATGGCCATTGACCAGTTCGACCCTCAAAGTGTCACCCGCGAATCGGTTCAAGCGCACCTGCACCAGGAGGATGTCTGGCTGATCTCCAGGACCGAGAAGCTGAAGAACGAGTTCACCCGCCAGATGAACGCCCTGGAGCTGCACAAGGCCGGAAGGGCCCTGGAGGAGTACATATTGGAGGACCTTTCCCGTTGGTACGTCCGGTTGATACGCGATCGCATGTGGAGCGAGGAGGGGGACCTGGGCAAGCTGGCCGCCTACCGCACATTGTACGACGCTATCATGGACACCGCCCTGCTGCTGGCGCCGATATGTCCACACTTGACCGAGGAGGTGTACCGCCACCTGGACGGGAATAGACCGACCGTGCACATGATGGACTGGCCCTCCAGCGACCTGACCAAGGTGGACGAGCGGCTGGAGAAGGCCATGGCCATGGTCCAGGAGATCGTGGAGATGGTGACCCGCGAGCGCCAGCTGAAGAACGTCAAGCTGCGCTGGCCCATAAAGAGGTTGATCATCAAGGTGGAGAACAACGACGCCTTGCTGGCCTTGCGCTCCATGGAAGACATAATGCGCTCCCAGGCCAACGTCAAGGAGATCGAATACGTATCCCCTGGAGA
This sequence comes from uncultured Methanomassiliicoccus sp., assembly GCA_964642865.1. Taxonomy (GTDB): domain Archaea; phylum Thermoplasmatota; class Thermoplasmata; order Methanomassiliicoccales; family UBA472; genus UBA472. The sequence continues at coordinate 1,641 of CAZXTA010000136.1, read as the reverse complement.
GGAGTGGTCGGAGACCGTTCTGAATGTAGTGCCCAACCCCCTGGCCATTGGGAAGGTATATCGACAGTGGGCCTCCAAGATCGCGGTACTACTGCAGAGCCGCCCGGCCAATAAGATAAAGGACAGCATGCAGCGGGGGGAGTACTCCCTGGGCATAGAGGGTCAGCTGGTGAAGATCGAGCCCAACATGGTCTCCTTCACCATCTCCCTGCCCAAGGACATCTACGTGGTCAACTTCAGCGGGGGGGAGCTGTACCTGGACTTCGAGGTGACCAAGGAGATCGAGGCCGAGGGCTACGCCCGGGAGATCATCCGCAGGGTGCAGCAATCCCGCAAGGACATGAAGTTGGACGTGGAGGAGTTCATCAAGGTGGAGGTATGCGCCGACGCCAAGGTGTCCGAGTTCCTGAAGATGTGGAAGGAGCATATAATGAGCGAGGTGCGGGCCAAGTCCCTGGAGCTGGTGCTGGAGGTCCACGGCGAGATGGTCAGCAAGTGGGACATCGAGGGCGAGAAGGTGGAGATCGGGGTGAGCTCCCTGAACCTGAGGGGGTCCATCAAGGAGCTGGTCAAGATACCCGGCATCACCTCCAAGGCCGCTGAGGTCCTGGTGGACGCGGGGGTCCGCAGCGCGACGGAACTCAAGGCTATGAGCGAGGAACAGATAGAGGAGTGCACCAAGCTAGGTCGGTCCGAGATTCGCCGGGTCATGCACTACTTCGACCGCGCCCCGGAGATAAACAAGGCCGTGCCGGATGCGGTGGGCAAGACCTTGGACAAGGCCGTGATCATGCCCTTTTTGCTGCGCATACCCCGCATGAACGAGCTCAAGGCGAAGATGCTGTACGACGCTGGCTACGATTCTATCGAGAAGCTGCAGAAGGCCGAGAAAGAGCAACTGAGCACCGTTCCTGGACTGGGGAGCAAGACCATCGAGGAGATCATGAGGTACGTGGCGGAGGACGGATTCGAGCGCCGCAGCGTCTGCCCCAAGTGCGGACGGGAGGTGACCGCCGGGGAACTGAACTGCCCTGACTGTGGCACCTCGCTGCTAGTGGAGGAGGAGGTCGAGCCCCCGGTCAAGGTGCAGGGGCTGCAGGGCGGCTACAGCTACCTCATCAAGGACGATCGCTCCGACCGCTCCTACCAGATGTTCATGGAACAACTGACCAAGGGTCGCAAGGGATTCTGCGTGACCCGGAACTATCCCCTGAAGATCCGGGGGAAGTATGAACTGGGGGACACCCCCATACTATGGCTGAGCAACGTGGGCAAAGAGGACAGCCTGCGTCCCAAGGACCTGGAGAAGCTGAGCTATTCCCTGGAGCAGTTCCTGTTTAAGGAAAAGGGAGTGGTCCTGCTGGACGGCCTGGAGTACCTGATCACCAACAACAACTTCCTGACCGTACTGCACTTCGTGCAGTCCCTACGGGACCAGGTGGCCATCAATAACTCCATCATGCTGATGGTGCTGAACCCATCCACCCTGGACGCTAACGAGCTGACCCTGCTGGAGAAGGAAGTGGACGCCACCCTATAGGCCCAGGGACCGCAACACCAGACCGAAGCCGGGCACAGTGTCGTAGGAGGGCAGCTCGCCCAGCTCCACCCAGGCCGATTCGGTGTGCTCCCAGTCCAGGA
>CAZXTA010000135.1:0-4437 GCA_964642865.1 uncultured Methanomassiliicoccus sp. | reverse complement strand
GCCATCGTCAATAGCGAGAGCGATGATGAAGCAAAGGATGAGAGCCAAGAAATGACCGAGGAGGCCTGAAGATGGCGAGATCCATAGTATCCGAGATCAAGAGGGACCATATCCACAAACTGATAGCCGACGGCCACCGTGTCGATGGACGGGCCTGGGACGAGTTCCGGGAGATATCCGTACAGACCAACGTGGTGGAGACCGCCGAGGGCTCCTCCCGGGTCAAGATAGGCAACACCGAGGTCATCGTTGGGGTCAAGATGAGCGTTGGCGAACCGTTCGCTGACACCCCTAACAGAGGAGTGCTGTCCACCAACGCCGAGCTCATACCCATGGCCTCCCCCAATTTCGAGTCCGGTCCCCCGGACGAGAACTCCATCGAGCTGGCCAGGGTCGTCGATCGGGGCATCCGTGAGAGCCAGATGATAGACCTGGAGAGCCTGTGCATCGAGCCGGGCAAGAAGGTCTGGATCAACTTCGTGGACATATATGTGCTGGACTTTGACGGCAACCTGTTCGACGCCTGCTCCATGGGAGCGGTGGCGGCATTGAAGACCGCTGTGGTGCCAGCGGCGGCCAACGGATTGGGAGAGGATTACCCCATGCCCATCCGGTGCACCCCCATTTCCGTCACGGCGGTGCAGATAGAAAACTCTATATTGGTTGACCCGACTCTCGACGAAGAAAAGGTCGCGGCAGCTAGGATGACCGTTACCAATGATGACAATGGAGACCTGCGGGCCATGCAAAAAGGGCTCAGTGGGGCGCTCTCGATAGAACAGGTCAAGACGATCATCGAGACCTCTCGTAGGCTGGGCATCATAAACAGAAAATTGATCGGGTGAAAGCAATGGCAAAGAGAACTGCGAAGGCCGGTAGCTCCGGCAGGTACGGAGTGAGATACGGCGTGGTGGTCAGGAAGCTGACCAGGGACATTGAGAAGGTCCAAAGGTCCAAGTTCGAGTGCCCCAGATGCCATCACATGAGCGTAAGAAGGGTCGCCTCGGGGATCTGGGCTTGCAGGCATTGCGAGACCAAGTTCGCCGCGGGCTGCTATAACCCCAAGATGAGGGAGGCGGTCTCGAAGGAGATCCTGGCCGCCGCGTCCAAGGAGTGATACTTACTTGACCTACAAATGCGGCCAATGCGATAAGCCCATCCGTTCCAACGTCAACACCGTGGGGATGCAGTGCGAGAACTGCGGCTCCAAGCTGTTCTACAAGGAGCGGCCCAACGTCAAGAAGATCATAAAGGGCCGGTGACATGTTCCGGGCCACCCTGGCGGTGCGCTCGCCCTACGCCTCCAATATGGCCCAGGCCATCGACCCGGAGGTGGGCAGGGAAATTCCTCGCACCAGGGCGGAGGTGCGCCACGAGGTAGGGTCCATGACCTTGACCTTGGACGCCGAGGACCTATCGGCCCTGCGGGCAGCTTTGAATTCCTACATCCGATGGATGAGCATAGCGGAAAAAATGAGTGAAACGGTCGGTGATATTGATGGATGAGATCAGCCCCAAGCTTCAGAACCAGATCGCCCAGTTCCAGCAACTGCAGCAGCAATTACAGACGGTCATGAGCCAGAAGATCAGGATGGACTCCATGCTGAAAGAGATGGAGATGACCATCGAGGAGCTCAAGAAGGCCCAGGCGGACGCCGTGGTGTACAAGAGCGTCGGCTCCCTGATGATCAAGGTCGGGGACACCCAAGCTCTCCTCAAGGATATCGAGGAGGACAAGGAGACCGCCGAGATCAGGGTCAAGAGCCTTGACCGCCAGGAGAAGATGCTCAAGGAGAAGTTCCAGAGCGTTCAGGAGCAGCTGAACCGCGCCCTGGGCACCTCTCCCAGGGCGGACGAAAAGGACAACTGAGCCCCGCTCCCCTTTCATTTTCTTAACAACAAATTGCATATAAAGCGGAGGCGTTCGCTGCGGTGGATGCTAGACGACATCATCGGCAGGTTGGCCTCCTCGGACAAGCTTATCCTGGTCCACGGCAACGCGGACCCTGACGCACTGGGGAGCGCCTATGCCCTGGCGAAGGCCTTTCCGCCTGCCTCGATCCTCCCCGTGGAGGGGCTGGACCGCACCTCCAAGAACGTCTCGGCCCGTTTGGGCATGGAGATGTTGGTCCAGCCCGATCGTTCCTATCCCCTCATTGTGGTGGTCGACACCTCCTCGCCTGAGCAACTGGGAAGCTACAGCAAGATCAGCGGGGAGATGATCATCATCGACCACCATTGCCCCTCCACCAAGTGGATGGAACGAGGGACCTACCTGTGCGACGATAGCAAGCGCAGCTGCGCCGAGGTCGTGCTGGAGCTGATCGACCGGGCGGGAAGGACGGTCACCCGGGACATGGCCATGGCGCTCTGCTCCGGCATATTGACCGATACCGGCCATTTCCGCTACGCCAACCCCGCCTCGCTAAGGGCCTTCGCCCGGTTGATGGAGGGGTCGAACCTCAACATGGAGGAGGTTTTGAAGTTGACCGAGTCGCCCACGGACATCTCAGAGCGGGTGGCGCAGATGAAGGGAGGGCAGCGCATGCGCTTCGAGAGGGTGGGCCAGTTCATAGTGGCCGTTTCGCAGGGCAGCTCGTTCGAGTCCTCGGTCTGCAAGTCGCTGCTCTCGATGGGGGCGGACATCGCCTTCGTAGCCTCACAGCGCAACGAGGAGTTCCGGCTGAGCGCCCGGGCCAGGCAGGAACTGGTACGGAAGGGGCTGCATCTGGGCCAGCTGCTTGGGGATGTAGGTCAGGAAACGGACAACGACGGTGGTGGTCACGGCGGGGCGGCCGGCCTGGTCGGGGTCGGGGACGCTGAGGCCATATTGAACATCTGCATGCAGAAGTCTATGGCCTTCCTGCGGAAAATTAAGTGAGGTCAACGCAGTTTCTTGACCTCGGACAGCATCTGGCGCATGCGTTCCAGATTCTCCGGCTTGCTCTTGAAGTATTCCCGCACGGGGGCCAGCACCTCGACCAGGGCCGCGGCGGTCCCGTTCTTAAGGTCCATGGGGTGCAGCTTCCCCGCCAGATATGTGCGCTCCAGTTCCTCGTAGCTCCTGAACTCCATGTTCCCCCCGAACTTCTCCGGGCGCTCGAAGCGCATTACCTCCATGCGCTCGAACAGGACGTGCTTGCAAATGGCCATGACCGGGTTGCCCTCCGCCTCCGGGGGGCAGAAGGACTTACCCATCTTACGCTTGATGTCCTCCGGCGGATCGTGTATGAGCAGGGAGCCGTCCGGATCGCTCTTGGACATCTTGGCGTTGACCGGGTCCATGCGGTTCCCCCCCTTCAGCCCGGGCAGCAACGGGGTGTGCACCGCGACGGCCTTCTTGATCCTCATCTTCTCCGCGGCCTCGCGGGCCAGCATGTGGGCCCTCCGCTGATCCAGGCCAGCATAGGCCACGTCGACGTCCATGAATATGAGGTCGGCGGCCTGCATCAGGGGGTACATCATCTTGCTGGAGTCCACCTCGGCCTCGTCCTCGTTGCGGCCCATGATGGTCATGGCCCGCTTGACCCTCTGCAGGGAGGAGGCCTTCCCCACCTTGATGACCGTCTCCCAATAATCGATGTCGTCCATGATCTTCGAGGCCAGGCGGTACTCCACCCTCTCCCTGGGGACGCCCAAGGCTTCGAAGCAGTCCTTCATGTACTCGGCGCAGACCCTTATGTTCTCTATGTTGCCTCCGAGCTTGTCGTTGATGTAGGCGTGCCAGTCAGCCAGGAATATGATGAAGTTGAAATCGGCGTCCACGAAGTTGCGCACCTTTTGGGTGGTGATCATCCAGCCGATGTGGACCAGTCCAGAGGGTTCGAAGCCGATATAACCTGTTGGCGAGGGCTTGTTCTGAAGGACCTCCCTGAGGTCCTCCGGGGTGATTATCTCCTCAGTGTTCCGGGCTATGAGTGCGTACCGCTCTTCGACGTCCATGGTCCTCGAGGTCGAATGATGAATGGATTATTAAATAAATTTGTCGTTCATTGCCGGAACAGGCTGGCCAGCTTCTCCGCCGCTGCGTTCACCGTGTCCACAACCATGGATGTGGGGGGACAGTAGGCGTTCTCTAGGCGCTCCACGAACTGCTGGACGGTCACGCCCTCAAGCAGCGCGGCCGTGATCCAGTTCACCCGGCCGGTGACCTCCTCGCCACCGACCACCTGTCCGCCCAGCAGTCGTCCGCTGTCCGCGTCTGCCAACAGCTTGACCGTGAGCTCCTTTCCCCCGGGATAGTACCTGGCCCGGGATGAGCCTTTGACCACGGCCTCCTTGACCTTAATTCCGTAGTACCCCGCCAGGGCCCTAGAGAGACCGGTGCCTCCCACCTGCAGCCCGCCGATGACGCTGATGAACGGGCTGGCCGTCCCGGGGAAGGTGGCCTGCCCCCCGGCAGCGCGTATGCCGGCCACTCGGCCCTGCCGAACGGCC
>CAZXTA010000134.1:0-4441 GCA_964642865.1 uncultured Methanomassiliicoccus sp. | reverse complement strand
TTCATGGTCTTTTCCGTCACGTAAGGGTAAAGCAGGATCTTCTTGGCCATGCTCACCACTCTCCTACCTTCTTGAACGCGGATTCCGAGAACACCGTCAGCCTCCCGGGCATCCCGCCAGGGGCCAGCATGCCGGAGTTCAATCCCTCGGCATAGGCCACCTCGACGCCAGGTAGGTTCCTGGCTCCCCTTACGAGAGCGACGTCGTGACTGGAGACGACTATTAGCAAGCTGCGAGGCATGCGGTAGCGCCTGCCACGCATCTTGCCGCGGCCTGGCCGGACCCGTATACCGTCCTTGCTTCGGATAATATCCCCTTCTAAGCCAATGCTCTTCAGCACGTCCATTACCTCCGCGGTGCTGCGTATGTCCTCCAGACGGTCCTCGATGACCACCGGCAATGTGAGCTCATCATTGAACTGGTGCCCACGGGCCTTGACCTTCTCCACGTCCGCTGTGGCGGCCAAAGCGGACAACCGGGCGAGCACGCGCTCCTTATGGTTGACCTTCTTGGACCAGTCCTTGTCCACTCTGGGCGGGAAGGCCCGTCGGCCTCCCACATTGTTCGGGGACTCGGCGCCCTTAGCGCCCTGGGACAATCTCTGCACACGGGCCACGCCGCGGCCCTTGCCCCAGGTGGAAACCGAGTGCCGGATTCCGGCGCCAGGCTTGGACCCGTAGGGTTGCCTTTTGTTGGCCTCCTCGGCCACTACGGCCCTATGTATGACGTCGGGCCTGAACTGGGTGGCGAACACCACGGGCATGGGCTGGGTCCTCAGGACCTCGCCCGTTAATGAGTATATGTTGACCTGTGCGTTGTCGACCATTGCTTACGCCCCCTGCTTGGATTCGGTTGATATGTACACGATCTCAGGCGCTTCCTTCAGGTCCGCCTGCTGTCTCCTTACTGGGTCCCTCATCCGCACCAACCTCTTGGTCGGGCCGGGCACGGAGCCGTGGACCAGTAGGAACGGGTTCCTGACCTCCCCGTAATGCAGGAAGCCGCCCTTGGGGCTGACCTCCTGCCCGCTCTCACCGATCTTCAAAATGAGCTTGTTGACCTCGGTCCTCTGATGATATCCCATCTGACCGGACTGAGGCACGGTGCCGCGGACGTAACCGGGCCTCTTAGGCCCCAGGTTGCCGACCATGCGGCGGTGCTTGGAGTTCTTGTGGGACAGTAGCTTCAGTCCCCAACGTTTGGTAGCGCCCTGGAAGCCCTTTCCCTTGGTGATGGCGACGACATCGATCATCCCGCCCACCTTTATGAAGTCGTTGATCCCGATGTCCTTTCCCAGCAATCCCTTGGCGAACTCGATCCTTGCTTCTATGGTGCCACCTCCGATGCGCAGTTCCATAAGCTCGGGGCGCTTCTTTGGCACTCCCTGGACCAACTTGGGCTGGGTGAACGCCAGGATCCTCACGTCCTCGGCGTCCGTCCCCTTCATCTTCTCCCAGGCCTGCTCGGTGTCGACCTTCTTGGGGACGGGCAACAGCCTGGACAGTTTCTCGTCCAGCTGGGTGGCCCAAACCTCCCCGGCGGTCTTCAGCCCATAGCGGGTGTTCTCATAGATGCGTACAGCGGCAACCTTCATGGGCGGCACTTCCAGAACGGTGACCGGTACCCTGACCTCCTGACCGGAGGTGGTGCTGGTCTTGCGATGGTCCACGATGAAGGCATGGGTCATTCCGGCTTTGTAACCGGCAAATCCCTGGACCTTAGGGCCGTCGCTGATCTCAGGCCACGAGTCCAGTCTCGGTGTCTGCGTTATGGCTCTCTTGCGGGGACCGAATCCCTTGGAGCCTCTTCTCGGACGTCTAATGTTCGACATGGATCTCCCTCTCCTTGTATTGCGAGAGAGCACACTCTCTTCCGCTAACGCCTGTTCTCAAGAGTGTTGAGGTCAGCACCTTCGACCGTGACACCGTCACCGCCCTCCAGAATGCGCGGATGGGGGCGGCTCAGGGTTGCCTGTGGCATTGCCCAAGGGGTCTGGTCGAACGTCCTCAGTGCGTTGAGCAGAACTCGCATACTATCATTCGTATTTAAAACAATCGCTGTCCGTTATAAATATGCAGGGAAGGGAAACGTCCCTCCTGGACCGTGTTACAGCTTGCCTTCCTTGGCCCTCTTCTGCAAACGGTTGCGGCGTTCTTTGGAAGTGAACCCGGTCACATGTTCCAGAAAGGCGTTCCATTTCTTGATGGTCTCGGTTGCCAGGTCCACCGGGGCCTCCTTGTTGGTCACTGTGTTTATATCGAGCAGGGTCTTGCTCTTGACCTCGACCTCTATCCGGGTCATGGCCCCGTAGGTGGAGACGCACACATCGCCCTCCATCTTGGCCGAACCGAACGTCGACTCCATCATCTGTCGCAGTCCGTCTCCCTCTAGGTTACCGTAATTACCTTTCTTAATGTCGTACTCCATGTCCATCCCTCTAAAGCGCCAGTTCGTCCCCCAGGTACCGGTGCACGTCCACGGAGGTGCGCATCACGTCCTCCAAAGCCATCAGCGAGGACCACTCCCCACGGCAATGGCAGTCGTGTCCCTTCAGCAGGGCAACGTCCTGCTCGAAGTTGAACTTTTCCAAAACGACCAGCAGCCGCCTGTCACAGTCCGGACAATTATGCGTTCCGCGCGGCGTACCCGCCCCGCTGGGCGAGGAGAACACCCTCACCTCGGGCAGGTCGGCCTTGCCCTTGAGCACCTCGAACAGGGACCAGATCCAGGGTGGCCGGTAATCGCCCCGGCGCCACAGTCCCTCCACCAGGGTCTGCTTCTGCACGTTAAGGGGGTTCACCGACACGCTCTCTGAACGGGGAGCGGCGAAGCGTACCGAGGCCAACGCGTCCGCGATGGCCGCCCTCTCGGTGAGATAGGGAGGTTTGAGCAGCACGTAGGTCCGCACTGACAGCCCCCTCTCGTTCACGACCTCCGCCGCACGCAGATAGTCCTTGGTCCCGAAGCCCTTGTGCACGCTGCATCGCAGCACGGTGTCGGAGGCGCTCTCAAGTCCCAGGGCCACCGCGGCGTGGCCCGGCATATCGTTCATGACCTCCTGGGTCACGTACTCTGGCCGGCTCTCGAAGAGGACCCGGTCCGCCCGATCAAAAGCGTTAAGGATGCGGTCCCGTACCTCCAGCGGTATCTCCTTGGGGTCCAGGAAGCTACCCGAGGTGTACAGCTTGACCATACGCTCCCCCTCGTAGCGGGAGAGGACCGCCTCAAGTTGGGCGAAGAGCTCCTCGGCCCCAATGCCTTCCAGGCTCTCCACGTTGTAGCCGCACATGGAGCAGCCGCCCGTGCGAGACCAGTGACAGCCCCGGGTGCGGAAGATGGCCACCATGGCCTTCTCCCTCCTCCCGTCCACCACGTCGTCCTCCTTCCAGACCGTGACCGGCCTGCAGAGGTCCATGCTCTTCATGGGCTCTCCATGTCCATGCATTGCAGAACATGCCCAACTATTTTAGGACTGCGCTCCCGGATACGCAACATTTTATATCCTTTCTTCCGGATTTGCCGCCTGGAGAGACTTCATGGCCAGGAAGATAGTCGTCATCGGTGGGGGAGCGGCCGGCATGACCGCCGCATCCTCCGCCAGGGAACACGGGACGGACCAGATCACCATCATCACCGAGGACGAGCACGTGGCCTATTCCCCATGCGCCATACCGTTCGTGCTGGAAGGTAAGATCAAGGATTTCCAGAACATCGTCATGCACACCCCTGAGTTCTACGAGAAGGAAAGGGGTATCAAGGTACTGGTAAAGTCCACGGTGGACAAGGTGGACCTGGAAGGAAAGAAGCTGTCCACTCTGGACGGCCGGACCCTGGACTTCGACATCCTGGTGCTGGCCACGGGTGGGACGGTCTTCATCCCCCCGGTAGAGGGCCGGGAGATGAGGGGCGTCTTCCCGGTCAGGTACATATCCGACGGGCAGGCCATCTTGGACCACCTGCCGCAGGTGCAGCAGGTGGTGGTGGCCGGAGCCGGGGTCATCGGCCTGGAGATGGCCGTGGCCCTGCTCGAGAGGGGCAAGCAGGTCACCGTGGTGGAGATGTTCGACCAGGTGGTCCCCCGCATCATGGACGGGGACATGGCCGAGCTGGTACAGTCCTATTGCGAATCGATGGGCATCAACTTCGTCCTGGGTTCGCCCCTTTCCCGGATCGAGGGACAGGGCAGCGTGACAGGCGTGATGGCCGGAAGCAGACAGATACCCTGCCAGATGGTCATCATGGCCACCGGGGTGCGCGCGAACATCAGGTTGCCGGAGCAGATGGGCCTGGATATCGGTCCCCTGGGCGCGGTGCGGGTCAGCCCCAGCCTCCAGCCTTATAGGAAAGGCCGGCTGGTCCCAGACGTCTACCTGGCCGGGGACGTGGTCATGTGCCAGAGCGCCGTGGTGGCCGGGCCGACCATGAGCCAATTGGGATCGAC
>CAZXTA010000133.1:0-4463 GCA_964642865.1 uncultured Methanomassiliicoccus sp. | reverse complement strand
TAGCCGTCCTGGGTGATCATCAGCACCATCTCCTCGTTGGGGATGAGGTCCTCGATGTCCATGTCCAGGGCGTGGGCCACGATCTCGGTGCGTCGCGCGTCGCCGTACTTCTGCTTCATCTCTAGCGTCTCGGCCTTGATGATGCCCATGATGCGAGACTCATTGGCCAGTATATCCTCCAGGTCCCGGATGAGGTTCTCGATCTCCAGGAACTCGGCCCTGATGGCCTCCAGCTCCAGTCCGGTCAGCTTCTGTAGCCTCATGTCCAGTATCGCCTTGGCCTGCCCCTCGTCCAGCTCGAACCGGGCCATGAGACCGTTGCGAGCTTCCTCCGGGGACTTGGCGGAGCGGATGATGTGCAGCGTCTCGTCCAGGGCGCTGATCGCTTTCACCAGCCCTTGCAGTATATGCTCCCTCTTCCGCACCTGGGCCAGGTCATACTGGGTGCGGCGCACGATGACCTCGTGCCGATGGTTGATGAAGTGCTCCATCTCCTCCTTGAGGGTGAGCACCCGGGGTTGGTTGTCCACCAAGGCCAGATTGATGACCCCGAAGGTCACCTCCATCTGTGTGTGGGAGTATAGCTGGTTGAGGACGATCTCCTCCATCACGTCCTTGCGCAGGTCGATGACGATGCGCATGCCGTCGCGGTCCGACTCGTCCCGCAGGTCGGTGATGCCCTCGATCCTCTTATCCTTGACCAGCTCGGCGATGTTCTCGATCAGGGTGGCCTTGTTGACCTGATAAGGTATCTCGTCCACGATGATGCGCTTGCGGTGCTCCACCTCCTCGAAGTGCGCTTTGGCCCTGACCTTCAGCTTGCCGCGGCCGGTCTGGTATGCCTCGATGATGCCGTTGAGGCCGTAGATCGTGCCACCGGTCGGGAAATCGGGGCCTTTCACGAACTGCATGAGGTCTATGATCTCCGCTTCCGGGTTATCGATCAGATACACAAGGGCATCCGCCACCTCTGTCAGGTTGTGCGGAGGCATATTGGTGGCCATTCCTACAGCAATGCCGGCCGAGCCGTTAACAAGGAGATTGGGAAGCTTGGACGGCAGAACTAGCGGCTCCTTCAAAGAGGCGTCGAAGTTATCGCCCCATTCCACCGTCTCCTTGACTAGATCGGCCAGTATGTCCTCGGCCCGTTCCTGCATACGGCATTCGGTGTACCTCATGGCCGCTGCTTCATCACCATCCACGGAACCGAAGTTGCCCTGGCCGTCGACTAAAGTGTATCTCAGGGAGAAGTCCTGGGCAAGGCGCACAAGTGAGTCGTAGACGGCGGTGTCGCCGTGCGGGTGATATTTGCCTAAGACCTCGCCCACCACTCTGGCACTTTTCTTGAAGGGCTTGTTGTGGTTGAGCGACATGTCGTACATCGAGTACAGGATGCGCCGGTGCACCGGCTTCAGGCCGTCCCTCGCGTCTGGTAGGGCTCGAGAGACGATCACGCTCATGGCGTAGTCGATGTAGGCCTTCTTCATCTCGCCTTCGATGGTCTGAGGTATCACTTTGTGCGTGCCGGCGTCCGGGACCTTGGCATCTCCCGCGTTCTGTTCTACGGGCTGTTGGTTGTTGTTATCGTCAGCCATGTCTGTCACCTCAGATGTCCAGGTTCTCCACTTCATCAGCGTGCGACATGATGAACTCCCGTCGCGGCTCGACCTCGTCGCCCATCAGGATGTTGAACATCTCGTCCGCCTTCATGGCATCCTCTATGATCACTTGCTTCAGGGTTCTTGTCTCCGGGTCCATGGTCGTCTCCCACAGCTGCTTGGGATTCATTTCCCCAAGTCCCTTGTACCGTTGCAGGCCAACATTCTTGCCCATGGTCTCCATAATCTTCTCCAGCGCCTCGTCGTCGTATATGTACAACTCCTTGTTCCCCTTGCTGACCTTGTACAAAGGAGGCTGGGCGATGTAGATGAACCCGGCGTCGATCACCGGTCGCATATAGCGGTAGAAGAGCGTTAGCAGCAGAGTCCTGATATGCGCCCCATCCACATCGGCATCGGTCATGATGATGATGTGATGATAGCGCGCCTTGGTTGCGTCGCAGTCGGAGCCGATGTTGGCCCCGATGGCGGTGATCAGGTTATGCACCTCCTGGTTCTTGAGGATCTTGTCCATGCGGGCCTTTTCCACATTTAAGATCTTACCCCTTAGTGGAAGTATGGCCTGGAACTCGCGACTACGACCCATTTTTGCACTTCCACCGGCACTGTTTCCCTCGACGATGTATATCTCCGACTTCGCCGGGTCCCCCTCGCTGCAATCCGCGAGCTTGCCTGGCAGCGCGGCGCTCTCCAGAACCCCCTTCCGGCGGGTCAGGTCCCTTGCCTTTCGGGCAGCCTCGCGGGCCTGGGCGGCCAATATCGAGCGCTCGATGCACACCGAGGCCACCTTGGGGTTCTCCAGCAGGAACTCGGCCAGTTTTTCGAACACCATGCTGTCCACGAGCCCCTTCACCTCGCTGTTCCCCAGCTTGGTCTTGGTCTGCCCCTCGAACTGGGGCTCGGGGATCTTGATGCTGAGAATGGCCGTCATGCCTTCGCGCACGTCGTCGCCGCTCAGCGACTCCATACCGCCCTTTAAGAAGTTGTTCACCTTGGCGTAGTCGTTCATGGCCCTCGTCAAAGCCGAGCGCAGTCCGACCATGTGCGTGCCGCCTTCGGCGGTGTTGATGTTGTTGACGAAGGAGTATATGTTCTCGGCGTATGAGTCGGTGTACTGAATTGCCAATTCCACGATGACGCTGTCCTTTTCGGCCGTGATGTAGATGGGCCTCTCGTGCAGCCGGGTCTTGTTGCGGTTCAGGTCCTCTACGAACTCCACGATGCCGCCCTCAAAATGGAAGCGGTCCTGTTGGCCGGACGTTTCGTCCCTGAAACTGATGGTGGCGGTCCTGTTCAGATAGGCCAGGTCCTTGAACTTCTCCGCCAGGGCGTCGTACTCGAATTGGGTGGTCTCGAATATCTCTGGGTCGGGGCGGAAGGTGACCGTCGTGCCACTGCCCTCGGCCGGGCCGATCTCCTTTAAGGGCACGGTGACCACTCCGCGCTCGCACCTCAGGAAGTGCTCCTTTCCGTCCCTGCGAACGCGTAACTCCAGCCACTCCGCCAGAGCGTTGACCACCGAGAGGCCGACACCGTGCAGACCTCCGGAGACCTTGTAGCTCTTGCGGTCGAATTTTCCCCCGGCATGCAGGATGGTCAGGACCATCTCCGCCGCCGACCTCTCGTACTTGGGCACAAGACCGGTGGGGATGCCGCGGCCGTCGTCGGCCACGGTCACGCTGCCGTCATGGTTGATGCTGATATCGATCTGGTTGCAGTAACCGCCCATGACCTCGTCGATGCTGTTGTCGACGACCTCGTAGACGAGATGGTGCAGGCCTCTGGTATCGGTGCTTCCAATGTACATCCCTGGTCGCTTCCGCACGGCCTGCAGGCCTTCAAGCACCTGTATGCTCTCGGCGTTGTAACTCGAGTCTTCCATTCTGAATCCCTCTGAGACACGGTGAATATGATATTGTTGCAGGGGTCGAGCCTTTACGGTCGACCGCATCCCATCCGATGACTTGGTCATCGGTATCTAAATATAAATACCCTAGGTTTGCTATCTGGCTATATAAGCTCGGAGACGTTTTCGGACCACTTTTTTACCCTTTCGCCCGGCCTTCCGAACCATAGAAAACTTCATATCTAATCGTCCTCGAGAGGTAATCAATAAATGGGGAAAAGGGGTTGGTGGCGAGGATGAGCATCATGTTCCGGGCGAGGGCCGGGCCCTCCGAGGAGATCGAGAGGGCGGCCAGGTCTGAAGGGGCGGACCCAGAATGGATCAGGCGCATGCTTGCCTGCGGTAGGGCGGTCATTCCTTGTAACCCGGTGCATTCCCCAGAGCCCTGCGCCATCGGCGAGGGGCTGACGGTCAAGATCAATGCCAACGTGGGAACCTCCCGCGACCTGTCGGACCTGGAACTTGAATTGGAGAAGGCCCGGGTGGCCGTGCAGTATGGTGCTGACGCGGTCATGGACCTCAGCACTGGCGGGGATGTAGACGCCATCCGCCGCACCATCCTCAAGGAGATCCGGGTGCCGGTGGGCACGGTGCCCATTTATCAGGAGGGATTGCGGGCCGCCCGCCGCAGCGCGGTGGTGGACATGGACGAGGACGACATGTTCAATGGCATCGAGAGGCACGCCCGGGACGGAGTGGACTTCATGACCGTGCACTGCGGGATAACCTTGGAATCCGTTTCCCGCCTGAGAAGGTCCGGACGCCTGACCGACGTGGTCTCCCGCGGTGGGGCCTTCCTCACCGCCTGGACCCTGCACAACCAGCGGGAGAACCCGCTGTACGAGAACTTCGATTATCTGCTCGAGATGGCCCAGAGGCACGAGTTCGCCATCAGTCTGGGCGACGGGTTGCGCCCCGGCTGCGTGGCCGACGCCACC
>CAZXTA010000132.1:0-4477 GCA_964642865.1 uncultured Methanomassiliicoccus sp. | reverse complement strand
CGGGTCAACGCCCTGGAGTTCAAGATCATCCCGGAGCTGCAGGAGGCCGAGGCTTTCATCCGCCTCCGTCTGGAGGAGATGGAGAGGGAGAACATCTTCCGGCTGAAGCGCATCAAGCAGAAGGCGGAAGCGCGCGGATGATCGAAAGGCTCTTCAACACCCCGGAGAAGAGGGCCCGCCTTATGCGGTGGGCCTGGCGCATTTCCCTTTTCATGCTGGTCCTCGGATACGTGTTGATCGTGATATTCTGGTGAGCTCGAGCTCATAGGACCTCAGGACGGCCGTCCCCCAGGTGATGCATCGCGCCCACGAACTTCACGCCCACCCCGGACAGCACCCCGCCCAACGTGGAACGGACCTCCTGGCATGGCACATCATCCATCCCGCCTCGGTCAGGTCAGGGGCCTCCAGTATCTCCCGGGGCGGTATCTTAGAGTCCATGCAGGTCAGGATGACCGCCTGACCGAGCCGTCGAACGACCACCGCCCGTCGTACTTGCTCATCTAAAAATCGTCCCTTCCGCGCGCTCTCTCGATAGAACGGTCGGCATCATCATCGTTGTGGGTCGGGATAGTGACATCGCCATCCAAGGGCGGAGACCGATATTTGAACTCTTTCCATCAGAAATCGGCTATGGAAGGTCTCCCCGTTCCCAAATGTACCAGGATGAGCTTGGCCGGGTCAGGGACGAAATTGTGCATCTTCTGGAAGGGCGTCTGGCCCTGCCAGGTGGAGGCGTTTATCAGCCTTATCCCGTTGTGGAAGGAGACGCCGGCCCCGTGCACATGCCCGGTGACGAAGATGTCCGGCACCTCGTCTATGACGAGATAGTCCTTCCTCTCCGGGGCGAAGGGCGTCTTGCCCCCGTACATCGGCGCCAAGTGCCGGCGCTTGAGCATCTCCTCCATGGCCCTCAGCGGTTGTGAGTACGACAACCCCTTGATCCCGTTGACCAGGTCGTCGAAGCTCTTCCCGTGATAGGACAGGATGGTACGCCCCTCGATACGCAGATAGGCCGGATTGCCTATCTGTATGATGTTGGAGTCGAAGAGCCCGGCCACCTCCTCGCCCAGGGCTGGCTGGGGCTCCGCCGGCCGCACCATGTCGTGGTTGCCCGGTTGCATGACTATTCGCACGTCGTCCGGAACGTCCTTCAGGAGCTCGGCCAGGGACCGGTACTGGTCGATGATGTCCTCGATGAGCAATTCTTCTTCTTGACCGGGGAAGACCCCCACCCCCTCCACGCAATCGCCCGGAATGACGATATAGCGCAGGTCCAGGTCCGCCGACTCCTGCCGCAGCCAGGAGATCATGCTCTTCCATCGTTCCTCCAGGAAGGCGTTGCTCCCGACATGCACGTCGGAGATGAAGGCCACCTGGGCGGTGGAGTCGCTCCACTCCATGCCCGAACTGAAGGGTACGTCGGGCCGTATCAGCTCCTTCAATATCATCTTCCGGTCCCTGCGGGTCATCTTGCCCACCACCCCTATGACCTCGTCCTGGAGCACGGAATCCCGGGCGATCTTATGGTCCTTAGGGACCATGACCGTGCAGCGGCCAGTGTCGTCCTCGATCTCCAGGATCTTCTCCCCGCTGCGGGTCTCGCGCACATCGTTCACCATGCCGATGACCTTGACCTCTCCATCCCCCCGCAGCCGATTGGGGTCCAGAGCCCGCTGTATGCTCAGCGCCCCGCCCATGTCCCGGCGGCGGAGGAGCAAACCCCTCAGGGAGGCGTAGCGGTCCTGGAAGTAGCGGGCAAAGCCCTCAACGGAGGCCAGGCACTCTGAGTGGGAGGTAATGTCCCGCAATACCTCCACCTCCCCCAAGCGGCGTACCGTCGGGGCCTCCGCTTTGTACAAGCCATCCAGCCGGGGGGCGTCCACCCGCACCACCGTTCTGAGGTCCCGCAAGGTCACCACCAATGGCTGGTAATGCAGCTGGGAGATGGCCTGCCGGGCGAACTGCAGCGGTGACGGCTGCGACAGAATGAACTCCTCGGCCTCCTGGTCCAACAGAAAACCGTCATTGGCCAGGGCCTGCACAACTTTGCTCCGCATCCGCTCTTGCCATGCCGCCCCCATTTTAAATAGTTTCTTCAAATATCCACCCCCATGTTGGAAGTCGTAGTCAAGGCCAGACATTTTCCCACTGAGGAACTGGAGAAGGTGAGCAGGTCGTTGCTCAATATCTTCCCCGAGGCCGATATCACGGTCTGCGGGCAAGAGATGGTGGCCCGCGCCAGGGACCTCTCCCGCTTCAAGGAGCTCATACGCAACCACAGGATCCTGGACAGCACCAGGGCGGTCATGCTCAGGGGGATGGCGAACGGCAAGATCACCTTCCAGCTGAACAAGCAGGCCGCCTTCGTGGGCAAGGTCAGTTTCGCCGAGGGCCAGGCCCCCCTAGGGCCTATTACCGTGGAGATCGGCGCCGATGACCTGGAGACCCTGATCGACGAGGTGGCCCCGCGCACGGTGAACGGGGAGATACCATGATCGCCATCTCCTCGCCGCACCTCTCCAGGTGGGAGTTCCCCTATGCCCTGGGAAAGGTGGCGGAGCACTACCTGGCCTGGGAGATCGTGGCAGAGGGCAGGCACTTCCTGCGCGACATCGTGGAGGACTTCCTGAGGCTCACACCCTCCTATGACCTGCAGTACTCGGTACACGCCCCCCTGAGCGACGTGAACATCGGGGGGATCAACCCCCGCCTCCGGCAGGCCTCGCTGAACGAGGTGCTGGAGTGCCTGGAGCTGGCGCACCGCATGGGCATCGACCTGGTCACCGTCCACCCCGGCTTCCTCTCCCCCCTGACCAGGCTGGACCGGGAGGCGGCGGTGGCCGCCACCCGCACGTCCCTGAAGGCCATCGATGCCGCGATGAAGGAGCTGGGCATAAGGGTCGCCCTGGAGAACATGCCGGAAATGCCAGTGTCCCTGGCCAAGTTCCCCGCGGAGCTCTGCAGCTTCCTGGAGGGCACCGAGCTGGGAGTGTGCTTCGACCTGGGCCACGCCAACACCGTTGGTAACATCGAGGACTTCCTGGTCATCAAGGACCGCTTCATCAACATGCACGTGCACGATAATGTTGGGGATTGGGACCGGCACCTGGTCATAGGTGAGGGCAACATCGATTTCCGCAAGTGGCTGGGGGCCTTCCGTCCCTACTCCGGAAGGTACGTCATCGAGGCCAGGGAGCTCGAGCACTCACTTCTTTCCAGGGACCGTTTGAAAGCGATACTGTCCTCCCCGGACTAGTCCCCTTCCCTCCCGCAACGGGAGCAATGGAACTTGCCATTGAGGTATCGCGCCTCGGTGCTGCCACAGTACTTGCACACAAAGCCGAAGGCTGGCCCGTACTCAGGCAGGTTGACCGGCTGGTAGGGGCGATCGGAGGAGAGGGGTCGATAATAGGCGGCCACCGGCCGCTCGCTCTCCCAGCTCCAGATGGTCCGTCCGCTGAAAAGCTCCAGCGCCCGGACGGAGTAATGGACCAGATAAACAGCACCGACGATCATGGCCACCAGCAGCAAGAGACCAAGCATCAGGTCGGTGTTGTCCCCTGGCCACACCTCTCCGGGGAACGAAATGTAGTCAATGAAGAAGTGCAGCATGATGCTGGCATACACCCCGTACCGAAGAAACAGGTATCCGAGGGCGAGCCCGGCCAGGAAGGTCGGAGGTATCTTGTACAGGTCCCAACTGAAGAGGTGGGCCAGGGCAAAGATGGTCGAGGAGAAGATAAGGAAGATCTTCTCCCACAGACCGAACTGGAAGCCGCCGCCCAGCACGAAGCGCCGGTAGGGAGCGGCATTGCCCTTCACGGCGTAGACCACGGCCAGAGGCAGACCGATGTAGAGTATACGGCAGATGACCTCCTCCCAGACCGAGGCCCTCAACAGGCTGTACAGCAGCTCCCAAAGCTCCGCCCCGCCCGTTCCACCGGTGGAGGGGCTCACCCCCAGGAATCCCAGGGTCAGATAGTAGGCCGCGTTCATGGTCAGAACGGCCATGAAGATGGTGCCGATGGCATAGGCCGGGGAATGCCTGGTGGGCCGAAAGCTCAGCTCCTTGACGAAATCCTTCCGGCTCCTGTAAAGCATGAAGAGGAAGGATAGCAGCACCGTCACCACCAGCAAGAGATAGAAGATGACGAAGGCCAGGCCTGGGAGGTTCAGGAAACGCACCAGCCATGGCAGCACCACGTACAGAGAGGTGACCTTGTCCCAGGCCTCAGGAATGACCAGGCCCATGCCCCACAGCATGATGCCTATATTGACGGTCACCACCGTCAGCACGATCAGGGTCATGACCGCCCCGATCCAGCGCACCACCTCCCGGGCGGTCTGCAGGCTGCTCTTCTGGACTATGGGGCGAGGAGGGGGGGCGTAATAGTCGTATTGGCGTGAAACCGGCCCTTCCTGCACAGCCAGCGGCAGTCCGCAGTGCGGACAGAAAATAGCGCCCGGAGGCAAC
>CAZXTA010000131.1:0-4703 GCA_964642865.1 uncultured Methanomassiliicoccus sp. | reverse complement strand
CAGGAGGCCGTGTACCTTTCATCGGTATCCGCCACTGAAAGCGCTACGCTGAACTTGCAACTGGGTGAGGCGATCGTACTGAACGGGAACGTCCAGTCCTCAGGAAGCGCAGTTTCGGGCGCCACCGTGCGCCTGGAGTCCAGGACCAGCGGGGCGGTCTTCAACGCCGTGACCAACACCATTGGCGGCTTCCGGGCCGTGCTGCCGGCGGACCTGTACTTCGCCTACATTCACGACCCATACAGTTCCTACTGGGGCGACGTAGATCTGGGCGCATCAACATCGGCCACGTTCAACCTGCTGACCTCGGTCAAGATCACAGGCAAGGCCTGGTACGACGCCAACGGCGACGGGGCAGCCTCTTCCAAGGAGGTCCTCAGTGGCGTGATCATCAGCATCGCCGACCAGAACGGCCGCTCCGTGTCGGTCAGCACCAGTTCCGCCGGCGAATACACCGTCGTGCTGGTCGCTGGTAAGGGCTATTCCCTTGCGGCCACCAAGAACGGTTTCGATGAAGTGGCGATGAGCTTTGCCTCATTGGACGTGAGCGTGACCGCCGACCTCAACATGCTGGCCACCGAAAGGCAGGTCAGCGGAACGGTGACACCAGGCATCCAGGGCATTACCGTAAAGTTCACCGCCCAGAGCGGCTCCGCTGTCAGCAAGATGGCGGTGACGGCGGCCGATGGTAGTTACTCCGTCAATCTGGTTCCCGGCGAATATATGATCGGGATCGATCATAACGTCACACCCGGGGACGCCTCTATCAAATACCAAACGCTCGGAATGATGGAGTTGGCGGTATCCATCGGCCAGGACCCCTCCTCTCTCAGCATCGAGATGGTCGAGAGGGTGCTGGTCACCGGTACCATCAGCCCCAGCGGAACTGCCAGCATGGTGTTCGACGGACCGGAGATGACCAACCTTTCGTCAAGTGGCGTCTATTCCGTGTACCTGCAGGAAGGCGACTACTCCCTGTACGTCAGGGTGGACAACTCCAGCTTGCGCTCGGCCGACCTCTCCTCGGTGACGGTCGGTGGGCCGATGACGTTGAACATCTCGGCGGCCACCGCCTCCCAGGCGTTGGTACGGGTCGGGCTTTCCGGTGTCAACGCCAAAAGCTTGAACATATCAATTGAGCAGGGTGGCGCATATTACAACGTCACCACCTCCTTGACCGGACAGGTCACGGTGTACCTGGCCCCGGGGACCTATACGGCCTCGGTGGACCACCATACCATGGCCACCATCGGCTCGGTCGAGAGGTATGTCCGCTTCACCGGTCAGACAACCTTCGACATGACCGGGTTGATGAAGAGCGTGATCATATCCACCACCAGGGCCCTGGACAACGCCACCATGTTGGGACAGGTGCTCAGCTCCGGGGCGGCGACCCCGGCGACGCTGCAGTTCCAGGCCACGTCCGAAACGGCAATGGACCTGACCGTAGACGCCCCGGCAGGCAACTACACAGTGCAATTGGCCCCCGGCAACTACAGCGTCTACACGCTCAGCTTGGACAGCAGCAAGGCCTATCTCGGCTCTCTGAACATTGACAGGCCAGGGACCTTCATCTTTGATATCATCATGTCCGAAGCGTTCCGCCTCACCGGGGTGACCTTCGCCAACGATGTCGGCGTCAGTGCGGACATGGTGGTCACAAATGGTGAGGAGCACCGCTTCATCAGCGCCGCCGATGGAACCTATGAGGTGTACCTCCCGGCCGGGACCTACACCATTTCGGCCGAGGCCGAGCTGATCGAGGGCAGCATTCAGATATCGTATTCCGGCCTGGCAAGCGTGGTCGTGAAAGACGTCACCTCCAAGGGCATTACCATGGATAAGATGACGGTGCAGAAGGTCGATATCACCTGGGACACGGCCCAGAAGGCCAGTCTCAGCGCCGGCCAGACCGCCACCTACACCATCCGCGTGGTCAACAAGGGCAACGTCCAGGACACCTTCAAGCTGACCGCAGCCGGATCCGGCTGGACCGTTGTGTTCTCGCAGACCGAGGTGACCCTGGGTTACGGGGCCGAGAACAGCCAGATCGTGACCGTGCAGATCACGCCTTCCAGCACCGTGCTGGTCACTCACACCGCGGTCACGGCGCGCGCCACCTCGGCCACCGATTCCTCGGCCACCGATTCGGTGAGCCTGGACGCCATCATACTGCCTGCTCGCTCCGTCAGCCTGGAGTACCAGGATGCGGAGGCCACCGACGGCACAGATTATGTCTATACGATAGAGCTGGTAAATACTGGCAACATCGAGGACACATATACGGTCACCATCGGCAATCAGCAGGCCCTGCATGACCTAGGCTGGGAGGTCATGCTGGTTAACGAGGCCTTGAGCGATTCCCTGAACGTCACGGTGGCGGCCTCCGATGCCGCCAACGTCCAGATGTCCCTGGTCCCCCTGAGGCAGAACCCCAGCCCGACGGCGAGCGTTCAGCTGGTGGCAGTGTCGCAGAACGACGACTCGGTCAGAGCCACCCTGGACATGACCCCCGAATTCGTGGGGCTCAGTGCCAGTGATGGTCTTAACGTCAGCGGTACGGGGGTCTCGGACAGCATGCCGGGGGTCGGCGACGACACCATCATCCTGCTGGGAGCGGTCCTCACCCTGATGTCCATACTGGTCGTCCTGACCATACAGAAGGGGGTGTTCACACGAAGAAAGCGCTGATGTTACTGATCGTGGCCATTTTGCTGCTTTGCACCGTTCCCGCGGTGCAGGCCGACACCACGACCAATCCGCTCCACGCGCAGCTTGACGGTCCCATGGTGGTCACAGCGGGATCCATCCACGTTTACGTCCTGACCATGGTCGGGGGGCCGGCAGAGATGGGCGATGGCAACTACTCCTACACTGCCGAGTTGACGGGCGAGAACACTTACGGGGCGTCCATCCTCCCTGGAACTGTCACGCCCAAGGCCTCCGGTACCTTCTATCTCAACCTGACCGCCCCCGCGGTGCCGCAGACCCTGACCATCACCATTAAATGTACTTCGGCCAGCACCACCACCACGGTCAACACGGCCCTGGAGTACAATGTACGGGTCGTGGAGCCCGTGGTATTGTCCGCCACCATCACCAACACCGGCAAGGTCAGCGTCAACGGCGTTCCCCTGGTCCTCCAGATCTTCAGGGACGGCGATTGGGTACAGTTCCACAGCACCACCCTGGACCTGGGGGCAGGAGAGACCTACGACCTCAAGTACAACTGGACCGCCCTGGACCTGCGATCGGGGGAATACAAGGTCCGCATGCTGCTTGATCCCGACAACTCCGTAGTGACGTTCGAGGGCGGCTCCGCGGTGTACGAGACGACCATCTACTATGACATGCCCGGATACGGAGGGGTCAACTCCCTGCTCTGGGTGCTGGTGATCGCATTGGGGTTCGTGACCTTCCTGATATGGAGGCGCCCGGCGGCCAAGGGCAAGGGCAAGAAAAGGCGCTGAGGACCTCTCCTCACAACCTCTTTTCCAGATCGGTCAGCCTGGCCTGCAGCCTTTCACTGGAAACGGCCAAGGAAACATCCCCCCGGGTCTTCTCCAGCACCGATCTGGCAATGTCCTGCTTCCGCCTGATGGAGACCAGGGCGTCCGGGTAGTCGAAACGCATGATGACCAGAAAAAGCTCCTCCATGATGTCCAGGTACTTCTCGGCCGAGGCGATGTTCCCCCTGCGCAGGGACTCCAAGGAAAAGCGCCGTAACTCGCCGATGGTGTCGGCCATGCCCATGAGGTAGGTTGGCCCCGGCATGCCCAGGTGCTCGGGGTCCGGCAGCTCCCGCCCGTTCACGATGGAGGTCAGTATGGCCGCCTCCGCCACCTCCTGCAGGGCGTCCTGCACGATGCCCGAGTGCCACAGGTCCACGTGCTCGGATAGCACGCTCCTCAGTTTGTGTGCCTCGTCTATCGCCTCGGCCAGGAGGTCCTCCCCGTCCACGCCCTTGTGCATGCCATGGACCACCCCGCTGGACATGCGGATGATGGCCCGGGAGGACTTGATGGCGATCTCCCGCACTGTGTCCTTTTCCTCCAGGGAGTCCTGTATCCGCTGGGCGATCTGCCCCAGGTTGTGCATGGGAGGAGATTGGGCGGGACAATATGAAAAGGTTGCTCAGCCCCTGACCTGGCGCATGTGCTCCACCCGCTCGCGCACCAGTTCCTTCCTCCCAATGTCGTGCCGCACGAAAAGCTCTCCTCTCACATAAAGCAGTCCGGCCTCGCACACAGCCTCGGCCTCCTCGATGCTGTCGGCCACCCCCACCAGCCCCAGAGAGCGTGAGGAGGTGGTATAGACACTCCCATCCCTCTCGTCCACCGCGGCATAGTACAGATAGGCACCGGTGGCGTCGATGGCCTCCTCGTCCACCTCGATCGGACGGCCGGCCCTGGGTTCGGTGCCGTACCCGGCGGGCACCACGTACTTGCACACCGTGGCCTTCCTGAGGAAGGGGACGTTCCCTGACAGCCTTCCATCGGCCACATCCAAGCAGACGTCCAGAAAGCCCTCCTCCAACAGGGTCAGGACGTTCATGGCCTCCGGGTCGCCGAAGCGGGCGTTGAACTCGATGACCTTGGGGCCGTCCCGGGTCAGCATGAACTGGCCGTAGAGCACCCCGCGATATGGGGTGCCCTCCTCCTTCATGGCCAGCACAGTACGGCGCATGATCTCCTCGGCCGCCT
>CAZXTA010000130.1:0-4734 GCA_964642865.1 uncultured Methanomassiliicoccus sp. | reverse complement strand
AGATCGCCGGGGCGCTGGTACTGGCCGGAGAGCTGTCCACCCTGGCCGCGCAGTCGGCGGGGGAGCTGGGGAAGGCCCACCAGGCCTTGGGTCGTTGAACAGGGCGGCCAACGGCCGCCAGACCTCCCTAAAAACCCTCAAATACCTTCAACCGTATGGTGCGGACGCAATGCCAGTTATCAATTTCAACCTCGAGGACCTGAAGGTCCTGATGGGCACAAGGCTGGAGGACCGGGAGGTCCTGGAACGTATACCCATGATCGGGGCTGACTTCCACGATTTCGATCCGGTGACCAAGGAGACCTCCATCGAGTTCTTCCCCAACCGCCCGGACCTCTATTCCGTGGAGGGTTTGGCCAGGGCCCTGAGGGCATTCTTCGACATCGAACTGGGGCTGCGCACCTACGATATGACCTCCTCGGACATCGTCATGAAGGTCGAAGGCTCGGTCAAGAAGGTCCGACCATACGTGGTCGGGGCGGTCATGAGAGGGGTCATCCTGGACGACCAGGGCATCCGTTCCCTCATGGAGCTGCAGGAGAAGCTGCACATGACCGTGGGGCGCAAGAGGGCCAAGGTGGCCATCGGCGTGCACGACCTGGACAAGGTGGAACCGCCCTTCGTTTACCGGGCGGTGCCACCCGACTCCATCTCCTTCGTGCCCCTGGCCAAGGAGGAGGTCATGACCCTGGCGGAAGTGCTGGAGAAACACGAGAAGGGCAGGGATTACAAACATCTGCTGGAGGGCAAGGAGCTCTACCCGGTCATACTGGACCGTAACAACGAGGTGGTGTCCTTCCCCCCCATCATCAACGGACGACTGACCACGGTCACGCCGCAGACCAAGAACCTGTTCATTGACATCACCGGCACTGACCAGAGCACTATCAGTGGGGTGTTGAACATCGTGTGCACTTCCATCGCCGAGCGCGGGGGGATCATCGAGACCATCTCCTTGCGTGGGGAGGAGAAGGGCATGACCCCCAACCTCCGTCCCAAGCAATGGCTCCTGGACGTCGATCGCACGAACGCCTCGCTGGGTCTGGACCTGGACCCCCTGGCCATGTGTCAGTGCCTGACCCGCATGGGCTATTCCGCTGAGCCCAAGGGACACAAGGTCAGGGTATCCTCCTCCCCTGTGCGCATGGACCTGCTCCATTACGCGGATGTGGTGGAGGACGTGGCCATCGGTTATGGTTACGAGAACCTCGGCAATTCAAGACCGCTGTTCAGCACCGTGGGCGGGGAGATGAAAATGGAACGGGTCGCCGACCTGGTGCGCCAGATGATGGTGGGCTTCGGATACTGGGAGGTGAACACCCTGACCCTCTCGTCCACGGAAGAGCAGTTCGCCAAGGTCCGCCACCCCGAGCAGGATGTGGTAGAGGTGCTTAACCCGGTCAGCGAGGACCATAACTGCCTGCGCGTGCATCTCGTGCCGTCACTGCTGGCTGTGCTCCGCCGCAGCAAGCACCGTGATCTTCCACAGCGCATCTTCGAGGTGGGGGACGTGGTCATCTCCGCTAAGCGCCGAAAACACCTGGCCGTGCTGGGCATTCACGCCAAGGCCGGTTTCACCGAGATGAAGTCGCTGGCGGAAGGGGTCCTGAGGGAGCTGGGCGTGCAATGCTCGCTGCAATCCGGGGGCCTGGGCATGTTCGTTCCCGGACGATGCGCGGCGATCAAGGTCAACGGGAGACAGGTCGGTCATTTCGGAGAGCTTCACCCCCAGGTCATCACCGGTTATGAGCTGGGCTACCCGATCATCGCCTTCGAGCTGGACCTGCAGGACCTCATGTCCGGGCGGGGAGACAAAATCGTTTAAACAAGCCGAGGTAGCTAAGCCTGGATCACGGCGCCGGCCTTGAGAGCCGGTGGTACCTAGTACCCCGGGAGTTCGAATCTCCCCCTCGGCGCTCCTTTCCATATCGGCGTTTGATCGTAAGCAAATTATTTAACTTCTCAAGACCAATGTATATCAGCCGTTAAGACGGGATGGGACTTCGATGTGCAACTATCGTCATAGGGAAGCCTTTTACGTTCACCATCAGGTGTCTGGCAGACGCTGCCTGGACGAGAAGCGGTGCTCGGTAAAGGACCGCAATGGCGGGATGCCTTTCCGCAAAGAGGGCCGGTACAAGCTGCACGACGAGAGGTTCGCAGGGGTGAGGCGGGAATGAGCGAATGCCCCCAGATGGGTCCTGACGGGAAATGCATGGGTCTCTATTACGGCTTCAGCTGCATCAAGGACAAATGTCGTATGCAGAACCGCGAAGCGGTGTGCGAATACTGCATCGGCGGGGACTATTGCCTCAAATACAATCGTTTTGGCTGCATAGGGCCGGAGAACTGCGGTTCCAAGGAGGAGTACCTCTCTTTCATAAGGAGGCTCAGGGAGAGGGCAGAGGTCTACCAGTAGAGGTCCTTCCTTATCCGGGGGACCATGGCCGCCAGCACGGCCTGCTCCGTCAAGGCCCTGCGGTCCAGCGCTCCGTTGGTCAGAATGCCGATGGCCCCCACTCCGGAGCCTTGGTCGCCTTCCTCGAACAGCTCCGCGCAGGCACTGCCGACGGTCGCCCCGCGACGTACCCTTTCGGCCACCGCTGGCGGATAGCGGAAGCCCATGCCGTGCCCCACCGTTGCCCGCCCCATGCCGTCCACGATCGCGCAGTACTGTACGTCGTAGAGCCCGTCCTCCCGCTCCCACACCCCGGCCTCGATGCCCACCCCCAGGTCGCCCTGCCCCAGGCAGGACCGGGCCCTGGTCAAAGCACCTTCTTCCGCCTCCCTCCCCCAGGGCTGCTCGTTGACCTGGCCGCTCACCTCCACCGCGGTCAGCTCCAGCCGAGGATGCGATCGCTGCAGGACCTCCCGCACTGCTGCCACCTTGACCGGGTTGATAGAACCGACCATGACCTTGAGCGGGCGAAGCAGACGGCCCTCGGGGTCCATCTCCCCGTCCAGTATGCGACTGGAACTGATCGGACGGTAATCATCGGCCAGCACGTAGGTCACCACCACAAGCTTCACCGGCGAAAGGCCGTTGTGCAGGCGCAGGTCGTTTATGCGGGAGCCCAGGGCCTGGGTCTCCTGGGACACCACCAGCACGTCTAGCATGGGATCCTCGGGCGCGGTGCCCTCCTTCAGGTCCAGGGGGACGATGTCGAAGCGTGTCGTCCTAGGTTCTAGGTAGGCCCTCAGGGCCTCCTCCCTCTGCCGGTATGGCAATACCGTCACCTTATGCTCACGGCAGTATGCATCGCTCATCAGGCCCACTGCCAGCTCGTCACCGTTCATCAGTGCCGTCTCCAGCAGCCGGCGGTGCCCCCGGTGCAATACGTTGAACGTTCCGCCCACTCCAACCTTGATCATAGCACCGATAGCAGCAGAGCCCCGATCATGATGATCACGCTGACGACGTACAATATCAGAAGCTGATGCTTCTTCCTTTTCAGGGTCTGCTCGCCGACCTCCTCGCATTCGTCGGAACAGTAGCGCTTGTCGCCCACGAACGCCTTGCCACAGGAGCGGCAATGCTTATGCTGGGCGATCTTTTGGTTCATGGTCCTTCAACCATTGAGAACGGATATAAATCTTGGCTCATAGGAAGCGTCGGTCCAATTCGTTGTTCACGATGCTGATACAGTGGTCCGCATGATAGGATACCGGCCCCAGCTTAAGCACCTTGGGCTTGTACTGCAGCAGGAGCGATTCCTCGTCCACGGTCAGGTCCATGTGGTCGCTGAGCACGAAGGTGACGTTCTCCGGTATCTCCGCCAACCGTAGGTCCTGACCATCCTCCTTGAGGTATACCAGCTCGGTGTCCTGCTCTAGCAGTCCCAGGACGTCCTGGAAGTTACGCGCGCTTATGTATATGCCAGGGGTGCTGCGCTCCTCTGACCGGATGTCCTTCATCAGCGCGTTGCGGATGAGGGCCCCGGTGCTTCTCTCGTCCGGGTTCAGGTAGCGCAGTTCCTGGCCGACCAGACGTATGGTCCTGGCCGGGCCGGGAGGACCTAGCAGGATGAGGATGACCTCCACATCCTTGCGCAGGTCGTGGCTCAGAAAGAAGGCCGAGTTGATGCAGCGCAGCAGCACATCCATACGCCCAGCTCCCCCTGCCAGGTCATCAAGTTTGAAGTCTGCGGCGGTGGCCGCCTTGTGCCCGATGACGATGAAGCGCCTCATTGTAGCCCCTCTAGCCCGCCGACCTGCATCTGTTTCATGAGCTGCTTGCGCAGCTTGCGATTGCCCATCAACCCTTTCACCGCTTTCTTGGAGGTGTTGTACTGCTGCAGCAGCTCGCGCACGTTCTTTGGGTCCATTCCAGAGCCGCGGGCGATGCGTACTATGCGGGAGGACTTGATCAGCTTGGGATTCTCCATCTCCTCCTCGGTCATGGAGTCCATGATGATACGGTAGCGCCTAAGGCGCTCCTGCGACTCCTCTATGTCGATCTTCTCCTGCAGCCCGGCCCCCATCCCCGGAAGCATGGTCATCAATTTCTTGAGCGGACCCATGCTGGTGAGCATCTCCATCTGATCGTACATCTCCTTGAGGGAGAACTTGCCGGACATGATCTTCCTGGTGGTCTCCAGGGCCCGCTCCTCGGTGATGGACTCCTTCGCGGTCTCCATCAGGGACTGCAGGTCGCCCATGCCCAGCAGGCGGGATATGAAGCGGGAGGGTACGAAGGGGTCCAGGTCCTCCAGGTGCTCCCCAACACCGATGAAC
>CAZXTA010000129.1:0-4766 GCA_964642865.1 uncultured Methanomassiliicoccus sp. | reverse complement strand
ATCTAAGCTCGAAGCCACCTTGAAAAAGAGGCATCTTAAGACGCTCATAAATGATGAGTTTGATAGAACCGGGATGTAAGTATCGAGGTCACCCGAGATATTCAGTCCGCGGTCACTAAAGTCTATTGCCGCTTAGCACTGAAGGCTTGCCTTAATGGTAGGCTTTGGCTTAACCGTTAAACAGGTTGCGTTTGTACCTCTTCCAGAACCTTTCTTATTTCATTCTATTCATTCAGGTGGAAGTTGGTTGCGTATCGTCATGATGAACATCATTCACCGCAAACCAGATCGTTCTAAAGAGGATCGCTTCGATCAATAGGAGAAGACCGTGTTGGTGGCGGTGGGCAACCTATCCCTGATCTCTTTGAAGTAGGGATAGAATACCCTCATCTCATCCTCCTTCTCTGGTTCGCGACCAATGAGCTTGGAAAGGACCTTCACTTCGATATGGCCCATGACCTTCCAGTAGCCGTCGCCGTAGGAGGTGTCGGTCATGATGAGGATCGGTAGCTTCAGGCGGGAGCGATCCTCGGGGTCCAGCAGTTCGGCCAGAAGCTCGAGCTCCTTTTTCTTTATGTGATAGATAGAGCCGTCCTTCCCCTGGTAGACGGGGTCCTCCTCGAGCAACATGGCTTCCAGCGATCTTCGTTTGACCGGCACGTGCTGGTTCATGTTGACGAAAAGCCGCTGCATTGCCCGTTCGTTAAAGATATCGCTCATGCGCTTTCACGAAATTCACCGTCCGGCCGGGATATATTATTTTCTGAAGGTCGATGGGGTGCGGGACAATCTATAATAACGGAGTGTTGGATATTCACCGAGCGATGTATCGCATCAATTTCTGGGAGGGTCAGGATGAGTGAACTGCCATCGTATGTCCAGGAAATGCTGGACACCCACCCCTGTTACAACGAGAAGGCTCATAGGAAATTCGCACGCATGCATCTGCCAATAGCACCCAGATGCAACATTCAGTGCAACTATTGTAACCGCAAGTATGATTGCATGAACGAATCGAGGCCGGGGGTCACCAGCGAGCTGCTGTCCCCCGACGAGGCCATTCATAAGATACGCTATGTGAAGGAGAGGATACCCCACCTCAGCGTCATTGGGATCGCCGGTCCCGGAGACCCACTGGCCAACGAAGAGACCTTCACCACCCTGGAGATGGTGAAGAAGGAGTTCCCCGAGCTTACTCTGTGCCTGAGCACCAACGGCCTTAACCTTCCCAAGTCGGTGGAACGGCTGAAGGACCTGGGGGTCAAGTTCGTGACCGTGACCATCAACGCCGTGGACCCCGCTGTGGGCGAGAAGATCTATGATTTCGTCATCTGGGAGGGCAAGGTCCTCCGGGGTATGGAGGCTTCCGAGAGGCTGCTGGTCAACCAGCTGGAAGGCATTAGGATGTGCATCGAAGCGGGGATACTTGTCAAGGCGAACACCGTGATGGTTCCCACCATCAACGCCGACCACATCCCGGAAGTGGCTAAAAAGGTGAAGGACCTGGGGGTATACATCCACAACATCATCCCTCTGATACCTGTACCGGAGACCAAATTCGCCAACATGCCAGCTCCCACCCCCGAAGAGAGGAAGCGCCTTCAGAACATGTGTGAAACGAACATCCGCCAGATGAGGCATTGCCGCTTCTGCCGCGCCGACGCCATCGGATTGCTGGACAAAGACCGCTCAGCGGAGTTCGCCCACATCACCTGCGGGTCGAAGGCGCCCCCTGCAGGGACCCCCATGGCAATAGAGTTGGAGGGTCGGACAAAGTACAAGGTGGCCGTGGCAAGCTCCTCTGGAAGGATGGTGGACCAGCATTTCGGACACGCTGTCAAGTTCCTGCTGTACGAGATGGAAGAGGGCAGGATAATCCCCGCGGGAAGCGTGGCCACGGACCCGCTGATGGACGAGCCCATGTTCGGGGAGAGCCATCGGATCAAGCTGCAGCAGATGGTGTCAGCACTTTCCGGAACGGACATCGTGTTGGCCAAAGAATTCGGGGAAAGGGCTGAGATGGAGTTGCTTTCCGGAGGTATCAAACCGTACCGACACGATGGTGAGGTGGAGGACGCCATCCGCTGCGCGGTGACGGACCTGTTCCATTCCAGAGCGATGATATTCGAGTGATGCCATGAAAGCGGCCAGGTTGTTGGTGGAATGCCTCGTGGCAGAGGGCGTGGATCGTATCTTCGGCATTCCCGGGGAGGAGAACCTGGACATCATGGACGAGATCGATCCCTCAGGAATACATTTCGTCCTGACACGACACGAGCAGGCCGCGGCCTTCATGGCTGGCACGGTGGGGCGGCTCACCGGACGGCCCGGAGTTTGCCTGAGCACCTTGGGCCCGGGAGCCACCAACCTGGTCACCGGGGTGGCCGACGCTTACCTGAGCAACCTAGCCTTGATCGCCCTGGTGGGACAGGCCGGAGCGGCCCGCCGGGATCCACCCCAGAAGCAGGTTCTCGACCTTTTGACCATGTTCCGGCCCCTGACCAAGAAGGCCCTGGACGTGGAGGACCCGGACTCCATACCATCGGCGGTGCGGGAATCCTTCCATCTGGCCGTAAAGGAGCGGCCAGGCCCGGTGATGCTGCAGTTGCCCGAGGACGTGATGAGGATGTCCACCGATGCCCGGTCCTTACCATCGGAGGTCGCATTTCCTAAACGCGCGGGGTTCCATAGCGTGGCGGCCATCCGGAAGGCACTGCTGGTATCTGACCGACCCCTGGTCATGATCGGGCACGGGGTCCTGCGCGGCCAGGCCGTGGAGGAGGTCAGGTCGTTCTGTCAGTCCTGGAACCTGCCTAGCGTCTGCACCTGGATGGCCGCTGGGACCGTGCCGTTCGACGACACGTTGAGCCTGGGCACGGTCGGCATGCGCGACAGCGATCTTGTCAAGGATTGCTATGAACAGGCGGACCTGGTGCTGCTGATCGGTTACGATGTCACCGAGTTCCAGCCCCAGTATTGGAACAAGGGTCACAGCAAGAAAGTATTGTACGTGGGGGAGAGCGCATCGGTAGAGGCCAAGGACCTCAAGGTGGACGCTGCGGCCCTCGGCCATGTGTCCACGACCTTGCGTTCATTGACCGGGAGTGCGGTGGCCAGGGTGGACTGGGCCGCACCCTACCGGAAGAAAATGAGGGAGGAGCTGGAACGGCCGGGAAAAGGGCCCAAGGGAATTGTGCAGGCCCTGCGCCGCCAGCTGACGCGCGATGACATACTGGTCAGCGATGTCGGGGCACACCTGATATGGCTAGCCAAATATTATCCGGCCTATCGGGAGAACACCTTGCTGCTACAGAACGGGCTCATATCCATGGGAGTGGCCATCCCTTCGGCCATGGCCGCTCGTATGGTGCGACCGGAACAGAAGGTGGTGGCGGTGGTGGGGGACGGTGGGTTCATGATGTCCTCCGCGGAACTGGAGACGGCTAGGCGATTGGATCTGAGGTTCGTCACGGTCATTTTCAACGACATGGGACTGGGGCTCATCAGAGAGAAGATGCAGCGCGGATTCGGTCGGAGCTCCAACGTGGACCTGGGCCTCCCGGACATACCTACCTACGCCCGTTCCTTCGGTGCGGAAGGGTATGCTGTGCGGGAACGCGATTTCGAGCCGGTACTGCGGGACTGTTTGGAGCGCGACGCCTTGGCGGTCATAGACGTGAGGGTGGACTATTCCCATAATAAATACCTGTTCTGACGGACGCGGTTTAAATATCCGGCGATATGTGAGAGTTGGGAGGATGGCATGGCGATCAAGAAGGCCACGTTCGCTGCGGGTTGCTTTTGGGGTGTAGAGGCCATTTTCCAGAACATTGATGGAGTAGTTCGGACCGAGGTCGGTTACATGGGTGGGCACACCGAATCGCCCACTTACAGGGACGTATGCACCGGCCGGACCGGTCACGCCGAGGTGGTGCAGGTCACCTTCGACGAATCCCGGGTGAGCTACGGGCAGCTTCTTGACCTCTTCTGGCGTTCACATGACCCGACCCAAAAGGACCGCCAGGGTCCGGACGTAGGGACCCAGTACCGCTCGGCCCTATTCTATCACGACGAGGAGCAGAGGAAGGAGGGCGAGATTTCCAAGGCCGCGCTCGTTTCTTCCGGAATGTGGAGACGCCCGGTGGTCACCAGATTGGAGCCGGCGGGGGCTTTCTGGAGGGCTGAGGAGTATCATCAGAGGTACCTGCAGAAGAAAGGGCTGGACCGCTGTCGCATTTGAACGGTCGAAGGCCCGGGACCCTGTTCTGGGCACAGATAACAATATTCTTATAACGACCCTTGAATAACGCCAGTAATGACCGGCTCGGAGTTCGACCTCGCCTTTTTCAGGGAAAATGGCTTCAAGCGTAGGTGCTGCCCCAAGTGCAAGAGGTACTTTTGGAGCCTTGGTGACTGGGAGACCTGCGGAGAGCCGCCCTGTGAGGAGTATACCTTCATCGGCAATCCTCCGATGAATCAGCGATTGACGTTGCATGAGATGCGCGAGGCCTATCTGAGCTTCTTCGAGGAGAACGGGCACGGCCGGGTCAAACGCTATCCGATCGTGGCCCGCTGGAGGGACGACGTGTTCTTTACCCAGGCCTCCATATACGACTTCCAGCCCTGGGTGCTCAACGGGGTCATCGAGCCGCCCTTCAACCCCCTGACCATCTCCCAGCCCTGCGTGCGTTTCAACGACATCGATAACGTGGGAAAGACCGGCCGGCACTTGACCTTCTTCGAGATGTGCGCCCATCATGCCTTCA
>CAZXTA010000128.1:0-4776 GCA_964642865.1 uncultured Methanomassiliicoccus sp. | reverse complement strand
GCTTTAAAGTGATACCTTTCTGCCCCTGGTAGTGCCCGCTCCTCTTGGCGTAGGTACGCTCCACCGGAGAGCTCATCCGTTCCAGCACCATCTGCACCACGCGGCTCCCTATGGGAAGCTCCACCGGGGACGAGGAGGCGTTGAGACCGCTGAAGGTAAGGGTACCATGGAAGCCGGCGTCTATCTTTCCCAGGCCCATGAGCAATCCCTTCCTCAACCAGGAGGTGCGGGTCCACAGTTGCGCGGCCAGATCGTCCGGTAGCTCCACCCTCTCCACGGTAGAGACGAAGAACAGTCTGCCTGGGGGAATGATCGCCGCCCCGGAGGTCACGCTCTCCTCAGCCTCCAACCGCACCTCGGCCACCCTCAGGTCGTATCCGTTGGGAGTGAGACCCTCGGGCGCGAAATCGGTTATCACCAGCGAGCCGTCGCGCAGCATCGATTCGATCTCGTGGTCCGGGACCAAGCACATGATGGGAGGGAACGACCGCGGATGTTTTTATGTTTTGCCGATCGTCGCACGAATGTCTAAACTATCATGGTCCAAGCCTTTATTATGGGCAGGTCCAGGGCGAAGCGGTTGATGGACCCTGTCGTCAGGTCCCCATGTCCAGAGATGTGGAGGTCCGCCCAGCTGCTAGAAGAGGCGGTCATCGGTTCCCAAGGTCCCCCGGACGTCATGCTGGAGAGATGCCCCCACCAGGGATGGTGCACGACATTGGCGGAAAGCTGTACCATTTCAACCAGGCGGCCTGCAGGAAGTTGAGGTATGCAGGGATGGAGATGGCCGCCCTTGGCAGCATCGTGGCCATATTGGCCCATCTTCACTGCCGGGAGGGTCACCACCGCGGTTCAACTTCGATGGGCGCACATCCGCCCCGCCATCCTATGGTGCAAGGACGGGACCCGTTGGAATGTCATGCACCACTTCAGCTTCATGGGCCATGGAGAGGGGCACCGGGTCATATCGGTGTTCCGTCCCCGTTAAAGATACCCGAGCAATTGGCTTATCTCCGTTCCGCCATTCCTGTAATGGATGGACCACATCGTCTACCTAGACAAGCCGGCCGGGGCCCTAGAGGCCATGCGCCGGGGCGACAAGACCATGGTGGGGCGGGCGGCCATGGGTCGGCGATCTCCCTATGGCAAGGTCAGGGTCGGCGACACGCTGTACTTCACCGAGAACGACGGCAAGCAGATCATCTATGGAAGGGGGAAGGTCACCCGCGTGTTCGATTCCCCCAAGCTCACCCACGGGGAGAGCGTTGCCATGCTAGAGAGGTACCGCCGCGAGCTGTGGCTGTCCGAAAGGCAGTTCCTGCGCATGTCCGGCAAGCGCTATCTTGTGCTGGTGACGGTGGACCGTTTCGAGGAATTGCCCATGTTCCGATTCACCCGGCGGGACTTCACCACCTTGGACGACTGGCTGCTTGTGGGCGAGATCGACCGGGCCCGCAAAGAGGGGCCCATGCGAGATTTGATATAATCTTTTCTTGAATTGACAGGCATGGAACTGCTCTCCACCGTCAGCGTCTTCCTGGGCGCGTTCAGCTCTTTCCTACTGCTCTCCATGAGGGTCTTCCCCGACCGCTGGGCCCGGTTGTTCGCTGAAGCCGGACGGGAGGAGGGCCGTCCCAAATGGTCCTGGCTGACCATGGCCGGGTCCCTGCTGGCCGTGGTACTGGTCTGGTACCTGTACTTCTACGCCGGCGGAAGGCTCTCCCTGGCCATCGCGGTCCTGGCCTCCTTCCTGCTGGGACGCACGACGCAGGCGCTGTGGTCCAAGAAGGGTCTGCGCCAGGGCGCGCAGCTCTTCCTGCAGGGCAAGGTGGCGACGACGTTCCTCCCTTACACCATCACCGGTCTTGCCCTGATCATCTTGGGGTTGATCTGAGGCCGGCCTCAGAACACGTCCAACGATCCCATCTTCAATGCCAGTTTCTCGAAGTAGTTGAACAGCAGGTAGGCAAGCACGTAGAATGCGATCCCTATGAGCAGCATGGCCCCTATCAGTCCGGAGACCTCTCCAAGCGTCGCTCCCGTCGCCACCTCCCTCACCGCCTGCACGCCGTAGGTCAAAGGTAGCACGTAAGATGCTGGCTGCAGCCAATCGGGAAGGTATGATATGGGGAAGTTGACCCCGCACAGCAGCAGCCCCAGATAGAGGACGATCGAGCCGAGCACCATTGATGAGCGCAGGTACACGCCCACGCTCCCTATCAGCATGCCGAAGCCCACCATGCTGAAGCAGGTCACCAGCAGCACCACCGCCAATGTGAGCGGCTCGGCCGCCGTCAGGTCCACTCCGAAGAGCAGCGAGGCCAGAAGCAGGGACATGGTGACGGTGAACATGCCGATCAGCGACTGGTACGCCCCCTTCCCCAGGAAGACGTAGAACACCCGCGTCGGAGTGGACATGATCGTGGACATGGTGCCCATGTGCTTCTCCGCCCCCGCGGCCATGCAGACACCGTAGACCGAGGCATAGGTCAACGAGGCCACGGCGTTCCCCAACGCCACGTACGCCGGGCTTGCCCCGGGATCGTTGGCGAAGTCGCTGACCAGCACGAAGAACCACATCTGGAAGAGGGCAGTGGAGAGCAGTTGCATGATCCACAGGACCGGCCCCACCACAGCGAACTGCGAGCGCATCGCCACCAATGCGGACGCCTTGACCCCGAGATAGTTGCGCAGCATGTCAATACCTCACCAGGGTGCCGTTCACTTTGGCCTTCTTCTCCAGGTAACCGAAGAGCCAGATCGAGAGCAGCAGGTAGATCACGGTCGTGAACGCGGTCACGGCCAGGGCCCCCCAGAGCCCCAGGCCGAACGAGTCATAGTTCGTAAAGGAAGATATCTTGAGGGCCTCGGCGCCCCAGGTGGCCGGGATGGCGAAGGAGAACGGCCGGGTCCACTCCGGAAGTATGGCCAGGGAGAAGACCGCGCCCGAAAGCACGTAGACGGGGAACTCCAGCATCTGGAACAAGGCGGTGGAGGCCCGCGTGACCACGTAGAACGCGCCGAAGACCATGCCCAGGACGGACAGCGAGATAAGGGTCAGGAACAGCGCAAGAACGAATCCCAATGGATCGCGCAGGGTGACCTCGATGCCGAAGGCGAACTGGGCCACAATAAACACCGCCAGGGCGTTGATCAGACCCAGCAAGGAGTTCCACAGACAGCGGCCCAGGACCACGGAGGCCAGGGGCGCGGGCGTGACCATGATGGCCTCCAGCGTCCCGTTCATGCGATCGAACCCGATGGACCAGCTACTGCTCTGTATGGTGTTACCCCACATCCCCAGGACCCCGCCCCCCAGCACGGCGTAGAGGAGCAGGTCCCCACCGGTGTGGCTGAAGAGGAAGAGCGTCACGGTGGTGAATATGAAAGGGGCGATGATGCTGGGAATGACCCATTGGGGATCGACGAAGAAGTGAATGGCCTGTTGCTTGAGCGCGGCCTTCACAGCCTGCGGGGAGATCATTTCCCGTTCACCATCTTGAGATAGGCATCCTCCAGCGTCGGCTGGTCCACACGGATGCTGATGATCTTCTTATCTTCCAGGATCGAGGCCACCTTTGGGATCAGCGAGGTACCTTCCTCCACGATCATGCGTGCCAGTGACCGTCCCTCCAGCGTCTCAAGGGACACGGCGGAGACGCCTGGCAACGCTCTCAGCTCCTCTTTCTCCCGCTCGTCGATCTCTCGCGCCTCCACCTCGATCACCGTATCGTTGCGCACGGAATCCTTCATGGAATACGGTGACCCGATGGCCTTTATCCTACCCTCCGAGATGATGGCCAGTCGATCGCAGAGCTCGTCCGCCTCGAACATGTAGTGAGTGGTGAGCATGATGGTCTTGCCGCCGTCCGACAGTTTGTGTATCAGCGACCTGGTCTCCCTCGCTATCTCGGGATCAAGGCCAAGCGTGGGCTCGTCCATGAAAAGGACCTCCGGATCGTTGACCAACCCTCGGGCCAAGTGCAGCCGCTGCTTCATCCCGCGGGAATAGTTCTCCACACGAATGTCAGCCGCTTCCGTCAAACCCACCAGGTCCAACAGTTCCTGCGCTCTGCTCTTCTTCATCTCCCGAGGTACCTTGTACATATCGGAGAAGAACTCCAGGTTCTGCCTTCCGGTCAGCCTGAAGTACAATCCCCTCTCCCCTCCGGACACCAGATTGATGCGAGGTCTCAACCTCAACGAATCCTTGGACGTGTCCATGCCCAGAACGGTGGCGCTCCCCGAGGTGGGCGTCAAGAGCGTGGAGAGCATCTTGATGGTGGTGGTCTTGCCCGCACCGTTAGGCCCCAGTAATCCGAAGATCTCCCCATGATGCACCTCAAAGCTAACGCGATCGACCGCCAGTTTCTCCTTTCCACCATCACCGAAAAGACGGACCGCCACCGGGTAAACCTTGGTGAGGTCCTTCACGACGATGACATTTTCATCATCACTAGTCACGCGGGGATGGATAATATATCCAATATAATGACCTTATGTCGGTCCGGTCAACTTACGCAACACTGCCTGCAATATACCCCCGTTACGGTAGTAGTCCACCTCGACCGGCGTGTCCAGACGGGCGATGGCGCGGAAAGCGATGACCTTCTCCCCTTTCCTGGCGTTAATGCGGACCTCGGTCCTCGGTCTCAGATCGTCCATCTCGATGTCGAACTCCTCGCCCCCGTCCAGTCCAAGGGAGGCAGCATTCTGTCCAGGGGAGAACTGCAGGGGCAGCACGCCCATGCCCACCAGGTTGCTGCGGTGAATGCG
>CAZXTA010000127.1:0-4935 GCA_964642865.1 uncultured Methanomassiliicoccus sp. | reverse complement strand
CGGTGGGACGCGGCCGAGTACGAAAAGGGTAACTGCGTGGAGCTGAGCAAGGAGATGGTCCGGCAGCACTATAGGGACACCGGCTACCACGAGGCGCTTTACAAGGCCCGCAAGGAGCACCGGCCGGAACCGGACATACCCGCGTTGCCTGGGGACGTCACGGAGAAGGTCAGCAAGCTCTACATCGACATGTACGAGCGGATGACCGGGGAGAGGTTCCGATAGACCGCTCAGGCGTGTTCCCTCAAGAAGCATTAAATAACTTTTTCAATATTTTTGTGCTACTAGATCAGTGGAACGGTGGACAATGAAGATCGTAATAATGGGTAAGGGCGGATGCGGCAAGAGCACGGTCTCGTCGCTCCTGGCCAAAGGCCTGTCCGGGAAAGGCCACTCAGTACTGGTGGTGGACATCGATGAATCGAACTTCGGGCTACACCGGCAACTGGGCCTGGACGAGCCTAAAGAGCTCATGGAGCACATGGGTGGGAAAAAGGAGATGGGAGGCAGGATCATGGGGGCAATGCCCAACGGGGAGAAGGTCGACCTGCTTAAGAGTAGATTCAACATCGACGACATACCCTCTCATTGTCTGAGCAGCAAGGATGGGGTGATGCTCCTGCAGATCGGTAAGGTCAAGCATTTCGGGGAGGGATGCGCCTGCCCCATGGGGACTCTTTCCCGGGTATTCCTGGAGAACCTGGTGCTGAGGAAGGGAGAGGTGGTCATTGTGGACACCGAGGCTGGGGTGGAGCACGTGGGCCGGGGGGTGGAAAGGGCCGCCGACCTGGTGCTCATGGTCCTAGACCCCTCTTTCGAGTCCTTACGCCTAAAGGACAAGGTGACCGTCATGATGGAGGAGGCCGGCAAACCATTCTTCATGGTGCTCAATCGCGTGCGTCCGGAATACGAGGGAATGCTTGTGGGCAGGTGCGAACCCAACACGATAGCGGCGGTGCTGCCCGAGGACACGAGGGTGAACCAGGCGGGATTTCTAGGGGAGGAGACGCCCCTCGATGTGCAAGGGGCCGAGGTGCTGCTGAACTTCATCTGTGGAAAAATGGACGGTTGATGGCCAGCCTCATTTCACAGAGCGATCATGGATCCCGACGGTCAGTTCCGACGAGGATCGATGAGGGTCGCTCCCAGGACCTTCACGGTCCTTGATCATCAGGGGCCTTGAGGCCCCCGTCCGATCTCCGATCACGAACCTCTCGATGAATTCCCGGACATCGCACACCCCGCCGTCGATGAAGATGGCGGCCATCACCGCCTCCGGGTCCCTCGAGGCCATCCTCTCTGGTTTCTGGGGATTGCTGGTGATGGATCTGCCAAGCGCTATATGGTCGATGATCTTCAGCCATTCCCTCACCCGCTTCAAGTACGCGTTCTCCAGCAGGGTGATACGTTCGCGGGCCAGCTCGCCTTCCTGGGCGCTCTCGTGATCACTCAATAGATGTTTCGTGATGTTTCGTCAAGATGAAGACAAGGACCGCGTCCCCGTAGAGTTCCAGTCGGTCGTTGCCATGGAGGTCGTTCCCTAGCTCCTCGCTGACCGAACTGTGGGTCAGCGCCTCGTCCAATAGGTCCGACCTCTGAAATTTTCATCCTATCCCCTTGATAAGGTCCTTTAGGACGGTCGCTCGTTCCGGTCGTACCGAAATGGCTGTCATCCGCGGCCCATGCGCTCATCCGAAGATAAAAACCCATGGAAACCATTATCTGGATGTGAGGACCGACCTACTCGAAGACCACCTTCACCAGCTTCTTCCCCTCAATGCATTCCAGGTCGCCCAGTATCTTAGATATACGGGCCTTGCGCCCCCGGTCAATTCCGAACGGGTGGCAGAGGCGGTAATGCTCGCATCCCAGGTGGTTACACCTGATCACCTCGTGGGTGACGGTGGTGCCTTCGAGCGCCCCTTTCTTGCTCACCACACCCTCCATCCTCTCCTTCTCCACCCTGACCACGCGCACCCCGTCCTCGTGCACCTTGCACTCGTGCTTGACGTCCCGCACCTCTACGATGCGGTACAAAGCACCAGCGTCCAAGTTGAAGCATACCCCCTTGAGCTTGCACTCCTTGCACTCCGTCAGCGGACCTAGGTAGATGAATTGACCATCGACCTTGGCCTGCTTCTCTCCGATCACAGTGATCATGTCTAACGAGCCTCCCTCAGATGACTCTGGTGATGGTTGCTATGCGCTCGGCCGCCTCCAATGTGAGCCCCATGCCCAATATGGTGAAGCGGTCCTTGCGGATCTGGTGTGCGGTCACCAGAGCCTCTATCACCTGCTCCTTGGTGACCCCCAGCTCCTTGGCCGAAGTGGGGGCACCTATCTTCATCAACGCCTCGCGGATGCGGTTCCAATCGCCTCCGTGAAGGTACATCATCATTATGCAGCCGACCCCGCACTGTTCCCCGTGCAGCGCCTTGCCGGGCGCTATCAGGTCCAGGGCATGCGAGAACATGTGCTCGCTGCCGGACGTGGGTCGCGACGAGCCGGCCACGCTCATGCTTATCCCGGAGATGATGATCGGGCGGATGGCTATCCACACGCTCTCCTCCAGGTTGGGCCGGATCAGGTCGGCGTTCTCAATAATGGTCTGCGCGGTGTAGCTGGCCAACGCATAGGCTGAACGGGAGAACTCCTCGTAGCGCAGCCTGCGGGCGAACTCCCAGTCCATCAGGGCGGTGGCGTTGCTGATGACGTCAGCACACCCCGCGGCCAATAAGCGGTATGGTGATTTGGCGATGATGCCAGTATCGGCGATGACGGCCA
Organism: uncultured Methanomassiliicoccus sp.; assembly: GCA_964642865.1. Classification (GTDB taxonomy): domain Archaea; phylum Thermoplasmatota; class Thermoplasmata; order Methanomassiliicoccales; family UBA472; genus UBA472. The sequence continues at coordinate 2,151 of CAZXTA010000127.1, read as the reverse complement.
ACGGCACCCTCGCCTCGTGCGAGATGGGGCCCTTGCCGCTCCTGATGCTGGCCCGTCCGGACGCGATCCCGTCGTGGGAAGCGGACGTAGGTATGGAAAGGAACTCCTTGGACATCCTGGTGGCGGCCATCTTGGCCAGGTCGATCTTGGAGCCGCCGCCCACCCCCAGCAAGAAATCCGCCTGACATTCCTTGGCGGCCTTCTCCACCAACTCCAGGTTCTCGTTGGTGGCCTCGCTGACGGTGATGGTCTGAACCTCGAAGCCGTTGTCCAGCAACCCGTCGCGCACAGTGTTGCCAGCCACCTTCATGGTCTTGTCCCCGGTGACGATGAAGGCTGTGCCGCTCAATCCGAAGTCCCGGCAGGAATCGGGCACCGTGCCTATGACGTCGTGACCCGCTAGGACCTGCCTCGGAAAAAGCATCGAGCGAGCCTTGGTAAAATCTCCATCATCCAATCCAAGCACCCTATGGTATCGTCTATAATCTCGGTACCTGTTTTTCAAGTTATCGGTATGAACGACCGTCCATGCAATGCTGGATGGACCTCATTCCCCGCGCATCCGGCGGAGCGCTTCGCGGAACCCTGCCCCCCGTCGAGATGCCCGTCCCACACCTCGGGCAGCACCGGGAGCCCGCGCAGATGGGGGAAGAAGCTCATGTCGATCCCCCCGATCATCACCCCCTCTACGTCCGGCCGCCGGGCGTCCGAGAGGTGGACGTGGCGCACCGCCTCGCCCAGCTCCTCGAACATCCCCTGGCGTTGGCGTCCTGCTCCATTCCCAGATAGGCGTGGGAAACGTCCACGGTGAATCCGGCCACAAGGTCCTCCACGCACCTCAGCTCCTCCGGGGCGTGCAGTATCAGTTCCCCGTCGAACCCATCGCAGAACCGGGCCACTGCGGACGGTCCGTCCTCGGACAGAACCATCGGTCCCAGGAGGTCCACCGGCAAGGCGGATATGATCGCACGATCGCGCAGGGTGACCATGGCCCAGGGCACATGGGGAATGCATGCATCTCACAACGTGGGGGGATAGATGAAGGGAACGAACAAGGAAAATGGAGGCCCGGCAAGGAAGCAAGGTGGATAGTACTGTTCGATGGGAGGAAAATAGTGGGGGGTATCCTTGTCCGAACGCTCTTAAAAAAAGAGAGAAAGAGGCGATATATATGAAAATTGATTCTCAAAGGCATCATCGTGATCGATTTATATATAATTTAAATAATAATATAATATTCGATCTGGAAAATTATTATAATTGCACGTTCACATATATGCTCAAGGATCATAAGGGATGACAAAATTCCTTTGATACCCATTGCATATCGAAACACCCTTCACCCGCCCCTGATTCCGATCGGTCGGTTCTCACAGGGAAGAGTTCATTAGCGGTCAATCGATAAGCCATGTGAAGGAAAAGGGGTGCCATGATTCAGATGAGCTCAGGAGAAGGGAATGAGGCCATAAGGGAAAAGGTCGGCCGCACACTGATCTGCACCCTGGACCGGAACGGCCGCCTGAAGTATTACAACCGCACCGTCGAGACCTTGCTGGCCACGGACGAGGCCCGCCTGCTGGGGACCTCCTTCGTGTCCCTGTTGCAGAACGACCTCTCCCGGGAGGTGGATAGCGCGTTGCAGGAGTGCCTGAACGGGCACAGCACCCGTGAAAGGCTCAGCATGGAGCTGGGCCAGGCCCAGTTCTCCATCTCCGTGACCCCGGTCAAGGAGAGGGAGGAGATAGTGGGCGTCAGCCTGATAGGTTTCCTTATGGACGAAGACCGCCACGAACTCACTCTGGACATGGTGCTGGAGGTCCTGCAGGACCATGACCTGCTGGTGATGGTCTACTCCCGCGAGGGGGAGATATGCAAGAGCAACTCGCCCTTACAGCGTTTCCTGGAGGTGGACCGGGACACGATGGAGGGTAAGGACCTCTCGTTCATACTCCACGGCGATGAGGAGGAGCGTCGGAAACTGGTCAAGGCCCTGGTCCAGCCGGAGCTCCCATCCTTCATCACCCTGCCACTGAGGGTGCACGGCCGGCCGGCCAAGCTCACCTGGTCCCTGCATCCCTTCCAGTCCGAGGACCGGGACCTGGTGCTGGCCGTGGCCGACGCCCCGGTCATACGCGACGGCCTGGCCTCCTC
>CAZXTA010000126.1:0-5023 GCA_964642865.1 uncultured Methanomassiliicoccus sp. | reverse complement strand
CTGAAAGAGCATGATTTCATTCCGCAGAGATACCTACATTGACCGAGAATTTCGGCTTTCAACCGATCCTAGACACTTGGAACGGACGGACGTCCAGGCGTTTTTCGGGAAGATGAGAGAGATGGGGCTGGCCCCCACGACCCAGAAGAAGTATGTCCAGCTTCTCAATGGCCTGATGAAATATTGTGACAACTACGCCATCGAGAAGATGAAGGACGCCGGGGTCAAGATGCCAAGGGAGAACAACAAGGACATACGGTCCTTGAGCGTGAACGATACCGAAGGGCTTTTACTTGCGTTAAGCGAGCCTCAACGGTGGGAGGAAGCTGTCATGCTCGGTGTAGTGGCATTAGGATTAACCACCGGATGCAGACCGAAGGAGTTGAGGTTAGCCGAACTCCGGGACCTGGACCTGAAGAAGGGTAAGTTCTACGTGAGACATCCAAAGGGCGAAGGTTCTTGGGCATCCCCCCAATCGGTCAGTCTGGTAAGGGCCGACATGATCCCTCATCTGGAAACCTATTTGGAGATTAGAAAGCGCAGACTGAAGGCGAAGGGGATAGATGATAACAAAGCCCTCTTCCCCTCGACCGGGAACAACAACAAGAACGGAACCTATTCATTGGCGAACTTCAACCGCATGAAGCGCAACATTGAGAGGAAGACCGGTTTCGAGTTCCGAATCAAGGATCTGCGCCCGACGTTAGCGGGTCAAACTGTGGACATGAACCCCGCACTTTTAAACGCCGTAAGCTCCCAACTGCGGCACAGCGACGTGAAAACGACGCAGAAGTATTATGCGGCGATCAAGGAAGGCCGCGCGGGCGAGGAGTTGCAGGAGGCTTGGAACAGTAGGAATGTAAAACCTCCCAAAACCCCTTTATTCGCCAACAATTTTTCAATGACTGGATACGGATAATGGCGGGCCCGTGGGGATTTGAACCCCAGTCCTCGGCTTCGAAGGCCGAAAGGATAATCCAGGCTACCCTACGAGCCCGTCGCGCCCCATATAAGGGATGTGCAAATAATACTATTGGCGGGAGAGGCGTGCGGGCCATCATCTTTCCCATCGTTCAACACACCTTGAACGTGTTCAATATGGCGTGGCACGAGCAGCTGGTGGCTATTGCCACCGCGTCCCCGTCGACCATTCCTCTCAACAAATTCTGCATGGCCACCAGGTCCTTCCCCTCGATAACGCCGTAAATGCCGACCTTAACCGTCCTGATGACCAAATTTTTAATGGACATTTGGTCCAAGGCATCTTTCAGCACATCGCAAAGGTCAAGACTCCGCTGTAGTCCGGTCAGAGGACATACCCCTTTCTGTGAACAGTCCGTGGGACAAGGGTGCGGACCGGTGTTGAGGGTAGCGATGATGGTACCACCGTCCGGGTCCATGGTCGCTATTCCCGATCCAGACAGACGTGCGTTCAATTCATGTAAAAGGGCCATCGAGCCTCTTGGAGACATCCTTCCTTTCCCCCAGGCCATGGCCAGCTTTCCCGCGGCATGCCCCGGTATACCGGGGACCACCAGGTCGATGTTCGTCCTTTCCAAAATGTCGATCGCCGTACTGATCGCGTCTCCCACCAGCAGGACCGCCCGATCGTCGAACCGAATCTCGTCCGGAGAGCGGCATTCACGGCACCGTTCGGCCACCGCGCAATGGCGGTCGGTGTCCAGAACTGCGATCTTGCACCCTTCCTTGAGCAGAAGGTCCATCGTCGCTGTGCATATCGATCCGCCTCCCAGGCAAAGCACCTTTGCTGGACCTCTTGAACTGGGCGGCCTCCAATGTGAACCTTGGTCTCTCACTTGCACCGCAATTCCTATTGGTTTTAGGTAATCTTAATAATCTGCTTCCCTCTTTCGCCGCTCATGAAGAGGGTCACCATGGGACATGGAGCTGGTGGAGAGATGATGCAGGAGCTCATCGTCCGCTCCATCGCACCATTCCTGCCCAAGATCAAGACCGAGGTGTCGCTGGAATCCTACGATGATTCGGCGGTGGTCGACAACGTGATCTTCACCACCGATGGACATACCGTGAAACCACTGTTCTTCCCTGGCGGGGACATCGGTTCCCTGGCGGTCAGCGGTACGGTCAATGACATCGCGGTCATGGGCGGGCAGGCCCTAGCGCTATCCAACACCATGATCCTGGAAGAGGGGCTGGAGATCGAGGTTCTGGAAAGGGTGGTCAAGAGCATCGGCCGATATTCCGAGATCTCCGGGGTGCCGGTGGTGACCGGGGACACCAAGGTCATGGAGAAGGGCGCCATAGAAAGGATGGTGTTGGTGGCCGCGGCCATCGGCAAGCGCCATCCTCACATGGACCACAACCTGGAGGTCGCCTCGGCCTACCGCAAGGTCGATTCCCGTTGGCTCACCGACGACAACGTACGCGACGGCGACGTCATATTGGCCTCGGGCACCTTGGGGGACCACGGTATCGCCTTGCTCTCCTTCCGGGAAGGGTACGGTTTCGAGAGCCAGGTGCAGAGCGACTGCGCCCCCCTCAATCACATGATAGGTAAGCTGTTGGAGGTGGGTGGCATCACCTCCATGAAGGACGCCACCCGGGGAGGCTTCGCCAACGCTATCAACGAGTGGAGGTCCAAGTCCAAGGTCGGCATCGAGCTGGTGGAGAAGGACATTCCCATCGCGGACGCGGTACGCAACGCCAGCGAGATGCTCGGGCTCGACCCGCTGACCATTGGCAATGAGGGGAAGGTCATCATCTCCTGCGTGCCTGAAATGGCCGAGGGGGTGCTCAAGGCCCTGAGGGCCGACGAGCATGGACGGAACGCGGCGATCGTGGGAAGGGCCAGCAAGGACACCAAGTATGTCATGATGCGCACTGAGGTGGGGGGACGGCGAATACTGGAGCCACCGGTGGGAGACCCGGTCCCTCGCATCTGCTAGACCCTCATGGCAGCCTGTTCGGATAGCCTCGGTTCTCGATGAAAAAATTATCCGATCACGACCAGATATAGCCTTCTGGAAAGGGAAGCGGTTGAATATGAACGGGGATGGCGCATCGGACCAGAGGGGGCATTGGGACAACGTGTTCAGAGGTGCCGAGGACTATTTCGGACCTGGTCCCAGCGAGTTCGGGCAGAAGGCCCAGGTCATCATTCACAATGCCGGGGCGAGGGACATATTGGAGCTGATATGCGGGCAGGGACGCGATACCTGGTTGTTCGCCCGGGAGGGCTTCGGGGTCATCGCACTGGACTGTTCCGAATCGGGGATCTGCCAGATGAGGGGGAGGGCGGAAAAACTATGCCTGGAATCGACCGTGGAATGCGTGGTGAAGGACGTGCGGGCGGGCATACGGTTGCCGGACGATTCGGTTGACACGGTCTATTCGCACATGTTCTTCACCATGGAGCTGTGGGAGAAGGAGATATCGTTCATCCTGGATGAATGCTCACGGGTGCTGATACCAGGGGGTCTCAACATCTTTTCGGTACGGAACGATCGCGACCCGCATTTCCAGAAGTGGGTCCATAAGGGAGGAGGACATGTGGCAGAGCCCGACCGGTTTCGTGGTGCACTTCTTATCCGAGGAGAAGGTGCGGAGGTTGACCCAGGGCTATGAGATCGTGCGCATCAGCGAGTTCGATGACCCGGCCAAACAGTACACTCGGAAACTGTATGAGGTCTTGATCAGGAAACCGTGGTTCATACCGCCCCGCCGATGAGGTAACATACCACGAAGGCGGCAAGTCCTATCAAGGACATCCTCAGACCCTTCCACCAGGGGTTCCTTTCGCTGATGCGGCCCATGATAAAACCGGTGAAGAAGAGCAGCACTATCGCCAGCACTATCGCCGCCTCGGCCGCCACAACTATGGTCTCCTCGTCCAGCAGAAGGAATGGGGAGACGATGAGGGCCCCGCTCATCAACGGGGCCAGGGAGTTCGCCAGGGCGATTATGGCCGTGCTGGCCTTGGAGGCCTTTCCCAGATTCGTATCGTCCACCGGGCGGAGCATGGCCCGCCCTATCTCGTCCATTCGCCGGGACTGCTCCAGGGTTTCCGCCTCGTAGACGCTGGTACCGGTGGAGATGGCCAGGGCTATGCAGGTGGTGATTATGGTGGCGATGACCAGTCCCTTGTCGGCATCGGCGGTAAGTGCCGAACCTATGATTATCCCAAGCACGGCGAAGGTGCTGTCGAACATTGTGTTCACAAAGTATCTTCGGAGTGCTGGGCCGGTCTCCGGAAGGCTCATGGCCTCCTCGAACCAGGAGCCGTTGCGGTCGTTCTTGGCCACTAGATGATCACCATCGGACCGTACTTTAATACAGCAATGCGACTAAATCCTTTTCGGATGATGGCTGTGACTTCCTGAGAATCGCCCGATTTTCCCCTCGATGTTCGGTAAAATATGTGAAAAATGCCGATTTTTGATACTGACTTATCGAAACATTATATAACCCACAAGGAAATATTCGTTCTAAATCGCCCTATGGGACAAATAGTCGTAGGGGGGCGGGAGGAGATACAGTTGATAAAAAGATTGTCTAGGACATTGGCAGTGATGATCGCACTTACTATGATCGTGGGTGCTTTTGCAGTTCTTCCTTATAGTGCTTCGTCGGAGGCGGCAGTTCGGGAGAGCGTTGCGGACCCCATTGGTATGGACATAGGTCCGAGCATCAGGGCCCAGACGTTTGACGCCAGCGAGATAGCGGCCAGCGCTGCCCTCCGGGGGATAGAGCTGGGAGAGGCTACAATGGCGGATAACTACGAAGTGAACGATACCAACTGGTATTACACCTGGGGATATGGAGCAAGTAATTGGATGGAATTCACTAAGAGGGCAGAGGGCAACTATAGCGAGGTCTGGGTGGCCAACAACCTGTCCTTCCCCTGGGGAGATTCACGGAATGATCAGAGGATAAACATAACTGACCCAATGTGTCAGGACATGGTCGATGAGTTCGATGGTAACATCTACCCCACCGAGACAGAGTATTTCTCAGAAGCCCCGCCCCTGAACGGTACTAATGC
>CAZXTA010000125.1:0-5025 GCA_964642865.1 uncultured Methanomassiliicoccus sp. | reverse complement strand
CCGGGCCAAAGCCCAGGGGAAGCGCTTGGGAAGGCCTCCGAACCCGGTCTTGACCGAGCAAATCACTCGTATGAGAGAAAAGGGGCTGAGCTACAGAGAAATTGGCCTGCAGGTCGGATTAAGTCATCAAGCGGTCAAGAAGCGCCTCGCACGGGCGGGGTACAAAAAGGGGTCGAGTTAAGGAGATGAGGCCAGCACGAAGGGGGGCAACATCCCAAGGCGGGGCTACAATAACGGTCGATAAGTTTACAGCCCAATCTGTCAATTCCTCCGTCGAGGGCTTTGATGCTACGTCAAAACGTAGCGGCAGTAGGTCCTCCGTGGAAAAAACGGTGCATAGGAAGCATGGTCGAAGGAGGGGGGCGAGGTCTATGGGCCGATACCCTTTCTTAACTATTGCTTACCAGTACATCGACGCGATGAACGGGGTGCTCGCTGAAGCAACATTGGTGGAATATAAAAGACGGATGAGGCGCATGGACAAGGATTTCAGGACCCTGATAGAACATGATGTCATCAACAACTATAATCCTGAAAAGATGACTGAAAAAGAGATACTGGAATACCTGAAGCTCTTAAAAGCACGTGGTATGAAACCATCAGGGATTAAGCACAACCTCGATTCGTTGAACAGTTTACTCCGTTACGTCGGAAATGGCGCGATGGACATGGTCAGAATGAGGTATGCTCAGAGCATACCAAAAAGGAACACACAGATGCTCGACCCAATATCTAAAGGGGACCGGAAAAAAATCATCCAGTATGCCAATGGAGTGAATAATGATGATTGGCAGCTCATGGTAAGTTATGGAATAACGGTCCTCGGCATATGTACGGGTCTACGACCAAAGGAGGTAAGGTTAGCGAACATAGGTGACCTCAACCTGGAAAGGGGGACCATCTTTACTGAGCACGTCAAGGGTGAGGGCAGCTATGGGCAAGCCAGGACAACTGGAATCCACCCGGATGGCATACCGTTCCTAAGACGGTATATCAAAGCCAGGGCAGTTCTCATCACCAAGTTAGCGCCGACATGTGAAGCGCTCTTCCCTGCCATACAGAATATTAGGAAGGGTGAAGATGGATACTATTCACCTAACAGCCTAACCAAGCTTAGGGCGAACGTCGTCGCTCAAACTGGGGTTATGTATGACAGTCGCGCCTGTCGTCGCACCTTTGGACAAACGAGCATCGATGCGGGTGTCCCTATCGACTCTGTATCAAGGATGATGGGACATTCTAGTACCAAGACCACGGAGCAGTATTACTGCCGGAAGACAACAGAATCGGCTATCTCGGATGCACAAAAAGTGTGGGGGAATGCACCGAACCCCGAAGAGGTAGCCAGTTCAAAAAAAGTCAAAAACCCCCTGATTGAAAATAAAACTTGGATGGCTGGCTATGCATAAGAGTGCGGGCGTCGGGATTTGCGTCCCGACTCATCCAGATGGTTAAAATATTAAATAGGGAACAGTTAAGATATACGACATCGAATATCATTCATCGAATGAAATGAGGTCGTTCAATGATAGGTATGGTAGTTTATGACAGCGTGTACGGTAACACCAAGCAGGTGGCCGAAGCGATTGCGGAACAGATCAAGGCCGACGGGAACGAGGTCATTCTAGTAAACTTGAGAGAAACCGCCAAACCCGTTCTGAACGGGGACATCATGTTCCTTGGTTCCCCCACTCGATGGTTTAAGATGACCTCTGAGGCCAAGAACTTCGTCATGAGCATGAAGGACTTGGGCTGGAAGGACCAGCCGATCGTCATGTTCGACACCATGATGGGCGTGCCCGAGAACATGGACGAAAGGAACAAGGGCAAGTGGGCCGTCAAGGGGGCCGCTCCCAAGCTTAGGGACCTGGCCAAGGATAAGGGGCTCAAGGCTCAGGATTCCGTGTTGCACATAGGCGTCACTGGAATGAAGGGGCCGTTGACCACAACGGGCAAGGAAGAGGCGAAGAAGTACGTTCAGCAGATCATGGTCTCGTTGAAGAAGTGATCTTCCGTAATTCAAAACCATTTCCCATCTTCCAACGGTATCGAATTCCTCGATGTGAAGGAACTGTGAGAACACGAATGGTGATGAGGCTGGCGTCAGTGGCCGAATTTTACCCCTTCCGAGAATGATCATTGGTTGACTGGATGTTGCTTAGGTGTGGCCATCGGGATCTGTATCGTGACCCATCTAGATGACCATTGGGAAGATGCTCTGGTTGTGGCAATTCTGCCAAAGTGCCGACAGGTCATCGTGACGGCATCTGGAACTCCCTCACCGTTTCGGCCATCTCCTGCAACCTCTTGTTCACCAGGTAATTGACCGTCCCCTTCTTGTACGATCCGTTGGCCAGTCGTTTACCCGCAGGCACGCCGGTCAGCACTTCGATGCCCTCGTCGATGGTGCTGACCGGATAGATTGTGAACTTGCCTTGGGCCGCTGCTTCCAGCATCTCCTCCTTAAGCATCAGGTTCTGGACGTTGCTCGCTGGTATCATCGCTCCCTGATCCCCGGTCAGCCCCTTGGCCTTGCACACTTCAAAAAAGCCTTCCAGCTTCTCGTTCACGCCTCCGATGGCCTGCACCTCGCCTCTTTGGTTGACCGAACCGGTGACCGCGAGGCTCTGTTTGATGGGCAGACCGGACAGGGCGGAAAGGATGGCGTACAATTCCGTGCTTGAGGCGCTGTCCCCATCCACTCCCCCATAGCTCTGCTCGAAGACCAGCTTCGCGGCGAGGGAGAGCGGTTTATCCTGGGCGAACTTGTTGGCGAGGTAGCCGCCGAGAATGAGCACGCCCTTGGTGTGCGTCGGTCCTCCCATCTGCGCCTGGCGTTCGATATCGATGATGCCGTCTCGACCAACGAAGACGCTGGCGGTCACCCGGGACGGTCGGCCGAAGGCCACATCGCCCAGCCCCATGACCGAAAGTCCGTTGATCTGACCGACCGCGCTGCCCTCGGTGTCTATCAGGTACACTCCCCGTTCAATGAACTCCTGGATCTTCTGCTGGACCAGGTTGGAACGGTACAGTTTCTCCTCCACCGCCCTTTCGATGTGCTTCACGGTGATGTACCTCGACCCATCCTGCATGGCATAGAAGTTCGCCTCCCTGATCAGATCGGCCACGCTGGAAAATCTGGTGGAAAGCTTCTTCTGGTCCTCTGCAAGTCTGGAACCGAACTCCACTATCTTTGCTACCGCGCCATTGTCCAGATGCTTCAATTTGAACTTTTGGCATAGGGTGCATATGAAAATGGCGTATTTCTTCGCCGAGATATCGTTACGGTCCATCACCATATCGAAGTCCGCCCGCACCTTGAAGAGCGACGGGTAGTCCGGATCCGCCTGGTGGAGTATCTGATTGATATCCGGGGTGCCGATGAGTATGACCTTCACGTTCAGCGGGATGGGCTGAGGCTTAAGCCCTCTTGTGGAAATGAATCCGGCCTGCTCTCCCGGTTCCTCGACCCTGACCTTCTCCGTCTTGAGGGCGGACTTCAGGCCGTCCCAGGCAAATGGATACCGGAAGAGGTCCAGCACCGGTATGACAAGATACCCACCGTTAGCCTTGTGGAGAGAACCGGGACGTATCATCATGAAATCGGTGGTGACCACACCGAACTGCACATCCTTCTCCGATTTTCCTAAAAGGTTCTGATAGCTAGGAGTTTCCTCGAAGACCACCGGGGCACCGACGGCACTGCCGTTGTCCACCACGATATTGATCTCGTACTTGCGAAATGCCAGGTCCTTGGAAAGGAACTGTCGGAACTGGGGTGGGACCTCGTCCATTTGCGGTTGCGTCGTCCCCAAGAATATTGCCAGGTTCTCTAGTATGTCCTTCTGGACGTTCTCGATGTACGAGAACACCTCTCTGATCGCACCATACTTCTCCTTCAGATCATTGAGGAGATGGCCTATGGATTCCAGCGCGATCTCGTTATTGAGATCGGCCATGATCTCCGACCCTTTTACATCGATCTCCCGTACCTTGTGTAACCCGACCCTGATCTCGGCATCCAGCCCTGCTCTCTTTTTTAGAATTTCTTCTCTGGTCTTTTCCGGGAGGGCCTCGAAATCCTCCGCGGTAAGAGGTTTCCCATCGACCATTGGGATTATCATAAGTCCAGAAGGTCCGACTTGGATGGAAAAGCCCTGTTTTTCCGCGCTTTCATTGGCCTTTTTGATCAGCTCCCCTCTTTCCTTGGTCAGCTTGGCCAAGGCCGCCTGACGTTTCGCCTCGGCCCCCTCGCTTTCGAAGGTCCTGGGAAGTGTCCTCCTGATCTCATCGATGAAAGCGGCCATGTCCGCCTTCAGCTGGATGCCCATCCCTGGAGGAAGACGGATCGCGAGGGGCTCGTAAGGGTTGGCGAAGTTGTTGACGTAGATCCAATCGTCCGCTTTGGGCTTTTTACTGGCCAGTTCATACAAGAAATTATTGACCGCGGTCTTCCTGCCGGTGCCAGGCAACCCGGCCACATAGATGTTGAACCCTTTCTCAAGGATCTCAAGACCGAAATGAAGGGCCTTCTGCGCCCTTTCCTGTCCGATGATCTCATCCGTTGGTTCCAGGGCATCGGTCGATGTGCAATCTACCTTGTCTGGGTCGTACATTGCTCGAAAATCTTTGAGCGGTAATGATTTGATCATTTTCCTATCCCCTACAAATTTTATTATGTCTGTAAGGTTAAAAAGGAATCGCTAATACAAAGGGCAAGTCTTCTATTATGGAACGTGGGTGCAACCCATATCAAAATATGAACTGGAACGGGGCCAGTATTTTAGATGTATGGGTTTAAATACCAACACTGAACGATCACTCGCCATCGGTATCGTTCTAGGCAATTCCTCGCGTGACCTCCCCCTTCCTGATTGGGTAGAGGAACAAACGGACCTTCAGGAAGTCGTTGAGCACGAACGAGAGTAGGGCGAAGCCCCAAATGATGGCAGCTAGTCCCCACCCCGTCGCCGAACGGCATGATGAAAAGTGTAAGGGTTGTCGGGGCTCTCGCCCCTAAAA
>CAZXTA010000124.1:0-5037 GCA_964642865.1 uncultured Methanomassiliicoccus sp. | reverse complement strand
CGTATTCACCGAACCGCATTTTCACGACCCATCCGCCCCCTTGACCTTCCTTATCAGCTCTTGGACCTTGAAGGGGTCCTTGCGATCATTCCCCTCCACCCCGCTGGAGACGTCCACCGCGAAGGGGCGCACCTCGGCCACCGCACGCAACACGTTCTCCGGGCGCAGGCCGCCGGCCAGCACCACTGACGTTGGGGATACCATCTCCCTGATCCGCCGACTGAGGGTCCAGTCGTGCACCGCCCCGCTCCCTCCTGCCCTCTTCCCCGGGGAGTCCAGCACCAGGGCCTTTATCCCCTTCAAGGTTCCCAGCTCGATCCCGACCCCGGGTCTCACCGGCAGCATCCCCCATACCGGGACCTCCAGCCCCTTGACCCTCTCCAGCAATCCCGGGTCCAGGGGGGAGTGCAGCTGCAGGACGTCCGGTTCCAGGTATCGTGCGATCCTTTCCAGCTCCCGCGGTCGCCGCTCGGTGGTCACCGCCACCCGTAGGTTGCCGCAGCAGGACATGAGCCCCTTTGCCGTCTCCAGCTCCAGGTTGCGGGGTGAATCGGTGAGGACCACGAAACCGAGATAATCGGCCTGACGGCAGCATTCCAGGTCGGCCGGCCGACGCATCCCGCAGATCTTGACCGCGGTCATCTCTCCATCCTCATCGAGAGCAGCTTGTCCCGGGGGCAGGGGGAGCGGCTGAGGGACGAGCCGATCAGCACGCAGGAGGCCCCCTGGTCCCGGGCCCGGCGCACGTCCTCCCTCCCCTCCATCATGCTCATGAGCATGGCCGGTCTGCCGTCCCGTCTCATCATCCCCAGCGCCAAGGCCGCCTCGTCCGCACCGGGTCGGAAGGTTCGCAGGTCCCGGCGGTTGAAGGCCAGGACGTCCGCCTCGCTTCCCATCGCCCTCTCCAGCTCCGACATGCTGGAGGCCTCCAGCACCACCTCCAGACCGCATCGGTGGGCCTCCCCGATCAGTACGTCCCGTTGGCAGCGGAGGCCGAGGTCGAAGACGCCCTCGATGAGCAGCACCGCCGATGCCCCCAGGCGGGCCGCGGTATCGATCTGCCGAGAATCAACGATGAAATCCTTCATCATCACCGGGGTCCCGGTCCGCGCCGCCAGCGTCAGGTAGCGCAACGAGCCCTGGAAGTAGCGCGGCTCGGTGAGCACCGAAAGGGCCGCGGCCCCTCCCTGCCGGTAATCATCGATCAGCTCCTCTGCCAAGTGCGTCCCCAGCCGGCCGGCGGTGGGCGAGGCCAGCTTGACCTCGGCCACGATCGGGAAGCTCTCATGCTCTTCTATCGCACGCACCAGTGAGGAAGGTGCGGCCCCGGCGCATCTGTTCATGTGCTCGCGTCCGGAATAGAAACCGCAGTCCACAAGCTCCTGGGCGTTGCGCACCAGCAATGACAGGCGGTCCTCCACCCCGCTGAGCATCAGGCCGCCCCCCTGCTGGTCAGGACGTACTCCTTCATTTTATCGTATGCTTTCCCGCTGTCGATGGTCCCTTCCGCCAAGGATATGCCGGAGGACAGGTTGCTGACCTTTCCGAACACCAGGAGGGCGCAGGCGCAGTTCATCAGCACCATGTCCCGTCGCTCGTTCCGCTTTCCCCTCAGCAGTTCGCAGCAGGAGCGCGCCGCCGCCTGGGGGGGCAGCTCCCCCACCTTGCCGTGGTGACAGCGGTCCAGTCCCATCTCCTCCGGCCCGATCTCGTACCTCTCCACCGCTTCCCCTTTCAACTCGGCCACCAGGGTGTTCCCGCAGGGGGAGACCTCGTCCATGCCCGGCTGTCCGTAGACCACCATGGCCCGCTCCACGCCCAGGGAACGCAGCACCGGGGGCACGACATCCAGCAGCTCAGTGGAGCACACCCCCATCAGCTGCCTCCGAGGCCCCAGCACTGGGTTCATCAGCGGTCCCATCACGTTGAATATGGTGCGCTCCGTCACCATCCTTCTGGCCTTGACCACGTGGCGCATGGCCGGGTGGTACGCGGGGGCGAAAAGGAAGGTGAAGGATATGTGGTCCAGCATCCTGGCCGAACGTTCCGGGCCGGGAGAGATGTCCGCTCCCATGGCATCCAGAAGGTCCGCGCTGCCACATCTGCCTCGCGAGGAACGGTTCCCATGCTTGGCCACTGGCACCCCCGCCGCGGCCAGCACGAAGGCGCTGATCGTGCTGACGTTGAAACTGCGCACCGGCGCCCCGCCGGTGCCGCACACGTCCAGGACCACCGGGTGCGTCGTGGGCACCCTTATGCTCATATCGTAGAAGGCCGAGAGCATGCCCAGCAGCTCCTCGGCGCTCTCCCCCCGCCTTCCCATCTCCAGCAGGCGGTCGGCGATGACCTGGTCGGACATCCGCCCGTCCAATATCTCGAGGGCGAAGCTGTGCGCCCTGGCCAGCCTCTCCGACCGGCTCATGGTCCTCCCTCCAGGGAAAGCACGAAGTTGTCGATGATCTCCTGCCCATGCTCGGTCAGCACCGACTCGGGATGGAACTGCACCCCCTCGATAGGATAGGTGCGATGACGCAGTCCCATGACCGTGCCGTCCTCGCTGCGGGCGGTGACCTCCATGACGGGCGGGAGGTCCTCCTCCCTCACGCAGAGGGAGTGATATCTCCCCACGATCAGGGGGGAGGGCAGTCCTTGGAAGACCCCCTTACGATCGTGGCGCACCAGGGAGGCCTTGCCGTGCACCGGGACCGCCGACCGGCCGACCGTGCCGCCAAAGGTGTGGGCGATGCCCTGGTGCCCCAGGCACACCCCCAGGGTGGGGACGCGGTGGGAGACTCTCCGCAGCACCTCCCCGCAGGCCCCGAAATCACCGGGGTTGGCCGGGTGCCCGGGGCCGGGGGAGATGACTATGCCCCGATACCGTTCCTCGATCGAACTAAGTTCCAGGCGGTCGTTGCGGACCACATCGGGTCGCGACCCAGCAGCGGCCAGGGAATGCGCCAGGTTGTAGACGAAGGAGTCGTAGTTGTCGATGAGCAGGACCCGCGGGCTCATGCCCTCCCTCCCGCGCACAGTTGCAGAGAACGGTGCACCGCCCCTAGCTTGCCCTGGCACTCCTGGTATTCCCTCTCCGGGACCGAGTCCAGGACGATGCCCGCCCCGGCCTGCAGGCAGATGCGGTCGCCGTCCACGAAGGCCGAGCGGATGGTGATGGCGGTGTCCAGGTCCCCCTGGTCCGAAACGTAGCCGACCGCCCCGGCGTAGGGCCCCCTTCCCCGGCCCTCCAGCGATTCGATGAGCCGCATGGCCCGATGCTTTGGTGCGCCGCTGACCGTGCCGGCCGGGAACACCGCGGTGAGGGCGTCCAAGGCGTCCCGGTCGGAACGCAGTATGCCCCGGACCCGCGAGACCATGTGCTGCACGTGGCTGTACTCCTCCACCCTCATCAGGTCGGCCACCTCCACCGAACCGTACTCGCATACCTTTCCCAGGTCGTTGCGCGCCAGGTCCACCAGCATGATGTGCTCGGCCCTCTCCTTTTCATCGCCGAGCATGTCCCGGCGGTTGTTCCTGCGCTCCAAGAGGTCCGAGCCCAGGGGCCGGGTGCCGGCGATGGGGTAGGTGATAACCTCCCTTTCCCGCACGGTCACCAGGGTCTCCGGGCTGGAGCCCAGGACCTTGCGCCGCCCGAAGTCCAGGTAGAACATGTAGGGGGAGGGGTTCACCTTCCTCAGGCGCAGGTACAGCTGGAAAGGGTCGCCCCGGAAACGGTGCTCCTCGTGACCGGACAGCACCACCTGGAAAGCCTCGCCGTCGACTATTCTCTGCTTGACCTCCCCCACCCCCCGCTCGTAATCCTCCTGGGAGGTGCGGGAGGTGGTCTCCTCCAGCTGGAAATCCTTTTCCATCCCCTCCTCAACCAGAGAGGGCAGGGAGACCTCTTCTCCCTCCGGGTGGAAGTGATAGACCTTGAAGGCGGAGTGATCGTAGATCAGACCCCGCTCGTACAGTCCCAGTTCATAGCTGGGGAATCCCCCGTTGCGGAGGTGCAGGTCCCTCTCCACCGAATTGACCAGATGATAGGAGAAGTATCCCACCAGACCGCCCATGAAGGGAAAGGGGGACGGCGGACCGGAACGATCGGCCATGACCGCCCGGACCTGTTCCAGGCCGCTCTCTTCGTCCTTTCCTTGCAGTATGGTCCGGGGCGACGCTCCCAGGAACGAGTATGCCACGGTGCGGGAGGAGCCCTCCGCGCTCTCCAGGAGGAACGACGCCTCCGCTCCCTTCCTCAGCCGGGCATAGGCCTCGGCCGGCGACAGGCGCAGGTCGACCTCCTCGTATACTGTGTTCGACGGCTTAATCATGATGATATGTGCACTATGATGACTATATATAAACATTATTGATTATTATAATACATTAATTAATTCTAATGACCGAAGACCACAGATGAAACATTTAGATTATTGGCGAGGATGAGGTGAGGAGGATGGACATGAAGGTCGTGGCATTCAATGGCAGTCCCCGTGTCGTGGGCAACACCCACCAGGCGTTGGAGATCGTTCTTGCCGAGCTGAGAAAGGAAGGGATCAAGACCGAGCTGATGGACATCTGCCGGGAGGAGCTCAGGCCATGCCGGGCCTGCGGCACCTGCGGACGGAAGATGAACGAGAGATGCGTAATGGAGGACGACCGTCTGAACGAGTACGTCCAGATGATGAAGGCCGCCAGGGGCATCATCATCGGCTCCCCGGTCTACTTCGGCGGCATGACCCCTCAGACGAAGGCCCTCATCGACCGCGCGGGTTACGTGGCCAGGGCCAACGGGGACATGTTCCGCCGCAAGGTGGGCGCGGCGGTGGCCATCAATCGACGCGCCGGGGCCCTGGAGACCTTCAACGAGATCAACAAGCTCTTCCTCATCAGCCAGATGATCGTTCCGGGTAGCAGCTACTGGAACGTAGGCACGGCGCACAGGCCGGGGGACATCGCCGCGGACGAGGAAGGGGTGCGCACCCTGAACACCCTGGGTCAGAACATGGCCTGGCTGATCAAGAAGCTGGGATGAGATGAGGC
>CAZXTA010000123.1:0-5158 GCA_964642865.1 uncultured Methanomassiliicoccus sp. | reverse complement strand
CCTGGCCATGGACGAATATGTGGACCTTATGATCCCTCGCGGCTCCAACCAACTGGTGAAGTTCATCCGGTCTCATACGAAAATTCCCGTTCTTGGCCACTCGGACGGTATATGCCACACCTACGTGGACGAGAAGGCCGACCTGGAGGTGGCCTTGCGCGTGTGCTACGACGCCAAGGTGCAGTACCCCGCGGTCTGCAACGCCATGGAGACGCTGCTGGTGCACGAGAACGTGGCATTGTTCTTCCTACCTCCCATGGCCGACTGCTTTTCCCAGGCAGGGGTCGAACTGCGCGGTGATCCATCGGCCCGGAGCATCGTGGAGATGAAGGAGGCCACGGAGGACGATTGGTCCACGGAGTACAACGACCTGGTCCTTTCCGTCAAGATAGTGCCCTCCTTGGAGGAGGCCATAGCCCACGTCAATCGGTACGGGTCCCATCATACGGACGCCATCATCACCACCGACGAGAGGAGCGCCCGGCGCTTCATGGACGAGGTCGATTCGTCGTCCGTCATGTGGAACTGCTCCACGCGCTTCTCGGACGGTTTCCGTTACGGGCTGGGGGCGGAGGTGGGCATCAGCACCAATAAGACCCACGCCCGTGGGCCGGTCGGCCTGGAAGGGCTGACGATCTATAAATATCGCCTAACCGGCTCCGGGCATATCGTGGCCGACTACTCCGGGGAAGGAGCCAGACCATTCACTCACAGGATATTGCCATGAGGGACATCAACGTCACACGTGTGGTCATAAAGATCGGTACGAACACAATATGCAGCGAGGATGGACAGGTTGATTCCTCATACCTGGATGGCGTCGCCCGCCAGGTGGTTGAGATGGAGAAGCTGGGAGTTCAGTCAATCGTGGTCACCTCCGGAGCGATAGGCTCTGGCAGTAGCGAGCTGCGGCTGGACGACGTGCAGAAGGACATGGCCCATAAGCAGGCCTGCGCGGCAGTGGGCCAGGCGGCATTGATGCTGACCTATCGAGAGGTCTTCGCCCGGCATGGCAAGTCCGTAGGGCAGTTGCTCCTAACCTACAACGCCTTCTCCGATCGTAAGGTGTATCTGAACCTGCGCAAGACGGTGGACGCGCTTTTCGGTCTGGGCGTCATTCCGATAATCAACGAGAACGACGTCATATCCACGGACGAGATCGGTGAAACGTTCGGGGACAACGATAAGTTGTCAGCGTTGGTCGCTAGCAAGGTCGACGCAGACCTTCTGATACTGCTAACGGACGTGAACGGCCTTTACGACCGAAACCCGGAAACGGACCCTGACGCCCGCTTCATAGACACCGTGGACGAGATAACCAAGGACATCGAGATGATGGCCGGGGACGGGAAGAACGGGCGGTCCAGAGGGGGAATGAAGACCAAGATCAACGCCGCCCGCATCGCCATGGGATCTGGGACCAACGCGGTCATAGCCAACGGTCGGGAGCGGGATGTCATCCTGCGCATAGTCAAGGGCGAGCGGTTGGGAACGCTGTTCTCAGCAAACGCCATGTACACCAACCGGGAGCGTTGGATGCTTTATGCCAGCCCAAGAGGCAAGATAAGCGTGGACGCTGGTGCTGAAAAAGCGCTCAAGGACGAGGGCAGCCTATTGCCCTGCGGCATCACTGCGGTCGACGGACGGTTCAAAGCTGGCGACGTCGTGCGCATCGGTACCTTCGCCAAAGGCGTGGTGAACTTTCCTTCGGGCGAGATAATGCAGCTCAAGGCCGCCTGCGAAAGGGAAAAGAAGGAGGGGAACGGCAAGGTGCGAAGCGACAGCGTTGTCGTCGATCATTGTAATATCGTGTTCCACGATTGAACTTTCTTAAAAAGCATCGGTGAGGAGTAAGCTTTTACCGCCCTCTGCCCCATCCTACCTCACCATGGAAGTCCGGGGGGTATTGTCCGAATGGTGGTCCATAGCCTTAGTCTCGCTGGCCGTTGGCGGTCTAACGTTCTTGGCGCTTTTCGTCTTCCAGGAATACCCGTCATCGTTATTCATTTGGATCAGTTCATTGTCCTATTCTTTCTGGGCCATCATCGCCACCTGCGCCCTGATGACCGCGGTCCCCTGGAGACCATTGAGCCTCGAGACGATGGACCCGGTCAAGCTGCGTCAGGCTGGATATGATGTGACCATCAGAGGAAATGAATTCGATTTGCGGGTGGCAAAGTACTCCATCGTCCGGTTGAGAATGGTCGATGGTCGGCTATGGTATCGGTGCTTGCCTACTTCGACCGGGTTCTGGGCCGTTTTCCTGTTAAGCACTACATTTCTTGCCATAATTGCTTTCCCTTTTCTACTGCAAACCTACGTTCAGTGCCAGAAGGGCCTGGGGGCATTGGCCCCCGGATTGAAGGGGCTCTCGCGACCATCGGAGAAGGGGCCGGACGAACTGGTAAAGGACAGTATAACCGCAGCGTACATGCTGGCCAAGGAGACATCGGACGCGAACAGGTCGAGATATCAAGATCATTGTATCATCTTGGTGACCATGGCCTTGGTAGGATTTGCCGTGCTCCTGATGATGAGCGTACAATACCCCCTCGATTCTGATGAGTTCGTTTGGAGGTTGGGGGGCGGGACCGCTTCATTGGTCGCTATCACCATCGTCGGCTGTTTGGTGCTGAGGGGGCGGTCGAGGATGACCATCGAGAAGGACGAGCAATGGGCCAAGGAATTGATGGCGTTGATGAGCGGGCCGGTACCAGAGGGAGGCTCGGCAGTGGAGATGCTGCTCCGAGCCTGCCCAGAGGTCCCACGATGGCTGAACGCCTATCGGAAGGGGATGTGGTATCGCAGACCCGGAATGACATTATTGATTTTTCTGCTGCTCGATCAGGGGGTCATATTCCTGACCAGAGGGTATGTATTCGATCTTGTACAACTGCTTGGTGGGGTCCTTTTCACTCTAGGTGTTTTTCTTCTAATAGATCAGTATCGCCGTGGAAGGAAGGAATCTGATGAGCTGAACGAGAATTGGCACGGGAAGATCATGGAACTGGAGAACGTTCTGGGCCTGACAGAGGAACGGTGATGAGATTGGATCGACCCGACCTCTACGTCGTAGCTAGGATCCTGGAGAGGTTGTGGCGAGAACCATCCCCCATGATCAAGACCCGACTACAGACGGCCATCGGTACCAACTATGATGTTTTCAGCAAATACCTGGACTGGATGTGCGATCGGATGTTGACCATCCTGGTGGAGGAGAACGGCCATCAGAAGGTGGAACTGACCGAGGAAGGCCGGGAATCCTATCTAAAACTGGTGCGGTGGATAAACGAGACGGTGCACGGAAAAAAATGAGAAAGGGAATGTGTTTGTTCGGATGCCGAGACGCTTGCGCTTGGCCTCGATGTGCTGGTGAATGGTTTCGGGCGTCTTCACTACGCCCTTCTCCACGTTCAGCAGGCCGCCCGTCACGTCCTTGATGTCCTGGGTCAGCAGCTTTACCAGGTTCGGCGCACCGGTCACCGGCAGTACCGGATCCGCGCAGGTGTATAGCCTGTATGCCAGAGCGAATATGGCGTCGATGGTGGTCTTCTGCCCCATGTGATCTGGGGCGCATGCGGCCATGGTAGGTCGGGCATCAATACTCCCCCATCAGAAGGACCCCTGTGGCAATGCGTTCGGCTGCCGAGCATTTAAGTCGTTCAAGGAAAAGAGGTGCATGGGCTGCCCGGCCACCGGTCAATACTAGGAGAGCTTCTTCGTAACCATGGATCAGGGATTGTCGGCGGACCGGAAGGTCAGCTCGAAGCGCGCTCCACCGCGCTGATCGTTGCTGGCGGATATGCTCCCACCGTAGCGCTCCATGGAGCGCTTGACCAGGTAGAGGCCCAGTCCCGTGCCGCGGGACTCCCCGAAGCCCGCCCCCTCTATGAATATTCGTCCCAGATGCTCCTCCGGTATGCCCTTGCCGTCGTCCCGCACCACCAGTCTCACCGTGCCATCCTGCTTGCGCACGGTGAATTCCATGTGACCGGCCAGACCGTGCTTCTTGGCGTTGCGCACCAGGTTCTCGATTATCGCGTTCATGGCCGGGTCGGCCAGCACCTGGGCGTCGCCCTCCACAGTGTAGGGCATCTCCAGTGCGGGCAGCACCTTGTCGATGGCCTGCCTCAGGGGCGTCGGGGTCATGTCGCTGCGGGCGAGCAGGAAGCTGTCCAGTTCCCGCATCTGGGAGATGATCATCTGCATGCGCAGCAGCGAGGATTGTGCCCTTTGCATATCCCTCTCCCGCCCGTTCAACTTATAGAGCTCCAGGGATGAGCTGATGACCAGCAGCTCGTTGGCTATGTCGTGGCGCAGGATCTTGTTGGCCACGCCCAGTGATTCGGACAGTTGCGATAGCTGGGCCCGAGAATCGTTCAGCTTCCCCAGGCAACGTATGTTCGATAAGGCCATGTCCAGGGCGTCCGGGACGGTGAGCAGGAAGGGGAGATTGGAGTCCATGTCATGAGGCTCCACCACCCCGTCCACCACCATCAAGCCGATGCGCCGCCCCTGGCTCTTGAGGGCCAGAACAAAACCCTTCTTGGATGGAAGCAGCTTGATCATCTGGTCCGGCAGAAGTTGGACCTCCGAGGTCCACGGCCCGCTATTGCCCATGGCCTTGCCCCCGACCCTTCCCTCGGGCAGATAGCCGATCCTCTGCGGTCGGAACATGCCGGCCACCATGTCCATGACCGCGTGGATGGCCGATTCCTGGTCCTCCACTTTCTCCAGCGTCCGGACCAGGTCTAAAAAGAGCGGATGTTGGTTATTGTTCTGACCTAGGTCGTTCATGGATTAACGTCAATCCTAAGCTTTCGACCTATAAATTCATTTCATTTGTATTTTAGTATATTGATCCTGAAGGTCGCCCCGGACACCTAAGTTCCCCATATACATTGGAGGAAAGGCGGATGACCGTTCGCTGTGCCATACCTCGCGATGCACGGGACCTCGTCGGGGTACCCCTCCAGCACCGTTTGTCGTGACTTTTCGAAAATCGTCGGTCCCCTTGAAGAGCGTGACCGTCTCGCCCCCTCCACCATTCCTCAGCTTCAGCGGACCATCGATCCGATCGGCCAGATGTCCACGCGTGCCGTCGGTCCTCTCTTGATCGGTGAGCGGCAGATCGACCTAGCTAGGTTCGGGCAAGTGA
>CAZXTA010000122.1:0-5316 GCA_964642865.1 uncultured Methanomassiliicoccus sp. | reverse complement strand
AAAGTACTGCGACACGGTGATCGTGATCAGCGAGGGGTTGATTCTCAATTACGGACCTCCGGGGGAGGTCATCAATGAGGAGATCATCCGCACGGTGTACGGCGTGGAGGTCTCGGTCATCAGAGAGAGCGGCGAGATCTACGTCATCCCGCTGAGACCGACGGATTCGGAGAGAGCCAACGATGAGGATCCAAGACCTTGTGAAAAAGGAATTATTGCCGATTAAGCGGCCGGTCCACGGCGGACTGGGCTGGAAGCTCTCCGGGGTGGAGGACTTCAGTCATAATCTCAATCCATACGGGCCGCCAGCCCAGCTGCCGCAGTTGGTGGAGGAGGCGGTAACGCAACTGGACCACTATCCCGACGACACCTCGGAGGACTTCCGGGAGGCGGTGGCCTCGCTGCACCGCGTCTCTACGGAGAACGTCATCGCCGGGGCCGGTTCGACCGAGCTCATCCGGCTGTACCCGGAGGTCTTTGTCACCCGCAGGTCCCTGGTCATCATCCCCCGCCCGACCTTTTCCGAATATTCGCACGCCTGCCGCATGCAGGGGGCCAACATATTGGACGTGCCCCTGTGTGAGGGGGACGGCTTCAGCCTGGACATGAACGCCTTGCTGGAGAAGCTTCCCCTGGCCAAGGCGGTCTACATCTGCAATCCCAACAATCCCACGGGAACCCTGGAGTCCCGCCGCAAGGTCCTGGAGCTCATCGACGAATGCGAGCGGGCCGACAAGCTGGTCTTCCTGGACGAGACCCTGCTGGAACTGGTAGAGGAGCACGACAGCCTCTCCTGCATGTCCGAGGTGCGCAACCACCGCAACCTTTTCGTCATCTCCTCCCTGACCAAGTCCTTCGCCATTCCGGGCATGAGGATCGGATACGGAGTTGGGAGCGCGGAGATAGTGAGCATGATGGACCGCGCCCGTCTGTCCTGGAACCTGGGTGTCATCGAGCAATACGTGGGGACCAAACTGCTCCGGGAGCACATGGATTATGTGCGCAAGGCCGCTTCCATGATGGCCGCGGAGCGGGGGCGCATCAAGAAGGCGGTGGACCAAACCCGCCTCTTCTCTCCCCTGACCGAACAATCCTTCTTCTTCTTCACCCGGGTCAGTAACCCCCGCCTGAGCGCCGAGGGCATGGTGGAACACCTGCTGGCGCACAAGGTGCTGGTGCGGGACTGCTCTACGTTCGGAAGGCCCTTCGACAAGTTCGTGCGCTTCAGCGTGAAGACCCCGGAGAAGAACGATCTTCTGATCCAGGCCATGGTGGAGACGGCCCAGGAGATGCGTAGCACCGCTTTCGGGGCGAGGATGCATGTCTGACCTGACCGTCTATGCCCTGCTGGTGCTGATAGTGGCGGTCCTGGTGGACCGTTTCCTGGGCGAGCCGCCAAATCGCCTGCACCCGGTGGTGTGGATGGGAACGCTGATCGCCTACCTGGACCGCCACATCTCCCGCGGCGGTCCGCGGCGGGAGAGGGTGGCCGGCACGGCCCTGACGCTGACGGTCATTCTCCTCTTTGCGTTGGCATCGCTACTGCTGATGTCCGCGGTGCGCAATCTGCTCGGCCTGCTGGTCTGGGCGGTGGTGTGCGGGCTACTGCTGAAGACCATGTTCGCCATCAAGGCCATGGGTCGACACACCGAGCCGGTGCGCCAGGCGTTGCTGGTAGACGACCTGGATACGGCTCGGGAGAAGGCAGCCATGATGGTCAGCAGGGACGTGAGCCAGCTGGACCAAGGGCACATCATCTCCTGCGCCGCTGAGAGCGCCGCGGAGAACACCGTGGACAGCATATTCTCCCCCCTGTTCTACTTCGGTCTGTTCGGTCTGCCGATGGCCGTGGCCTATCGCGCCTCCAACACCCTGGACGCCATGGTGGGATACATGAACGACAGGCACCGCCACGTGGGATGGTTCTCGGCCAAGCTGGACGACTGCACCAACTGGCTGATGGCCCGCGCATCGGTGCCCTTCATCCTCCTGGCCCTGGCGCTTCTGGGCAAGGACTGGCGGGCCGGCTTGGACTCGTCCAAAAAATATCATGACCAGACGCTCTCACCCAACAAGGGCTGGCACATGTCGGCCTTCGCCGGGGGGATGAACGTCCGCTTCGAGAAGACGGACTGGTACGTCATGGGCGACGGCCCCCTCCCACAGGACCCGGAGGTGCTGCGGGAGACCATAAAGGTCATGACCGTGGCATCATATCTCTTCATATCCACGGTGGTGATACCCCTCTACCTCCTGATGGGGGTGCACCTGCAGGTCTTCGCCGAAGACCTGCTCTGGAAATTCATAGGCGGTTGAACCCATGCGACTGAGCGATGTGCGGATCGAGAAGGGCGAGGTGAAAGGACACAACTACGTGGCCATACGGCTTCCCTGCCGGGCGAGGACGCTGTCCTCCACCATCCTTAACGGAGGGCTGGGCAGCGCCGATTCGGTGCTGATGGTCCAGGTGCCCATGCATTACGATCATGCCGATCCATTGGCGCACATGCGCGATCTGATATCTGAGCTGGGACTGCCGGCGGACACGGTCTGCTTCATGACCGCCGCCGACCTGCACCGCGCGTTCTCCGCGGAGGAGGTGGCGCACAAAGGGACCAGCGCCATCGCCATGGTCACCGCGGGCATATCCAACGCCATCAATGCCGGGGAGTCCTCCCGGGAGGGGATGGTGCCGCACCGTCAGGTGGGGACCATCAACATCATGGTCATCACCGACAAGCCGCTGGACGATTGCGGTCTAGCGAACGCCGTCATGACCGTGACCGAGGCCAAGACGGCCGCCCTGCGGGACCACGGGGTACCGGGGACCGGGACGACCAGCGACGCGGTTCTCATCGTCTGCCCCCAGGACGGGGAGAGGTGCCTGTGGGCAGGGACGGGGTCCGACCACGGTATATCGATGGCCATGGCCGTGCGGCGGGGCGTCGGCGCGTCCATAGCCAAGTGGAACGGGGGGAACGGGGACAGCAAGAACTTCCTGCGTTCGCTGGCCATCCGCGGCGTGACCCTCGATCACATGTGGGAGGCGGTGAAGGCCATGAACTCCCTGGACCCCTCCTGGGACCAGGAGGACGTGAGGAAGAGGTTCGAGGCCAAACTGGTCTCCCTGGCCAAGGACATCAACGTGAACGCGCTCATCCAGGCGGCCATCGCCCTGGAGGAGAAGGGGCGCTACGGTCAGCTGTACGGCATGGACGTGAAGAGGTTCGAGGAGGACCCCGTGCACCTGCTGGCCGATGAACTGCTGGGCATCGCCCTGGCGGAATATGTGGGGGGCAGCAAGTGCGTCTTCGAGTACATCCGCTACGACAAGAAGAAGCCCGGGATCCTTTCGGAGCTGGGGCCCTTCATGGACGATATCGTGGCCTCGCTGATCGGGGCCGTCATGTCCACCTTATACTCGGAACTGCTGGAGGGAGAGGGACGAATATCGTAGGGGCGTTGAAGGCGGCCTTGACCCTGTTCACGATCATTCCCGCCAGGAACGAGAGCGGGGACGTGGAGGACCTCTCCCGCAGTTTTTACCTCATACTCATCATCGGGCTGACCTACGGGCTGCTGGCGGGGGGCATCATGTACCTTGTCTCCGAGCGGACCTCCGTACTGCTGGCCTCAGCACTGACGTTGGCCGCCGTGCACATGCTCAACCGCTTCCTGCACCTGGACGGGCTGAGCGACCTGGGTGACGGGATGGTCTGCGGGGGCGACGCGGAGAGGAGGATGGCCGCCATGAAGGACTCCAAGACCGGGGCCGGGGGCCTGGGATACGTTATGGTGTTCAGCCTGCTGTCCTTCGCAGCCCTGGGCTCCCTGTGGGGCGTGGGGCTGTTGTTCCTGCCCCTCATCGCCGAGATCATGAACAAGAACGCGGTGGTCCTTTGCGCCTTCGGGGGTAAGGCCCGGGAAGGTCTGGGGAACGTGTTCGTCTCCAACACCAGGGGGAGACAGGCGGCGCTTTCGTTGCTGCTCTCCCTACTGCTGGCCTTCGGCATCGTGTTCATTCTCGACCTCCTGCTGTTCCAGGCATGGGGCATTGAGCGCATGGTCGTCCTGGCCGTCTCCGGGGCCCTGGTCAGCGCCTCGGTCGGACTGGGCATGAGCCGGGTGGCGGAGAGGAACTTCGGGGCGGTCAACGGGGACGTGCTCGGCGCGACGAACGAGATATGTCGGCCCCTGGTGCTCATGACCATGCTGCTGGTGGTGCTGGCATGAGCGTGGCGGCCCTGATCACCGCCGGAGGAAGGGGCACGCGGATCAAGGAGCTGGGGGTGGAGAAGCCCCTGGCCCCGCTGCTCGGAAGGCCGATGATCGATCTGGTGCTGGAGCAGTTGCTGGCGGTGGACGTCATATCTTCGGTCTACGTCTCGGTCAGCGACAACGTGCCGAGGACCAGGGAGCACCTGGAAAGGTTGGGGGTGAAGGTCCTGGAGACCTCCGGGGTGGAGTACTGCCAGGACCTCATACAGGCCGCCGAGGGCATCGCCGAGGAGCACATCTTCATCTGCCCGTCCGACCTGCCCCTGCTGCGAACACAGCTGATCGACGAGATCGTCACCGAGTATCTGCGGCGGAAGGAGCGATCGCTCACCGTCGGCATACCTTTGGAGAAGGCCCTGGAGTTCGGGGTGGACGTGACCTTCTACGAGAAGGTGGACGGCCGCCCGGTCATGCCCTGCGGGGTCAGTGTGGTGGACCGCGAAAGAATGCTCACCCGGGAGTTCCTTTCCGGGGGGTACTTCATGGCCGAGACACCGGACGTGGTGGTCAACGTGAACACCCTGAGGGAGCTGAGACAGGCCGAGGAGGTCCTCCGGCAACGCCTCACTTGCGCATGATGCTCATCAGCCGCACGTAATTGGACTCCACCGCGCCCAGCATCTCCTTGGCGCCTATCTTTCCCTCGGAGCTCAGGAAGGCGGCCAAAGATATGCCTCCGGCTCCCACTCCCTCCTTCACCAGCCCCTTCTCGTAGATCCTCAACCCCTCGTGCTGCGAAGGGCCGAAGTCCAGGTCAGCGGCGATGATCGGCACCGGAGCGATCTGCCGCACGATCCCGCACAGGTCCGAGGTCCGGTCCTGCACGATCCACCTGGTGGTGCCCAATGCCAGGTTGGACATGGATCGGGACGAAAGCCCCTTCACCATGGCCATGACCGCGGCCATCTGAGTTCCCCCGGCCATGATCACCGGGATGCTCTCCGCCGCCCCCGCGGCGACCCCGGCGGCCGCGGGCATCATGGGGTCCCCCACGGCCTGCACGGCCTTGAGCGGATCCTCCCTCATCTCTTCCCTGCT
>CAZXTA010000121.1:0-5448 GCA_964642865.1 uncultured Methanomassiliicoccus sp. | reverse complement strand
CTCTCCGCTGCTCCGTACCATGTCGTCCAGGTCCAGGCCGGTCAGTTCCCGGAAGCTCACCACCGCGTGCTCCATGCCCAGAGAGGAACAGAGCTCCCGGACCTTGGGAACGGTGGCCGCACGGTATCCCTGGATGCCCTCGTCCACGGTGATGGCGGTGATGCGCACCCCCTGGCGGCATCCCAGTATCTTGTGTAGGAGAAGGAGTGCTACCTGGCTGTCCTTGCCTCCCGAGGCACCCACCCCTATGTGTACCTCGCCTTCCAGACGTAGCTGGGAGCGCACCTCACGCTTGACCCGCTTCTCTACGTACTCCCGGAAATGGTCCTGGCATAGGTGGGAGCCGTTGTACCTCACATAGGTCACGGCCGGGGCGGAACATTTCGAGCAGCGCATCATTCCGTTCACGCCGGAAGGGGTAATAAATGTTAGCGGTCACATTCGCCGTTCCCCGGGAAACCTTTTAACTAGGATACGGCCTTGATGTGGCCGGAGACCATGCAGGAGATTTGGACCGAGAAGTACCGTCCGCGCACACTGTCGGATATCGTGGGGCAGACGGACATCGTGGAGAGGCTGACCTCGTACGTCCGCTCGGGCAACCTGCCGCACCTCATGTTCGCCGGCCCGGCCGGCACCGGCAAGACCACCTCCGCTTTGGCGATGGCCAAGGAGATGTATGGAGAATCGTGGCGGGAAAACTTCATCGAGCTCAACGCCTCCGACGAGAGGGGCATTGACGTGGTCAGGGGGAAGATCAAGGAGTTCGCCCGCACCGCGCCCCTCGGCGACGCCTCCTTCAAGATCATATTCCTGGATGAGGCGGACGCCCTGACCCCGGACGCGCAGGCCGCGCTGAGGCGCACCATGGAACGATACAGCCGCAACTGCCGCTTCGTGCTCTCCTGCAACTACTCCTCAAAGATCATCGAGCCTATTCAATCCCGCTGCGCCGTCTTCCGCTTCCGTCCGCTCAAGAGCGAGGACATCAGGTTCTGTCTGCAGGGCATCGCCCAGCGGGAAGGCGTGAAGATCGATGACGCGGCATTGGAGGCCATAGTGCACGTGGGCGAGGGGGACATGCGCAAATCCATAAACTCCCTGCAGGTGGCCGCCACCATGGGCAAGGACGTCACCATCGAGGTGGTGTACCAGGCCACCGGTAACGCCCGGCCGGAGGAGGTGGTGGAGATGGTGGAGACCGCCCTGTCCGGGGATTTCCTGGGCGCCCGATCCAAGTTGGACGAGATGATGATCACCTACGGCCTGAGCGGCCAGGACATCATAAGACAGATCCACCGCTCCTTCTACGACCTCACCATCCCGGACCAGGAGAAGATACGACTGATAGATCGGACCGGGGAGATCGAGTTCCGCATCGTGGAGGGAAGCAACGAGAGGATACAGCTGGAGGCTCTGATGGCCTACCTGGCCCTGGTAGGAAAGAGCTAAGGGTTGCCAACATATTTATACTGGCTCATTATTTCAAGGCCGGAGGAGTCAAATGGCCCGTTTCAAGGAAGCTGACGAAAGGCTGCTTAACAAGAAGATATGCCTGCGTTGCTATGCCCGTAATGCCATAAAGGCCACCAGGTGCCGCAAGTGTGGATACACCTCGCTGCGCCAAAAGGCCAAAGAGAGCCGCAAGGCTTAAACCACGATCTCAAACCTCTTTCACATCATGGTTATCCATCCTGTTGATTCATAGGATAGAGTTAATAATTTAGTTAACGCATAACCCACCCATCGAAGGCGTTGGGGGCATTTTAATAAAGAAGATATTGGTCGTGGATGATAACACCGCCATCTTGGAGATCGTGTCCGAGCTGATTTCCACCGCGGGTTTTCAGCCCATGATCGCCACCGGCGGCAGGGAATGTTTGGAATTGATATCGCGGGAGAAACCGGACCTGGTCCTCCTGGACATCAACACGCCGGACCTAGACGGCTGGTCGGTGCTGCGGACCCTCAAGGAGAGAGGGTTGACCGACAGCATGAAGATCGTCATGCTCACCGCCACAACGGAGATAGGCACGGACATCTTCGGCCTTCAGGACGTGGTCTCCGGGTACATACGAAAACCATTCAACAACGACGACCTAGTTCATCGATTAAGGGAGGCCCTGGGAGACCAGCCTCCGGTGAAGGAGGAGCCCAGACCAGAGAAGAAGAGGAAGGGATTGCGCTCTCTCCTGCGCAAGAAGGAGGATAAAAGCGGCATGGAGGAGGCCCGGAGCAGCGCCAAGGTCTACGACCTGCGCCGGGGCTTCAGCTATCTGGTGAAGGAGGCCAAGCCTCACAGGTCCTTCGAGATATTCCTTGACCAGGTCACTCACAACATCCAGGGTCTTTGCGTCACCCGCCAGCATCCGACCATTCTGCGCAAGGAATGGGGGCTGGAGAAGACCCCCATCATCTGGCTCAGCAACCAGCTGGGGAAGGTGTACGTGAACCCCTCCAACATCGGCATACTCAGCGACACCATCATCCGCTTCGTGGAGAAGAGCGAGGACGGGGTCATCCTCATCGACGGGGTGGAGTTCCTTATCGTCAACAACGACTTTGAGAAGGTGCTGAGAATGATAAACCACATCACCGAGGCGGTGATGGAGAACAGGTCCCGGATGATCATGTCGGTCGACCCGCGCACCTTGGAGATCAGGGAACTGGCGCTACTAGAACGTAACATGGAGATCATCGAGACCGAGGAACCGCGTCCCCATCAATGAGCTTAGGAGGGATGTCATGTCAGATCACAGGATAACCAGGATTTGGAGCAGAGAGGTGTTGGACTCGCGCGGCAACCCCACAGTGGAGGCGCAGGTGGAGACCGGGTCGATCAAGGTCACGGCCATAGCCCCTTCGGGCGCCTCCACCGGCACGTTCGAAGCGGTGGAGCTGAGGGACGGCGGTACGCGCTACGTAGGAAAAGGGGTGCTCAGGGCGGTCAAGAACGTGCGAGAGCTCATATCCCCCAAGCTGGCAGGCATGGACGTCACCGACCTGAAGGCGGTGGACGCGGCCATGAAGGAACTGGACGGCACGGGGAACATGGCCCGCCTGGGCGGAAACGCCACCACCGCCGTCTCATATGCGGTGGCCAAGACAGGGGCCATCCTCAAGGGCGTCGAACTGCACGAGCACCTGATATCC
The DNA here is from genome assembly GCA_964642865.1 of uncultured Methanomassiliicoccus sp. GTDB lineage: Archaea > Thermoplasmatota > Thermoplasmata > Methanomassiliicoccales > UBA472 > UBA472. Next base: position 2,295 of record CAZXTA010000121.1, on the reverse strand, counting down.
GGTAGCAAGGTACTGCCGGTGCCATGCTTCAACGTCATCAACGGGGGGAAGCACGCCGGCAGCGACCTGAGGATACAGGAATTCATGATCGCCCCCTGTGGGGTCCCCAGCTTCTCCGAGGCGCTGAGGGTCGGCGCGGAGATATATCACTCACTGAAGCAGGTGCTGAAGAAGGAGAGGGGGGCCATGGCCATCAACGTCGGGGACGAGGGAGGTTTCGCACCCCCCTTCGACACCAGCCGGCAGGCCATGGACGTTCTGCTCAAAGCCATCGAAAACGCCGGCTACACCCCGGGCAAGGAGGTATTCCTGGCCATGGACGCCGCGGCTAGTGAGTTCTATTGCGAAGGGGTCTACGAGCTAGACGGAAAGAAGATGTCCCCCGGAGAGATGATGGACTTCTACGTGGCGATAAGCCATGAGTACCCCCTGATCAGCCTGGAGGACCCACTGGAGGAGGAGGCCTTCGAGGACTTTGCCGAGCTGACCAGGAAGTTGGGAGGCAAGCTGCAGCTTATAGGGGATGACATATTCGTCACCAACCCAGTGCGGTTGCGACATGGGATAGACATGGGCGCAGGCAACGCCATGCTGCTCAAGGTGAACCAGATCGGTACGGTGTCGGATGCCATGTACGCGGCGGAGATATGTTATGACCATGGTTACAACGTCATGGTCAGCCACCGTTCCGGGGAGACGGAGGACACCACCATTGCCGATATCGCTGTGGCATTGGAGTGCGGGCAGATCAAGAGCGGAGCGCCGGCGCGCACCGAGCGCACGGCCAAGTACAACCGTCTGTTGCGGATCGAGGAGGAGCTGGGCAGCAAGGCCAAGTTCATTGGCCGGGACGCCTTTCTCTGAAGAAACTTGATTAACGCGCAAAGAATTAGCCATAGGAAAGAGGGATGAAATGGGCAGGTTCTTCTCGGCCAACGACGAGGACATCCATAATGGACTGACGACGGACGTATACTTCCAGCGCACCGAGGAGATACTGAAGGCCAGAGGACTGCTGCAGGTTCCCACCAAGGCCGAATTCACCGTCTCCTCCCTTCCCGAGGGATGGCCGTGGGCCGTGCTGTGTGGGACCGAGGAGATGGTGCGTATCTTCGAAGGCCGGCAGGTGGACCTCTACGCCCTGCCGGAGGGAACGCTTTTCACCCCCCGCTCTAGGAAAGGGGTCAGGTTGCCGGTCGCTCGCCTTGAAGGGCCGTACGGCCAATACTGCTCCCTGGAGACCCCGGCCCTGGGCTTCATATGCTACGCCACGGGTGTGGCCACCATGTCCGCCCGCTGCAAGCTGGCCGCAGGAGGCCGCCCGTTGCTCTCCTTTGGGGTGCGCCGTATGCACCCGGCCATGGCCCCGGTGATCGATCGCTCCTCGTACATCGGGGGATGCGACGGCGTCTCGTCATTAAAAGGCGCGGAGCTGGTCGGCCGGCCGGCCAGCGGGACCATGCCCCACGCCCTGGTCATCATGATAGGCGATCAGCGGGAGGCCTTCCGGGCCTACGGCGAGGTCATCGACCTGTCCGTTCCGCGGGTGGCCATCACGGACACCTTCTGGGACGAGAAGGTGGAGGCGCTCATGGCCGCGGAGGAGATGCCCGGCCTGCAGGCGGTACGCCTGGACACCCCCGGCTCCCGCCGCGGGTCCATGGTGGACATCGTGAGAGAGGTGCGATGGGAGCTGGACCTGCACGGTCATCCCGATATCGGGATCTTCGTCTCCGGAGGTCTGGACGAGGCGAAGGTCAGGGAACTGGCCGCGGCCGGGGTCAGCGGCTTCGGGGTGGGCACGGCCATCAGCAACGCCCCCACCGTCGATTTTGCCTTGGACATCATGGAAAAAGAGGGGAGGCCAGTATCCAAGAGGGGCAAGTTCAGCGGGCGGAAGTTCGTCTTCCGTTGCCCGGATTGCCTGGAGTTCGAGGTCTCCCTGGACCGGGACGCGCCACCGCTCTGCTCCTGCGGGCAGGAGATGCAGTGGGCCGAGGTCAAGGTCCTGGAGGGCGGCAAGCGCCTGGTGCCCGAGGAGCCGGCCGAGGAAATCAGGTGCAGGGTATTGCGCCAGCTGGATAGGGCTACGCTGTGAGGTGATCACGTGAGAGAGGAGATCGTCACCGAGCTGGACATGGTCCAGGACAATCAGTTCCGGATCAGTTTCGACGACCAGGTCCTGGCGGACCTCATGAGCGACGAGCCCCGGCCGGTAGGCATGGGTGAACACCCCAACGCCACCCGCTTACCGTCGGCGGCGGTGGGGAACTGCCTATGCTCCTCTCCGGCCTT
>CAZXTA010000120.1:0-5568 GCA_964642865.1 uncultured Methanomassiliicoccus sp. | reverse complement strand
TCTGAAGAGATTGAACGCACCGAAGAGCTGGCCAGTGCCCAGGAAGAGCAGCGTATGGGTGACCAGCCCCCGCCCCGGCCCGCACTCGCTGGAGGGATGCATGCCCCTGAGCCTGGTGCTCAGGGACCTGTTGAAGGTGGCCGACACCGCCGCCGAGGCCAAGAAGATCCTGTCCGCCAAGCATGTGCTGGTGGACGGGAAGGTGGTCACCGAGGAGAAGTTCCCGGTGGGACTGATGGACGTGATCGGCCTTGTGGCCAGTGAAAAGTACTACCGCATGCTACTGGACAACCGCGGCAAGTTCATCCTGGTGGAGGTCGCCGAGGACCGCGCCAAGTGGAAGCTGTGCCGCATCGAGAACAAGACCTACGTCAGCGGCGGCCGCCTGCAGCTCAACCTGCACGACGGGCGCAACCTGCTGGTGGAGGATGACGTCTACAAGACCGGCGACGTGCTGAAGATCGAGCTGCCCACCCAGAAGGTGCTGGACGCGTACAAGCTGGTGCAGGGCAACGTGGCCCTTATCGTCAGCGGCGGCAACGCCGGGCAGATCAACGTGGTGGACGAGCAGGTGGAGGAGCGTTCCTCCAACCCGGACCTGGTCCGCTTCAAGAACGGCAATATCACCGTGAAGGACAACGTGTTCGTCATCGGCAACAAGACCCCAGAGGTCGTACTGCCCGAGGTGAGAGCGGCATGAGCGAGAACGTCATGCGCCAGCCGCGCATCGAGAAGGTAGTGGTGAACATCGGCGTGGGAGAGGCCGGGGAACGCCTGATAAAGGCCCAGAAGGTCATCGAGATGGTCACCGAGCAGGGGTCCAAGCAGACCTTTTCCAAGGTCACCAACCGCGACTTCGGCATCCGCGAGGGAATGCCCATCGGCTGCGTGGTCACCCTAAGGGGCGGGAAGGCCGAGGACTTCCTGAAAAGGGCCTTCACCATCCGCGAGAACCGCATCGCCTCCTACTCCTTTGACCGCGAGGGCAATCTGTCCTTCGGCATTCCGGACTACACGGACTTCGCCGGTATGAAGTACGACCCGGAGATAGGGATATTCGGAATGGACATCAGCGTGTCAATCCAGAGACCAGGGAAGCGTGTGGCCAGGCGCCGCGTGATGCGCCGCTCGATCCCCAGGAACCACCGCATGACCAGGGTGGAGGCCATTAATTTTATGAAAGAGAGATTCAACGTTGAGGTGATCGATTGAAGCCCAAGAAGAAATTCGGACGGAGCGTGGGCTGCACCAGGTGTGGCCGCAAGAGAGGTATCGTCCGTCGGTACGGGATGCACCTTTGTAGGCAATGTTTCAGGGAGATCGCACCGCAGATAGGGTTCAAGAAGTACTCGTGAGGTGAAAAAAATGCAGAGCGATCCATTGAATGATGCGATGTCCATCATCAAGAACGCCGCGACCGTGGGCAAGGGCGAGTGCCTCATAAGGCCCTCTTCCAAGCTCATAGGCCGGGTGCTCAAGGTGATGCAGGACAACGGCTACATCAACCAGTTCGAGTTCATAGAGGACGGCAAGGCCGGCGTGTTCAAGGTCATGTTGCAGGGAAGGATCAACAACTGCGGCGTGATCAAGCCGCGCTACGCGGTGAAGAAGGTCAACATGGAACAGTTCGAGGCCCGCTATCTGCCGGCCCAGGACTTCGGCGTGCTCATACTGACCACCACCGACGGCGTGATAACCCATATGCAGGCCAAGGAGAAGGGCGTGGGCGGAAAGCTGCTCGCGTTCGTGTACTGAGGGATGATATGACAGTAGCAGGATATATGGACGACATTGTGCCGGTGCCTACGGAGGTCAAGGCCAATGTGGCGGGCACAGAAGTGACCGTGAAAGGGCCCAAAGGCCAGATCATCCGAGACTTCAACCATCCCAAGGTCAAGGTCTCCCTCAAGGAGAACGCTTTCCATATCGAGTGCGAGTACCCCCGTATCAGGGACAAGGCCTTGATAGGGACCTATGCCTCGCACCTGAAGAACATGATAGAGGGGGCGAACCACGGGTTCGAGTACGTCATGAAGGTGGTCTACTCCCACTTTCCCATGAAGATCTCGGTGAAGGGCGACCGGTTCGTCATCGAGAACTTCCTTGGCGAGAAGGCGCCCCGTTCCGCTCCCATACTGGCGGGTGCCAAGGTCACAATAAAGGGCAATGAGGTCTTAGTGACCGGCTCCGACCTGGAGAAGGTCTCGCAGACCGCGGCCAACATCGAAAGGGCCACCAAGATCCGCGGGTTCGACCCCCGGGTCTTCCAGGACGGGATATACATCGTGGAGAAGGCAAGGAGGCCCAAGTAATGTCGGTTAAGAAGGATATCAAGACCATACAGGACCTTCCCTACTTTCGGGATGAGTACACCGCACAGCTGGCCGACATGGGCATCGAGGAGCTGGACGAGCTGCTGGAGGCGCTGCAGGACAAGGCGCGCAAGAAGGAGATCGTCGATGCTTTGGATGGTGTCGGGAACAAGATCGCCGACCACTGGGTGGAGATGCTCAGTGTGGTGGAGACCGAGATAGTGGAGGTCGAGGAAGAGAAGGCCGTGCTCAAGGTCAAGCCCCAGCTGACCGAGGAGGTCAGGGCGGCCATGGACATGAGGAGCGGCAAGAACGCCCGGCGCCCGGCCTTCAAGAGGCAGGAGTGGTTCCGCTACTCCAGGCTCGGCGAGAAGTGGAGGAAGCCCAAGGGCATACACTCCAAGATGCGCCGCCACCTGTCCTACCGCCCGCCGGTCGTCTCTATCGGCTTCCGCGGGCCCAAGATGGTGCGCGACCGCCATCCCTCCGGATTCCAGGAGATCATGGTGTACAATCCTGGCCAGGTGGAGAACATCGACCCCAAGGTGCAAGCGATACGTATAGGCGGCACCGTGGGCGGAAGGAAGAGAGTGGCTATAACCGAAAAGGCGGATGAATTGGGGATCCGCATACTCAACAGGACGTGAGAACGATGGATCTGAAGAACCAGAAGCGCATGGCGGCCGAACTCCTGAAGTGTGGCGAGAACCGGGTCTGGATAGACCCGAACCGCATCGAGGACATCGCAGACGCCATAACCCGGGCGGACGTCAGGACCGCCATCCAGTCCGGGTCCATCCGCGCTGCGCCCGTCAGGGGAATATCCCGTGGACGGGCCCGTCACCGGCTGGCCCAGAAGGCCAAGGGACGCAGGCGTGGACAGGGCAGCAGGAAGGGCACCTTCAAGGCCAGAAGGCCAAAGAAGGAAGCATGGATCCAGACGATCAGGCCTCTTCGCGCCACGCTGCGTGAGCTGCGGGACGAGGGCAAGATCACCCGGACCGTGTACCGTGAATTCTACATGAAGGCCAAAGGTGGCATGTTCAGAAGCAGGAACAACCTGCTCATGCACCTGAAGACCGAGGGTTATCTGAAGGGGGAGAACTGATGGCGCACGGACCGAGATACAAAGTTCCTTTCCGCCGGAGGCGCGAAGGCAGGACCGATTACCGACAGAGGGCCCGCCTACTAAGGGCGAGGACCCCGCGCGCGGTCGTGCGCACCTCTCTGCGCCACATCAGCGTGCAGATAGTGGACTTCGATCCCAAGGGCGACCAAGTGCTGGTCACCGCTCATTCCCGCGAGCTGCTGGACATGGGCTGGAGCAAGGCCACCGGCAACGTGCCGGCCGCCTACCTCACCGGTTACCTGGCAGGGAAGAAGGCCGTGGCCAAGGGACTGACCGAGGCGGTGCTGGACATCGGCCTCAAGGTCCCGGCCAGGGGCGCCACGGTGTTCGCGGCCCTGAAGGGCATGCTGGACGCCGGCATGGCGATACCTCATGGCAAGGAGGTGCTGCCCAGCAAGGAACGCCTGGCGGGAAAGCACATCGGCGAGGACGTGGAGAAGATGGTACAGGACGTAAGAAGCCGTATGGAGGCGAACTGATATGAATTGGGTACCCAAGACCAGACTGGGACATATGGTGCTCAACGGTGAGATAACTACCATGAGCCAGGCCCTGGCCACAAAGCTCCCCCTGCGCGAGGCGGAGATCGTGGACATACTGCTCCCCGACCTGAAGGACGAGGTCATCGACGTGAACATCGTGCAGAGGATGACCGACTCCGGCCGGAGGGTGAAGTTCCGTATCACCTGCGTGGTGGGCAACGGCGATGGCTTCATTGGAATTGGCCGGGCCAAGGGGAAGGAGGTAGGACCCTCCATACGCAAGGCCATCGATAATGCTAAATTGAACATCATTGAGATCAAGCGCGGTTGCGGTTCGTGGGAATGCGGCTGCGGCATGCCGCACTCCCTTCCCTTTACCGTGGTCGGCAAGTCCGGTTCGGTTGAGGTGGTGCTCAGGCCTGCCCCCCGGGGCATATCCCTGGCGGTCGGCGACGTGGCCAAGAGCATTCTGACGCTGGCAGGGGTCAAGGACTCCTGGGGATTCGCCAAGGGGCATACCAAGACAACCGTCAACTATGCCTACGCGACCTATTACGCCCTGATGAAGACCATCGAGATGCGCATTTCCGAGGAGCAGGAGAAGAGGCAGCAGATCGTCAGCGGACCGGTGCACCTGCACATGGTCGAGAGCGAGGCGCCGCAACAGGGAGAGTGAGCGATATGGTATATGCAGCGATCAGAGTTAGGGGCCACTCCGGAGTGAGGGGCGATATCGAGGACACCATGCGCATGCTCCGCCTGACCCGCGCGAACCACTGTGTGGTGCTGTCGGAGACCAGTGAGATAAAGGGGATGCTGATGAAGGCCAAGGACTATATCACTTGGGGCGAGATATCGGAAGAGACCTTGGCCCGCATGATCAAGTTCCGTGGACGACTTATAGGCGATAAGCCCGTGGATGATGAGGTGGTCAAGGAGAACACCCCCTTCGGTTCCATCATTGCCTTCGCCCGAGGCATCGCCAAGGGAGAGGCCAAGTACATGGACATGAAGGACGCGAAGCCTCTGTTCCGCCTGAGCCCACCCAAGAAGGGCTACGAAGGCGTGAAGCGCGGTTTCGGGGCCGGAGGCGCCCTGGGCTATCGGGGAGAGGAGATCAACGATCTCATCTACAGGATGATCTAAAGGTGAACAAAGATGGTAAGCAGAACTGAGAAGTTCAGGGGCTCCAGGACCCATGGCCGCGGCAAGAAAGCCGGACGCGGGGCTGGCAAGCGCGGCGGAACGGGCAACGCCGGTTTGCACAAGCACAAGGCCCAGTACATGTTGAAGTACATGCCCGATCACTTCGGCCGGCACGGCTTCAAACGGCCTCAGAAGATGGTCTCAGCCAAGATCACAATCAACGTTGGAGATCTGGAGCAGGTCCTCGAGATCATGAAGGTCCAGGGCGCGGCGGTGGAGAAGGACGGAAAGGTGTCCGTCGACCTCACCGCCTTGGGCGTGGATAAGCTGCTGGGCAATGGTCGTGTGAGCATGCCTCTGCAGGTCACCGTGGCGGAGACCACCGCCCTGGCCAAGGCTAAGATTGAAGAGGCAGGCGGGCATATCGTGGGACCAGAATAAATCACACGTGATGCTCATGGCCGACGACCAGAAGAGCAAGCTGTACAAGCTGAAGCCG
>CAZXTA010000119.1:0-5631 GCA_964642865.1 uncultured Methanomassiliicoccus sp. | reverse complement strand
TGGCTCTCGGTGGGGGCATGGTTCGCCATTCAGGTGGTGACCGTGTTCACCCTCCCCTCTGGTATATCCTCCGGGGGGGTGGCCTACACCGCGCACATAGCCGGCTTCGTGGCCGGGATGGCCGTGGCCAAGAGTCGGCCTAGGAACAAGGCCGAGAAGGTGACATCGCCCACGGACCTCAGCGACCTAGCGGTCACCGACGAGCTGAGAGAAATACTGCACCGCATCGAGGGGGAGAGCGAACCCCAGGTCCGGCAGGCATGGCTGGAGCACTTCGTCAGCAAGACGCAATGCCCGGACTGCGGTTCCCACCCTGTCCTGGAGGGAAATCGTATTAAGTGCGCATGCGGATGGGAGAGGACGGTGAGATGACCGAAAACAGGATGGAGGTGCTCTGCCCGGGAATGATCCGCCGCGAAGGCCAGATCATCTTTGAGGCCCGATCCTCCGCGACCTTGGTAAGCCGCGGTGAACGACACCTGCTGGTCGACACCAGTGGCCCCCAGAACCGCGCACTGCTGCTGCAGGCGCTGGAGGAGAGGGGATTGACCCCGGAGAACATCGAGGTTGTGGTCATGACCCACCTGCATAATGACCACGAGGGCAACCTGGACCTTTTCCCGCGGGCGAGGCGTTACGCCCACCGGCTGGAGGCGCCCAAGCCCCCATATCAAATCGTTGACGAGGGCTTCGAGATATGGGAGGGGGTGCGCCTGCTGCACACCCCCGGACACACCCAGGGGAGCCTGAGCGTGCTGGTGGACGCCGGGGAGACATACGCGCTGGCCGGCGACGCCATACCGATGGAGGACAACGTGCGCAGGTGGGTCCCCCCCGGCATCCACTATGACCGGGAGTTGGCCTTGGCAAGCATGTCCAGGCTGCTGCACCTGGCCGATATCGTGGTGCCAGGGCACGGACCGCCGTTCCGGACGGCGAAGTACAGGAAGGATGGTGAGAAGCGATGAGCATACCCAACGCGATCTATGTAGAATGCCCCGACTGCGGGGTAGAGACCCTGCACGAGGTGCTCAAGGGACGACTGGGCAAGGACGGGAACAGCCTGGAGGGGACCCTGCGATGCCAGGAATGTGGGAGGGTGCACTCCGCAGTGGTGCGGGAGGCCAAGACCATCAACGTCCCAGTTATCATCAGCGACCAGGGCGAATCGAGCAAGGCGAAACTGGAACTGCCGGAGAACGAGGAGCTCAGGGTGGAGGACGAACTTCTCCTGGACGACGTTCCTATAATCATCAGCTCCCTGGAGAAGAACGGCGGGCGGGTCGAGAAGGCCTTGGTGAAGGAGATCTCCACCATATGGGCCAAGCGCTTCGACAAGGTGCACGTGAAGATATCCATCAACGACGTGCACAAGACCATACCCAGTGAGATAATCGCCCTGCCGGAGGAGGAGTTCTTCATCGGCGATCTGATGACCGTAGGCCGCCACAACGCGGTCATCACCCAGATAAAGACCACCGACGGAATGGCCAGGCGCGGTTCAGTGCTGGCCAGGGACATAGTGAGGATATACGCCAGGAAGGCCCGCACCACCTATTCGTGATGGTATGAGGGACGAAAGGGCCCGGATGGTCAGAAGCTTGAAACAAAGGGGAGCGATCGTCTCCCAGGAGGTGGAGCGCGCGTTGAGCAAGGTCCCCCGCCACCTCTTCATCCCGGACAACATGAGGCCCTTAGCCTACCGGGACTCCCCGCTGGCCATCGGTGAAGGGCAGACCATATCGGCACCGCACATGGTGGCCATGATGGCCGAGGCCCTGCAACTGCGTCCCGGGCTCAGGGTCCTGGAGATCGGCACCGGCTCTGGGTACAACGCCGCGGTCATGGCCGAACTGGTGGGGGAAGAGGGGGTCATCCTGACCATGGAAAGGCATCGCTCCCTGGCGGCCAGGGCTGAAAAGGCCATCCGCGAGGCCGGCTATGGCAACGTCCAGGTGCTGGTGGGGGACGGTTCGCTGGGTTACCAGCCGGATGCTCCCTACGACCGCATCAGCGTCACCTGCGGGGCGCCGGAGGTCCCCCGGCCCCTGTGGGACCAGTTGAAGGAGGGAGGGATAATGGTCATACCGGTCGGTCAGCGAGAATACCAGTCCCTGCTGAGGGTCACCAGGTCGGAAGGGAGGACGATCACCGAGGACCTCGGTCCAGTGGTATTCGTCCCCCTGATCGGCCAGAAAGGCCACCGTTCAGATTAGGAACGGGAGGACCGCGCTCAGGCTGGAGTGGCGGACCACGTGATGCGCCCCCCGCACCACTTCCTCGTCGATAGGGTTGTAGGCGATGCCCAGCGACGATCCCCGGAACATGGAGACGTCGATGCTGCTGTTACCAATGCTAGCGGTCCGTTCCGGGGGAACCCCAAAGAGGTCCTGGGCCTCCTGCAAAGCTTTCCGCTTGTTGCACAGCTCCACCCTCAACACCCCTTCCCCGGTCAACCGGCCTTCCAGATCGGCGGCCAGCCCATTGGACCAATGGGCATCGAAACGGTATTTCCGGACCAACTTCTCGGCGATGAGGTCCAGTCCCCCGCTGATGATGACCGCCCGCACCCCCCTCTCCTGCAGCTCCCGAACGGTAGGCTCGATGCCGGGGTTGATCGGCAGTTTCAGCAGCTCCCTCTCCACTTCGGGCAGGCACAGTCCAGGACGGTGCCTCATCCACAACGCTATGTCCCGGCGCATGAACTCCAGGTCATCGATCTCCCCGTCCATGAAGGAGATGAGCGTTTCCTCGTTGCTCACCCCGAACCGATCGTGTACCCAGGTCCAGGATGACAGATAGTCCACCAGCACCCCGTCCATGTCGAAGGCCACTAGATCGAACTTACGGCCGTTGGAGGGCATCGCAAATTGCCAGGAGGAAATCATTATAAGAAGGTTGTTGTAATCTGCGGGACATGATCGTGCTGGTGGGAGTGGCCCACGTCATCGACGTCTCCAAGCAGATCGAGGCCCTGGTAAGCCATTACAGCCCCGGGGCGGTGGGGGTGGAGCTGGACCCTGCGCGATACCAGGCCATGCGGTCCAATGGGCCGCGCAGGAACGTTCCCCTTCCGTACCGCATGCTGGCCCTCATGCAGAAAAGACTGGCGGACCAGTTCGGTGGCGAGGTGGGGGCGGAGATGATAACGGCCATCGAGGCCGCCAAGCGCCACGGGGCGCAGGTGCTCTTCGTGGACCTGGAGGCCGGACGTCTTTTCAACTCATTGCTGCGCCAGATGACCTTCAAGGAGAGGGTGCTCATGTTCTTCTCATCCTTTACTGGGCTATTCATGAGCAAGAAGCGGGTTGAACGGGAGCTGGAACGGTTCCAGCAGAACGAGGAGAAGTACATGGCTGCCATGGCCCAGGGCTACCCCACGGTCAAGCGGGTCCTGATCGACGAGCGCAACGAGCACATGGCCAGGGCCATATCGAAAGCCGAAGAACAGTACGGCAGCGTGCTGGCGGTAGTGGGGGATGGACACGTGGAGGGCATGCGCAAACTGCTGGCCACGGAGGATGTGGTGACCTATCGTCTCAAGGACCTCAAGGACCTACATCTGGACCGGCCGATGAACAATGCTGAGGCATCCTTCTCCTTCGTCGCGCAGGCTTGAGGCAAACCCTTATTTCCGCAGCGCATACCCTTTTCGATGAAGGTCGTCCTGCTCTCTTACACCAAGGACGCGGAGCGCCTTTGCGCCGCGGCCGCCCACTCCTGCTACTCCCCCGACCCAGCCAGCGATATATTGGAGGGGGTTGAGGGGTCCAAGGCCGGCGGGTTCATCGATCGCGTGGTGGGTATGGGGCACCATTCGGTCATAGAGCATGCCTCCTATACTTTCTCATTGGAGGGCGTCTCCCGCTCCCTGACCCACCAGCTGGTGCGACACCGCATCGCCAGTTTCTCCCAGCAGAGCCAGAGATACGTGTCACTGCTGGAACCGGATTACGTCACCCCGGGCTCCATACAGTCCGATCCGGAGGCCAACCGGGTGTTCGAGGAGGCCATGGAAAAGGCGTGGGAAGCATATCAGCAGCTGATGACCATCGTCCCGGTGGAGGACGCGCGGTATGTTCTGCCGAACGCCTGCGCCACTAATATCGTGGTCACGATGAACGCCCGGGAGCTGCGACATTTCTTCACCCTGCGCACCTGCCGCAGGGCGCAACAGGAGATCAGGAACGCCGCCGAGCTGATGCTCAAGGAGGTCAGACAAGTGTCGCCGAGCATCTTTCGCGATGCTGGCCCCGCATGCATCAGAGGAAGGTGCCCGGAGGGCAAGCTCAGCTGCGGCAAGCCCCGGGTGGAGCTAAAATTTAAATAATGCCACGACTTTGGCCGGACCTATCTGGAAAGATTGTTATGGGTAACGTCAGACCAACTTACATCAAGAGGGTGGCCGTCGAACTGGTCGAGAAGTACCCCCGCGCCTTCAGCGCCGACTTCGAGAACAACAAAGTGCTGGTCCAGAGGCTCACCAATGTAGATTCCATCAGCATGAGGAACCGCATCGCCGGGTACATCAGCACGTACTGGCAGTCCAAAGAGTTCTGAAACCTCAACTTATCGCGCATCCCGTTAGGTGCGATCGGGCCTATACCTTCTTAGTGCTCTTATGACCGTTCAACAACGATGAGCTCTCAACTTCTTCTTGTTCACCGACCGTGGTCCTGATGAGATCACGATTCGCTGCCCGATCATTTTATGCAGATCAACTTGCCTGGCCACCCCTTTCCAGTCGCCCCTGCGCTCTGGTGCAGTAATAACGCTTTAGTAATTGGAGCATATTGTCCACAAACTAGGCCCGGGTGGGGTAGTTTGGATATCCTAAGAGGCTGCGGACCTCTAGACCCGGATTCGAATTCCGGCCCGGGCGCTCCTTCTCACTCCACGCTCACTCCGTGCGACTCCTTGATCTGCAGGTCCCCCGGGGGCAGTATGCGGGATATCTCCTCCTCTGGGACCTGGAAGGCCCGGGCCAGGGCGGCCGAGGCCTTTCCCCGGGGGACCTTCCCGGGGGTCAGCACAACGTACCTCTCCGTGCGGTCGGCCATGCTGTCCTTCGGGGCGCACATGATCTTACGTACCCCCTCGATCTGTACCTCGCCCAACCACATCTCCAGCGGCAGGTGGTACAGATAGTTCCTCTTGCCCCGGATGATGAAGGCCCCCCTCGGCGCGAACTCACCGGCCTCCGGTCTCTTGGACACTTGGTCCGGAAGGACCCAGTAGGCCGTACCTTCGGCCGCCCCAGCGTTCCAGGCCTTGGAGTGGCACAGGGCGAACTGGCACACTTCGCGCATCTCCTGGTCCGAGGCCTCCGCACCCTCCTTGAGCACGATGGACGGCGCACCGTGCATGTCCGCGTGGGCGTAGCGCTCCTTATCTCCCAAATGCCTCTTGACCACCTGGTCGTTGCTCTTGGCGTCCCGGCCTCCCACCACCAGGCGATCGCTGGAGGTCAGGAACCACTTGTAGCTCTCGAACCAGAGGCGCTTGGTCGGAGTGACCTTGTCCCGCGCCCGCAGCGCCTCCCTCCGTCCCCTGGCCACCCTCTTCTCAAGGGCCTCCCGCGTATCCTCCAGAGCTTCTCTGGCCCCCGACGTCTTCTCCTTCATCTCCTTG
>CAZXTA010000118.1:0-5696 GCA_964642865.1 uncultured Methanomassiliicoccus sp. | reverse complement strand
TGCCGGTTAGATGCTTCACGTGCGGCAAGGTGGTAGGAAGCTCCTACCAGACCTTCGTTAAAAGAGTTCAGATGGGGGAGGACCCCCAGGAAGTGCTGGACGACCTGGACATCAAACGGTACTGCTGCCGCCGTATGATAATCTCCCACTCGGACCTGCTCGGCGAGCTGATCCCATTGGGTTAAACCATTTTTCACCCCTTTACCAAGGGTCCGTGGGGTAGCTTGGAATCCTTCCTGCTTGGGGTGCAGGTAACTCCGATTCAAATTCGGACGGACCCACCACTTTTTCAATATATTCTATTATGATCATTTCCTCACATATCCCAAGGTAAAATTTTCACTCCTTTTCATTTTGCCGCTGTTTGACTTGTAAATGGTTATAAGGATTGGAGTTTAATCATCCATCTTCGATGAAGCATGAAATTGTAGTCATTCCAGGTGACGGGATCGGTCCCGAGGTCATTGCCTCTGCGAAGCAGGTGCTGCTTTCAAGTGGAGCGAACATAGATTGGATCGAGCTCCAGGCCGGAAAGGGCGCGCTGGAAGAATATGGTACACCGTTGCCCGATCATGTGTTGGACGCTATCAGGGATATCGGGACCGCATTGAAAGGCCCGATCACCACGCCCATCGGGGAAGGTTTCAGCAGTGTGAACGTTGCCCTGAGAAAGCAATTGAACCTCTACGCCAACGTTCGCCCGATCAACTCCAGGTTCGGGATCAGTGAGAAATTCTCAGATGTGGACATGGTGCTCTTCCGGGAGAATACCGAGGATGTGTATTCCGGTCTGGAACAGGATATCGCGCCGGGAGTGGCCCAATGCCTGAAGATCATCACCAAGGACGCCTCGGACCGCATAGCCAATTTTGCTTTCGATTACGCCCAGAGAAACGGTCGGAAGAAGGTCCAGGCGGTGCACAAGGCCAACATCATGAAGAAGAGCGATGGCATGTTCCTCAGGAGTTGCCGGGAGGTGGCCGACGCATATCCAGAGATCGAATATGGTGAGATAATCGTAGATAATTGCGCCATGCAAATGGTCATTCGTCCCCAGCAATTCGATGTGCTGCTCCTCACTAATCTCTATGGGGACATCTTGAGCGACCTCGGTGCAGGACTGGTCGGGGGGTTGGGGCTGGTCCCGGCTGCGAACTATGGTGAGAGGATCGCGGTCTTCGAGGCCGTGCATGGGAGTGCTCCCGATATAGCGGGAAAGGATATGGCCAACCCGCTGGCGGTCATCCTTACCTCGGCGAACATGATGCGTCACCTAGGCGAGGTCGATCTGGCGAATAGGATCGAGAGAACGGTCAGGGAGATATTGAACGAAAGAGAGGTGCTCACTGCGGACCTGGGGGGAAGGGCAAAAACAAGCGAGATGACCGAGGCCATGATCAGTAAGATCTCACTCAGCGGCTGATCTGACAGTGGTACAAAGGTGCTTCCCGATCGGAGCAGGGCTTGAACCGCTTTTTAAAAGCAGGTCCCACGCGAAGATTTAATTTTTGACCTGACCATGTCAAAATTGGGCTTATGCATGCATGAAGTCCCATTAGGTCCTGTGATCGTTCTTTTCTTTGACCCGCTAAGACCCCTTTTAGGGTTTTAGTGCGCTCAGGAGCCAAGAGGCGATGGAACAATTGAAGTAGATAAGCGTTACCAGGGACGAGAGGGAGGCGATGATGTCCGAGGCCATGAGCCAATGGTGGTTGGGGGCGATCGGGACCATGATGAAGGAATTGGGTCCAGAGGCGACCATGAAGGCCTACGTGCCGGCAATGAGACAGACCGGTCGTGATTGGGCCCAGAGGTTCGTGAAGGAGAAAGGGTACAAGGGACACGACGCTATGGCCACGGTCTCGGTCATCAGAATGTGGGAGAGAATGATGGGGGTAGAGGGAAAGGTGCCGGAGTCCTCGCCAGAAGGGGTTGTGGTAAAGAACACCAGCTGCCCGCTGTCCAAAGCGATGCCAGAGGCATGCAGGTCTTTGGAATGCGCCATCTGGAGCATCTGGACATCATCAGTCCAGGCTACCGCTTCGTTTCCAAGCACATGATGACCAAGGGCGATCCGTACTGTGAGTAGATCATAGGGAAGAAGTGACCCAGAAACCATTCCCTTGTCTCAACAGGATATTTCGAGGGCGGTGGAACGCTGCTCAATCCTTCTTCATGACCAAATACTTCTTAAAGGGCGACAGCTTCTTTACCCAGAATCCAGTTTAAGATTGTCCAATGGTTCGGAGCGTTGATGGATGCAGGTCATTGTGGTCGGGGCGGGCAATGTTGGATATACAATAGCCAGGATGCTTTCCAAGCAACATTCGGTCATCGTCATCGAGGACGATATTAAACGCTATGATTATGTGGTCAACCACCTGAACGTGGGCGCGATGAACGCCAATGGGGCCAGTCCCAAGGTGCTCAAAGAGGTCATAAACGAGAACACCAACCTGTTGCTGGCCGTAACGGAGAGGGACGAGACCAACATATTCACCTGCATGATGGCTAAGCAGATCAACCCTAAGGTGATCACTGTGGCCAGGGTGAGGAACCCAGATTATATAGAGGGCGCATTGGTATCCAAGTTCCTCAACGTGGACCACATTATCTCCCCGGAGTACCTCACCGCGGTCAAGTTGAAACGCATCGCCATGTTCGAGAACGCCATCGGCTGCGAGAGCATACCATCGCTAGGCGTCGAGCTTGCCAAGTTCAAGGTGGCCGGCAGGAAGGAGGGGGTGGTCATGATTCCCCTGCGGGAGCTCCCCATACCTGACGATTGTAAGATAGTTGTCATTCACCGCGGGAAGCAGATCATCGTGCCCAGCGAGAACGATGTGTTAATGAAGGGGGACGAGGTCACCATCGTGGGCAAGGATCAGGCGATCATCGACTTCAACCAGATGCTGGGAGTTGTGCGCGAGCCCAAGGACATAGTGGTTGTGGGCGGCGGCATCGTGGGTGAGCACCTGGCCACCATGCTGGAGGAGGAAAAGCTGTCGGTCAAGCTCATCGAGAACGACGAGGGCCGCTGCCAGGTCCTGGCCAAGAGGCTGGGACGGACGGTCATCATCAACGACGACGGCTCAGACCCTTCCGTGCTGCGCAACGAGAACGTCAGCATGGCAGACGTGCTCATATGCGCCACGGAGAACGAGGAGGACAACCTGTTGGCGTCCCTGATCGGAAAGCACCTGGGGGTTTCCAAGGTTATATCCAGGTATTCCAAGAGGGAGTACGAGGAGATCTTCAGCATGACCGGCATCGACGCTGCGGTAGGCTATTACCACGTGGTGGCCAACGAGATAATCAAGGAAACGGTACACAATTACGAGGTCATGCTGCTACTGGAGAAGTTCTCCGAGGAGTTCTTCGACCTCAAGGTCGCTCCAGGATGTCGCATCATCGGCAAGAAGCTGGGCGAGATCGACATGCCCAAAATGTCCTCCATCGCCCTGATGATCAAGGACAAGAGGACCATAATTCCGAACTCCCAGACGGTCATCGAGGAGGGGGACAAGGTCTTCATCTACGCCCTGCATTCGGCCCTACCCAAACTGGAATGGATGTTCAAGGCCAACATCCCGGTCGGTCCTTAGGTGTATGAGAATGACCAGTAGCTACGGTAAGTTGAGGAGGGGCTTCGGTCGCCTGGCCTACTCGTTCGACCGTCTGAACGTGGACCTCAGTTCGCTGTTGAACAAGATAGCCCGCAAGGAGAGCGCCATCCCGCACATCTTCGGCATTCTGCTGATATACATGACCATCGCCCTGATGTTCCCTTACGTGGTCTCAATTATCTATCAGGAGGATACTCGGCCGTGGCTGTTCCCCATACTGCTCTCCTTCCTGTCTGGGACGATGCTGCTGATGCGCTATCGGCCGCCGGAGACCACTAGGCCCACCGAGGCCATGTTCGTGGTGGCCACCGGATGGCTGGCGCTGACGGTCATGGGGGCCATACCCTTCGTGCTGCATGGAATGGGTGTGGTGGACGCCCTGTTCGAGACCATGAGCGGCTTCACCACCACCGGCTCCAGCATAATGACCGACATCGAGTCCTGGCCCAAGAGCATCCTTTTCTGGAGGAGCTTCACCCAATGGCTCGGTGGTGCCGGAGTGATCATGATATTCGTGACCATCTTCCCCATGCTGGGCGTGGGCGGTCGTAACCTCTTCAAGAACGAGTTCCCCGGGCTGGACGTGCAGAACTTCTCTATGCGCATACAGGAGGAGTCTCGCAAGTTCCACTACATCTATATCTCGCTGTCCGGATTGCAGCTTGGTCTATTGTTGCTGACCGGTATAGGCATGTTCGACTCCTTCTGCGTCATGTTCTCCACCATGTCTACGGGAGGACTCTCCCCCCATTCAGCCAGCATCGGCTACTACAACTCACCGGTGGTGGAATGGATAATTATCGTATTCATGTTCATGGCCGGGACCAACTTCTACCTGCACTTCCAGGCCATGACCACCCGCAACCCCCGGCGTTACTGGAATAGCTCGGAGTTCCGTGTTTATGTGTCCATAATCATGGCGGCCACCGCCATCATCACCTTCGTTCTCTGGGGGAACGAGTTCTCCCGCCTGGAGGAGGGGGTGCGCACCTCCATGTTCCACGTGATCAGTATCCTCACTTCCACCGGCTTCGTCACTACCAATTTCTTGACCTGGGACAGGGCGGTGATATTCCTTATCTTCGCGCTAATGGTCATCGGCGGATGCACAGGCTCTACGGCCGGCGGTATGAAGGTTGCCCGGGTGTACCTCTCGCGGGCGTTCATCTCCTCCGCCCTGTACAAAACAGTGCATCCCCGGTCGGTGTTCACCGTCAAGATCGACGGGCGATCGCTAAGCCAGGTGGCCATGTCCTCGGTCATGGCCATGATCATGTGCTACTTCGCCACCGCCCTCATCGCGGTCATGGTACTAGTCCTGCTGGGCATTGACCCCACCACCTCCCTAAGCGCCGCGGTGACCAGTCTGTCAAACGCAGGTCCAGGTCTGGGTGAGATCGGTCCCTCGGGCTCGTTCGGCGGGCTCCCGGACGCGGCCAAGATGGTCCTTTTCTTCACCATGTGGGCTGGACGTCTGGAGTTCATATCCGTACTGGTACTGTTCACCCCCTTCTTCTGGAGGGAGCTGCTTCGCTTCCGCGAGAAAATCGTCTGAGACGGTCGGAGGTTGATGAAACGGGTCCGTTCATTTCGCACATCTCATGGCGTCCGGCCTCTAGCCGGCCACGATGTGGGAGTACTCCGAGGCCATGGCCGCCAGCTCCCGAACCTTATCATTAGTCGATTCCAAGACGGTCATCAGCTCTAGCAGGGTGGAGTCCGAGGATATGCTGGCCTCCTTCAGCCGCTTGATGTGCTCCCGGTAGATGGTGTTGATGAGGGCGTTCATGGTGGCCGTTCCCATTTTGATCCTGGCCTTGATATCGTCGTTCACTTTCAGGACGCAGTCGCCCAGTTGCTCGATGTTGGCCATCAGCTGCTCGTAGACCAGCCCCAGCTCTTGCAGCTGCTCCTTCGGGATGGCCCTTCCGCGCCTGTCAATATCCGCGGCCACGTTCCCGATGTCCTCGGCGTGATCCCCCAGCCTCTCCAGCAGATTGGACATGCGGACCAGCAGGATAGTGCCCTGGGCCTCGCTCTCGCTGAGGGATCGGCGCGAGATCTCCAGTA
>CAZXTA010000117.1:0-5764 GCA_964642865.1 uncultured Methanomassiliicoccus sp. | reverse complement strand
CGTCGAGGGCCTAGAACATGTCCAAGCGCCTCTGGTCCTTCTTTCCGGAGCAGTACTTGTCCAGGGCCCCGGCCACCCTCTTCTCCGAGAACCCGTACTCCCCGCACAGCATGTCCAGGACCCTCTCCCGGTCTGGGGGCGTCCATTGCAGGCGGTAGTCATCGGTGCGCTCGTACTGCAGAAAGATGGCCTCCACCTGCTCCATGCCCTCCGGGTCCACCCCCAGCGATCCCAGGGTCGAGGCCAGATCGCCGTACTGCTTGATCAATTTCAGCGCCTTCTTGGGCCCCACCCCCATGATCCCGGGGTTGAAGTCCGTCCCGACCAGTATGCACAGGTCCACCAGCTGTCTTCCGTCGATGCCCAGGGAGGACAGGGTCTCCTGGCGGTCGATGATCTGGATGCGCACCTCGCGGTACTCCTCCCTGCCAGGCATCTTGCGCCGGCCGGAGAGGGTCAGGTTGCGTAGCAGCCGCGGTGCGCCAAAGAGCAGGGAATCGAAGTCCTGGGAGGCGGAAGCCCACACGTCGCCTTTTTCGCACATGTAGGCGGCCTGCGCCTCGCCCTCCTCGGGGGCCTGTACCACCGGTATGCCCAGGTGGGTCAGTAATATGCGTGAGGACTGCACTATCTCGTTGGTGATGCGGGAGGATTGGGTGGCTTTGGAATAGGCTTTGCGCAGGTCCCCCTCCTCCTTGGCCTGCTCCCATTCCCTCTTTGCCGATTCCCGCCGCTCCCGCCGTTCGCGTATGGTTGTCTCCTTCTTCTCCGGGGATATGCCGTCGAACACGTAGGACGGACGCACCCCCATCTCCACTAGGTTGGCGTTGCGGTTCAACAGCCCTTCGAGATGGGAGGTGACACGTCCCCGGGGGTCCATCAGGGGGGTGCCGTCCGGCTGGCGTATGACCGAAAGGAACTGATAGATGGCGTTGTAGGCATCTATGGCCACGGTATAACCCATCAGGTCTCGCGGTTCAAGGTCCTTGGCGATGACCAGGCTGGAAAGGTTGACTCCCATGTTCCCATACGTCTATGTTCCACGGCCATAAAGTTATTGTCCAAGCGACCAATGTGAACAATATGCGGGACGGGCAGGAACCTGCCGGCAGGAGGCCGGTGAAGGAGGGACAGGTCTATGATGTCACCATCACCGATATCGGAGAGAGGGGCGACGGCATCGGCAAGATCGACGGATTGGTGATAATCGTCTCGGACGTCAATCCCGGGGAGACGATGAAGGTACGCATCACCCGGGTGGAGCGTAAAGTGGCCTTCGGACGTAAGGCATGATCAAACGTCGTTGCGGGGAAGGTACAGCATCATCATTCCCCCGCCCATCCACAGGATGGCCAGCATGATGATCCAAATGTTCGTGGTCACAATGATGGCCCCCAACAGTAAAAGCAGCGGGACGATGAAGGTCAGGAAAACGGCCATCTGCCTGCCAGACATTCTATGCAATATCACACCCCGCAATACCGACCTATCGATATGAACTTTACTAGCCCCGATCTTACTGGGTTCAGTCCATGTCCCTCTTCTTGTTCACGAACTTGATGCCAGCCCAATCCTCGTCCAGTGAGGATATCTTGACCTCGGCCATGCCGTGCCCGGTGCCCACTTCCCTAACGCAGAAACCGGTGAGGTCGGACTCTATACTGGAGGATGTACGCGGATACGATATCCAGATGATGCCGTCCTTCTTGAGCGAACGCATCAGTTTGGGGAACTCCCTCCTCAGCTCCTCCTCCGAGGAGGTGAACAATTGGACGAAGTCCAGCTCGGACTCGCTGCCACTGGTCTCGATCACGTTCTTGGGCAGGCGGCCTAAGGCCTGGTCGTATTTGGACGGAGCATTGATTATTCGAATTCTCTGACCTTCTTTGATGCCCAGCTTGGCCACCAATGATTTTTTTGAACCTATTCGTGCCATGGTAGGATCATTCTCACGAGTTGTATGGAACCTATCTTTTAAATACGACAGGTTCGCCCTAGATTCCGGTTCACCGTTATTATACTTGCTATTGCTCCGACCGCTCAGAAACGGTGCCAAAGTTCGATCTCGGCCTTCATGTCCTTGGCCTTGAAGAGGGCGGAACCGGCGGCCAGCACGGTGGCTCCCGCCTCGGAGCACGCTTTTCCCGTCTCCCGGTTGATCCCGCCATCAACCTCTATCTCCAGGTCCAGTCCTAGCTCGTCCTTCAGCTCCCCCACCCGAACGATCTTCGGCAACACCTCGGGCTTGAAGGACTGACCGCCGAAACCGGGTTGTACGGTCATGATGAGCAGCAGGTCGATGTCCTCCAGATAGGGCTGCACCTTGGCTAGGTCGGTGCCGGGGTTCAGCGAAAGTCCCGGCCGGCGGCCCAGGTGGCGGATCCTCTGCAGGACGCCCCTGATGTCGTGAGTGGCCTCGACGTGCACCGTTATGTAGTCCGCCCCGCTCTCCACGAACCTCTCGATGTACCTCTCCGGCATCTCGATCATTAGGTGCACGTCAAAGGGGATGGTGGCGTGGGGACGCAGGGCCCTTATGACGTCCGAGCCGATGGTCAGGTTGGGCACGAACACCCCGTCCATGACGTCCACATGCACCCAGTCGGCCTTGGCGCTCTGCAGACGACGGACCTCCTCGCCTAGTCGGGCGTAGTCGGCGGATAATATCGACGGGGCTATCTTGATCATATTGAAACCTCTGGAACGACGGTCCGGAGATGACCGACCGGCTAAAAATACTTTGGATGCCCCTGAGACCGTCCTCAGGGGACCAACAGCAGTGGCACCTTGATGTTCTGGCTGACCTGCCCGGCCACCCCGCCCAGTGTTATTGAAGGGAAGGAGCTCGAGCCCTTACGCCCCATGATCACCAGCGAGTGTCGGTTGGACATTTTCAGAATGACCTCGGCCGGATTACCGGTCAGAATGCTCAGGCAATATTGCGCAGCGGCCTCTTCCAGCAGCGACACCGCCGCCTGCGACTTGGCATGGCCTATTCCATCCACATCACAGATAGGGGCGGTCTTCTCCATGAAGTAGTCGCAGTCCATAGGGGTGACCACCACCAACAGCGAAAAGTAAGCGTCCACTGATATGAGCAGGTCACGGGCTAGCTCCACCGCCCTCAGGGAATTCTCTGAGCCGTCCACGCAGATCAGCACCTTCTTGCGATCGTTCATGTACGTTTATTCATGGGAGGTGGCATAAGGATATCCCCTTAGAGGCAATCCTATTATATCGGCCAAGGAGGTTCCAGGTGCATGGTGGAAGCCCGTCACGCTATGAAGGACATCAAAGCTTGCTCGGTGAAGGGATGCGGATCCGAGGCCGAGCGCTCCATCTCAGGGGAAGCGGCCTATGATGCTGGCCTGAAGGTGGACGAAGGCCTAAAGCGGGTACATCTGTGCAAGGAGCATTACCGTGAGTACAAGAAGCTCTCTAAAAAGGACCGTCAATTGGGGACCCTGGGACGCAAAAGCAAAGGATAATATCTTCTAAGGAATCACCCGGGACATGAAGGCGGGTTACATTCAGGTCCTCTCCAGTGCCGGTCTGTCCGGCGCCGCCCTGCTCATCCCCAACATGCTGAGGGACGATCTGGGGGCCAACACGGTGGAGATCGGGGTCATCACCGCCTCCTTCAGTCTGGCCCTGTTCGCCTCCTCCTTCATCTTCGGTCGGGCCTCGGACGTGCACGGCCGGAGGCTCTACTTACAGGGAGGTCTAGCGCTCACATGCGTGGCCCTGTTCCTGCTGGTCTTTGTCAACAGCACCGAGTCCCTGGCGGTGGTGCGCATCATGGTGGGCCTCTGCGCCGGCATTTATCCCTCGGCGCTGCTGGCCCACGTTTACGAGACCGAGGGCAAGGTGGGTCGCTTCACCGCCTACGGCAGCCTGGGCTTCGGTGTGGGCACCTTCGTGGCCGGCTTCATCGGCGTGTACTACGAAATATTCCTGGCCAGTTCCATCATGCTCTTCCTGGCCTACCTGCTATCGCTGCGTATGACCTTTAGGGAGGAGAAGGTGCACAAGGTCCCCCTTTTCCCCGTGGCCATAATCAAGCATAATTTCCCAGTATACCTCTCGGTCATGTTCCGCCACACCGGGGCCAACATGATCTGGGTGGTGTACCCCATCTTCCTGGCCGACCTGGGGGCGAGCATGCTTTTGATCGGTCTCATATACGGTATCAACGCCGCGGGGCAGTTCATCTTCATGCGCTTCATCGACCGCTTCAAGACCAACCACCTGGTCATGGCCGGATTCATCATGTCCATCCTGACCTTCCCCTCTTACACCCTGGCCACCCGGCCTGAGGAGATCATTCCCATGCAGGTGACCCTAGCCGCCGCCTGGTCCTGTCTGTACGTGGGCTCGATCAAGTACCTGATGGAGAGGAACGACGAGAAGGGCACCGCCTCCGGGCTGCTGCAATCGTCCCTGAGCATCTCGGCCATCATCGGCGCGCTGGTCGGGGGAATGATCGTCTTCGCCCTTGGTTATCACGGCGCCATGTACATCGCCACCATCCTCGCCGTGTTAGGTCTCATCGTGTTCATGATCGGCAACCGCTTCCTTAGACGTCGGGAGGAAACCGTAATAGCCGGCAAGGGGAATGGAGGAGCATGGACCTGACCTTCCTGGGGACCGGCGGCAGCGTGCCCACCACAAAGCGCAACAGCGTGGCCATAGCCCTGCGGCTAGGGCCGGAGGTGCTGCTCTTCGACTGCGGGGAAGGGACCCAGAGGCAACTGATGTCCTCCTCGGTTTCCTTCATGCGCATCGAACGCATCTTCATAAGTCACCATCACGGGGACCACTTTCTAGGGTTGCCCGGGCTCATCCAGTCCATGAACTTCTACGGCCGGACCGCCTCGTTGGACATCTTCGGTCCGCAAGGCACCGTCGAACTGGTGGACAAGATACTTTCCCTAGGGGTGTTCGATCGGCAGTACGAGATCACCGGACACGACCTCATCCCGGGTCAGAGGGTGGAGGGGAAGGGGTATACCGTGGAGGCCGTGCGCACCGAGCACATCGTACCCTCCCTGGCCTTCGTCTACCAGGAGGA
This sequence comes from uncultured Methanomassiliicoccus sp., assembly GCA_964642865.1. Taxonomy (GTDB): domain Archaea; phylum Thermoplasmatota; class Thermoplasmata; order Methanomassiliicoccales; family UBA472; genus UBA472. Next base: position 693 of record CAZXTA010000117.1, on the reverse strand, counting down.
GGAGCGCCCTGGTAGGTTCGATCCCCAGAGGGCCCTAGCCCTGGGTGTCCCGGAAGGACCCGACTTTTCTCGCCTGGTACGGGGGGAGGAGGTGAAGGTGGGCCAGATCACCGTCACCCCGGAGATGGTATTGGGCCCGCCCCGTCAGGGCTTCCGTTTCGTGTACAGCGGAGATACAGCCCCCTGCCCGGAGATGCTAAAGGCCAGCCGGGGGGCCGATGTGCTTGTGCACGAGGCCACCGTGACCTCTGATCTGGAGGAGAAGGCCAGGACCTACGGGCACAGCACGGCCAAGGACGCCGCGTCGCTTGCCCGGGAGGCTCGGGTAGGGACCTTATATCTAGTGCACATCAGCGGGCGGTACGAGGATGCCGCACCGCTTTTGATCGAAGCACGGGGAATATTTCCGAACACGCTCATACCAAACGATCTGGACATGTTCATTTTGCGCAACGAGAGGTAATTCCTATACGAATAATATTAAAGCAATTTGAGCAGGTCGGCGGAGGTGATGATCCCGGTCATCTCTCCATGCCTGGTCACCATGATCGCGTGGGAACTGCTGAGCAGGGCGGTGATCGCCTCGATGGGGGTGTTCTCGTTCACAATGGGGAAGGCATCGTCCATCACCTCGCCGACCCTCATCTCCACGATGGCCTCCATGCGCTCCCCCTCTCGCAGGCGGGTCAGGAT
>CAZXTA010000116.1:0-5769 GCA_964642865.1 uncultured Methanomassiliicoccus sp. | reverse complement strand
TTCTTAAAGAAATCAATTTCCGGGTCGCTGATGCCGCACTGGTCCAGATCGGATTCCCGGTATCTCTCCAACCTTTTCTTGTGCTCCTTCTTGCCGATGTGCAGGAAGAACTTCATGATGAGGTAATCGTCCTGGGATAACATCTCCTCGAACTCGGATATCTCCCGCCAGACCTGCCGGGCTTCATCCTCCTTGCGCTCTACCGCCCGGGCCAAGGAGCGAAAGTACCAGGACCGGTCGAAGACCGCGATGCGTCCCCTGGCCGGGATGCGGATGAAGAAGCGCCAGAGGAACGGCCGGGAACGTTCCTCGAAATTGGGGGTGGAAATGGGGTGCACCAGGAAGCCTCGCGGGTCCAGCGGCATGATGAACTTGTTCACCGTCTCGCTCATGCCTACGGTGTCCCAGCCCTCGAAGACCACCATTACTGGCATGCTGGTATCCAGGGCCTTGCGCTGAAGCTCGCCCATGCGGTCCTTCAGGTCCGAGGCGATCCTATCAAACTCCTTCTGGTTTAGGCGTTTGTCCAAATCTACGTGCTCGAACATCCTCTCCTTGGTACATTATGCGCGGGGATAGATAACGCTTGGCTCGACGAAAGGCTAATGTTCCTACAGGGATTGCCTCCGTTCATGGGAAATCTCAACGTAGCGGCGGTCGGCACCCCTGGTTACGCCAAGGAACTGGGAAAGAAGGGGACCGTCAGCGACATCACCATCTACGATCTGAAGAAGGGGCACGACACGGTCAGCATATTGGAGCCATCGAAGTACCCGGAACGGATCAATTCACTGTACTTCTGCGTCAATCTAGCGAAGATGGCATTAGTGGTGGTGGACGAGATCAACACCGCTTTGGGGGAAACCCTGCTCATGCTGGACTGTGTGGGGGTGAAACGAGGCGTGTTCATCCTGCGCAATTACCTGACCCCGGACCGTATCGCCCCCCTGCTCAAGGACACCACGCTCACCAACTACATCTACATGGCCGACGACCCCATCCTCCTACGCGAGTTCCTGCTCGAGGAGGCCGCCAAGGTGAGGAACGAGAATGATGGCAGGGGAACCGTGCCCATCGACCACCACTTCAACGTGAAGGGGGTGGGAACGGTGGTGTTGGGCTACGTGGCCAAGGGCGTCATAAACCGCCATGACGAGCTGAAGGTGCTGCCTACCGAATGCACGGCTCAGGTGCGCTCCATACAGAAGCACGACGACGATTTCGATGTCGCATATGAAGGGGACAGGGTCGGCCTAGCGCTCAAGAACATCGACGCCGAAGACCTAGACCGTGGCTTCGTCCTGACCAATGACCCGGAGATTAAGATGACCTCCGAACTGACGGTGGGGTTGGACCTAGTCAGGTACTGGCAATCGCCGATCAAGGAGGGGATGGTATTGCACCTGGGGCACTGGATGCAGTTCCTGCCCTGTCGGGTCACCTCGGTCAGCGGAGAGCCTCGCAGACCGCAGGTGGTACTGGCCCTGGAGAGGCCGCTCATCCACCGGGTCGGCTCGAGGGCGGTGGCACATTACCTGGAGGGCGGTAAGCTGCGCATCGTCGGCACCGTGGACCTCTAGCCCAGGCCGTAGGCCGCCCGGTGCAGGATGTCCGCCATGACGCTCAGCGCTCTCCCAGCATCCTTCAGGTGATGGTATATCTCCCGCTTCTTCAGGACCATGATATGGTCGGGGTAAAGAAAAACCTCCTGCATCCCTAGGATGTAGGTCTCCTCGATATGCGCCTCCTCCTCTCTCATACTCAGAATGAGATGGTCGGTCCTCTCCAATCCCTGACCGAGCCCCCTCACCGCCTGGACCACCTCCCTGGTGCCTATCAGCAGGTGCTCGGCCATGTCCAGCATGCAACGGTCCTTCTGCACCCCGAAGGCGTCCATCTCCAGTAGGGTGGAGCGGGCGAAGTTCAGTACCGCCTCCATCTGTCTGGACACGCTGTAGATGTCCTGTCGGTCCAAGGACGTGGAGAATGCTTCCCCCAGTTTCCTCTCCATGTCATGTCGCAAGCGGTCCGTTTGGCGGTCAAGTTCTTGTAGGGAACGCAGTTGATGGTCCCCTTCTCCCTTCAAAGCCGACAGCAGCAGTTCCACTCCCTTGGCGGTCGATTCCGCCTGGGCCACCAGCATGGCGTGGAAATCGTATCTGGGCGGGAACAGCCCGTCCAACAGCCCCTTGCTCTTGTTCATTTCACACCCCCATCATATTTCTAAGTATTATGATCAATGTTGCCGCCAGCAGGGCGGTGGCTGGAATGGTTAGGAACCAGGAGACCACCAGGTCCTTGCCCACTCGCCAGTGCACCATCTTGCGGTTCTCCGCGGTACCCACCCCCATGACCCCGGAGGTCACCACCTGGGTGGAGGACACAGGCGCTCCCAGCAGGGTGGAGAATAGTACCGTCAGGGAGGAATTGGTCTGTGCCACCAGGGCGTGCACCGGCCGTATCTTAAAGATCTTGCGCCCTACCGTGCGCATGATGCGGTAACCTCCTCCTAAGGTCCCCAAGGAAATGGCCAGGGCGCAGGCCGCCCGCACCCACAGCGGAACGCTAAGGTTCGAGGTCCCCCCCGCGGCCATCAGTAGCAGGACGATGATGGCCATCTGCTTCTGGGCGTCGTTGGCCCCGTGCACCAGGGTCTGAGTGCCAGTAGTGAACCATTGTAATCTCTTCAAATGGACGTTGATTGTCATCGAGGCTCGGCGCAATAGCAACCGGGTCAGCTTCATCAGCAGGTATCCACCTATGAATCCGAACAGCACCGAGACCAGCAGGATAACCATGACCTTGACCACCCCGGTCAGATGCCCTGAGAACAGCTCCTCCCAACCCCAGCTGACCCCCGAGAGCCCGCGCAAGGACAGGCCCACACCGATCAGGCCGCCGATCAGGGCGTGGGTGGAGGAAGAGGGGATGCCGTAGTACCAGGTGATAAGGTTCCACAGGTTGGACGCGGCCACCGCGGCGAAGATGGCCAGGGCAATGTTCTCTCCCACATCCGCACTGAGCACCCCCTGCATGGTCAGCACCACCGCGCTCCCCCCGATCATGGCCCCGATGAAATTGGACAGCGATGCGGTCAGTAACGCTCCTTTGACCGAGGCGGCCCCCGAGGATACTATCGTGGCAACGTCCGCCCCGGCGTCGTTGTAGCCGTTGGTGAAGGCGAAGAGCAGGGAGAGCAGGATGCCGAACACAACCAGTATCGTCAGTATGTCCATGGTCCTCCGCTCAGAGCCACCCCTTCCGGCGGAAATAGTAGATCATGAGCGCAGAGATGCCGGTCATGCCGATCAATATCAAGGGGTAGGCCAGTTTATTGCTCAACTCAGGCATGAATCTGAAGTTCATGCCATAGAGGCCCACGATGAAGGTCAGCGGAATGAATATGGTGGCGATTATGGTCAGCGTCTTCATTATCTCGTTCATGCGGTTGCTTACGGTCGACATGTAAACATCCAGAAGCCCGGAGAGCATGTCCGAGTAGGTCTCGACCACATCCATGACCTGAATGGAATGATCGTAGACATCACGTAGATAGGTATTGGTACCAGGGGACACCAGCTCGGTATCCTGGCGCATGAATGTGGCTATCACCTCTCTGATGGGCCAGATGGACTTGCGAAGGAAAAGCACCTCCCTCTTGAGGCGATAAATCTCCCCTAGAATATCCGGGTTGGGGTCCTCGGACAACCTCTCCTCGATGTCCTCCACCCGATCGCCTATCTTCTCCATGGCGGGGAAGTAGTTGTCCACCACAGAGTCAAGCATGGAGTAGACCAGATAATCGGCCCCGGACCTGCGCAATCGTCCCTTGCTGCTGCGTATGCGTTCGCGGATGTCGTTGAAGACATCGCCCTCCCTTTCCTGAAAGGAGAGGACATAGCTCTTACCCAGGACCACGGAAAGCTGCTCGTAGCCGATCTCCTCGCCATTATCCCCCCGGTAGACCATCTTGACCACCAGGTAGATGTAATTATCGTATTGCTCCAGCTTCGGCCGCTGGCCGGTATGAAGTATGTCCTCCATGACCAGGGAATGCAGCCCGAACTCCTCCCCCAGCTTACGTATTACCTCCACATCGGCCAGGCCGGAAAAGTTGAGCCAGGTTATGCTGGGGCTGTTCCTCAGCGGTAAGCACTCCTCGATGGTTATGCCGGTCTTCTCCACCAGATCCATCTCAGTATAATCGAGCACCGAGATGATGGTGGACGATGGCCCGCTGTCACCGATGTAGACCAATGATCCAGGGGGCATTCCCACCTTCTTGGTGGTCTGCCTATGCATCAGTCGATAACTTTTCCTCTCCATCCGCTCACTCCTTTGGCCTTAACTTGATGGATACGGAATTGATGCAGTAGCGTTGTCCGGTCGGTGCAGGACCGTCGTTGAAGACGTGGCCGAGGTGGCCCCCGCAATCGGGGCACAGCACCTCAGTGCGCACCATGCCGTGACCGAGGTCGCGCTTCTCCTCCACCTCGTCCACCGGCCTACTGAAACTAGGCCAGCCGCTGCCAGAATCGAACTTGTCCTCGGACGAAAAGAGCACCTTGCCGCAACCGGCGCACACGTAGATGCCCCGGTCCTTGCTTTGGTGATACTTACCGGTGAAAGGGGCCTCCGTATCCTTCTTCCTAAGCACCCGGTACTCCTCCGGGCTCAGTTTCTCCCTCCACTGCTCCTCGGTCCTCTCCACCTTGTGTTTCACACGCACCCCGTGTCGATATGGTTCGCCAGGTTTATTTGAATTGTTCCCAGCCAGAATTTCTTATCTGCCTATGGGCTGCAGGTGGTCATGAAGGACATCATCATACGGTTCCGGGAGGTGCAGCGCATGCGCGCCTTGTGCTGATCACACTCTTTCCTACCGTCCTCGTCCAGTGGGGCGCTGTCCAGCAGCTGGTGCTGGGAGAATCGTGGGGCGACAATTCCGCCTCAGAAAAACTGATGGTGTTCCTGGTCGCCATTTTCGGGGTGACGTTCACGTTCAACATCAAGATGGCTCTAGTGGTCTCGGACGTCGTGTCGATCAAGCTCTCCCCATTGTTTCCGAAGCTCTGGACATTGACCCCGACGTCCACCGAAAGTTACAAGGTTCGGACCTTTCCCTAGACGCTCACCGGGGCCTCCTAGAAATCGAAGGTCTTCAATGGAACACGGAAAGACACCGCAACGATGACCGCAGTGATGAAGTCGGCCTCGATCATGATGGAAAGCATCACCTCCGTGTCCTTGGTTCTGTTCATGGAAAGATCATTCCTCAAGTTGATAATAAATCGAGGAATAAAAAAATCGGGGAAGTGGTTTGTTCACTGCTTCATGAATATCTTCGATCCCTTGGTCATCGATCCACCAAGCATGGAGGCCATGGTCAGCAGGGCCGCGGCCAAGGCGCCCCAGTTAGCGTCCAGTGCCCCGGTCTCGAATATGACATCCACGGCAACCTTGATGATCAGAAGGGTGACGGCGAAATAGATGATGCCGAGCACTATCAGCATTATCGTGCCTGCGATGACCATCAGGAAACCCATTACTTCTTCTTTCATGTTAACACCTATTATTTATTAAAGAATTTATGTTAAAACTATGAAGCAGTGTTGTATAAATAATTTGTTAAAAATATTTATAATCGTTAATGCAGCATTTGTATAATGGCATTTTCAAAATATATCAAAATGATTTTAATAATTATTAATTAGAATTTATAATTGATAAATTTATCACTCACCCGTGACGTCGATCTTGTTGCGTCCG
>CAZXTA010000115.1:0-5805 GCA_964642865.1 uncultured Methanomassiliicoccus sp. | reverse complement strand
TTTGCGAATGTACAGCACGCCCTGGCGGGTGATGCGCAGCTGGTAACGTCCCTCGTCCTTTTCAACCGTCACCAGTCCATCCTCCTCCAGCTTCTCGATGACCTTGTTGGTCATGAAGTGGTTGGAGCGGATCTCGTGCTTGACCTCCTCCTTAGAGATGCCGTGATGGTCCTCTGTTAAAAGTCGGTCCAATTTCGATTCCAGGTCCTGCTGGTACAGGTCTATACCTAGTTCGGCCACCAGCCGATTCAATGCGAAGCAGCAATAGATCTTGTGGTCCTTGTAGGCCCTGGACATCTTCGCATATCGATAACCCCGGAGGGATTTAAAAAGGTGCAGGTCACAGCAGTATGTTCAGGGCGTTGAGGATGAACATCATCGCGAAAGCGATCATGAGAACGCCCGAACCGGCGATCAGGTGCTGATGCCACCGGTGGTCCCACTTTTCCTTGGTGTCGAAGACCGTCAGGGCGATCAGGCCTTCCCATATCATGTCACAGGTTATATGCACGAAGGCGAACAGGGGTAGCATCCACCAGCCGAAGGTCACGGCGGTGGTGATCAGAGCGGCGCCGATGGTGGCCCACCAGATCAGCCAGGCCGGGTTAGACGCGGTGGTCATGACCCCGGCCCAGAAGGGATCCTTGTAATGGATGTCACAACTGGTCACGATTTCCTTGCGCGTGCGCACCATGTCCCACCCCATGTAAAGGAGCAGCGATCCCCCGAGCAGACCGATGATGCCGAATATGGCGTCGTCCCGCAGCAATGCACTGAGGCCGAAGAATATACCAACAATGATCGGCAACTCTACCAGGGCATGACCGAGGGCGATCTTCCATCCCGCCTGACGGTCGTTATAGCCGCAGGTGATAGTGACGGCGAAGACCGGGCCAGGCATCAGAACTCCGGATAAAGAGATCACGGCCACAGATGCAAGGAAGAAAAGGACGGCCTCCACGCTCATCTCAACACCTCACAGGTACCAATCGACGGTCAGGTTGATGTATTCGTCCGGGGCCATGTCCCGCAGGATGACGTTCTCCACATCGATAATGGACACACTGTGTATGCGGGAGTTCATTATCTCCTCGATGCTCACCGGGGGGCTCTTGTAGTACAGGTCGCAGTAGTGCTTCACCATTGCCGCCTCCTCCGGGGAGCGGTCCCGTGGCGGGCGGTTGAAAAAGGACATCACCGGCATGACGTAATGCGGCGGCGCGGCCAGGGAGAACTTATGGCAATGGTTGCTGTACCGGGCGATCTTCGACGCTATCCTGGCCTGAATGTAATCCATGGGGTCCAGGGCGTGGGCCGGGGGCACGTACCCGGTCTCCACCTCCACGATGAGCACCCCATCCCCCTTCCGGGCATAGACGTCACAGCTCAGCCCGGCGTCGATCATGTGCTCAAGGTTCACCTCATAACCGTCCATGATCAGGTACTTGGCGACGATCATCTCCAGTACGGAGTGATTGATCTTGAGCAGGTTCTTCTCCTTGAGGTCCAACAGCCGCTGCTCCAGCCTGCGTAGGGCCTCCTCGCTACGACTATCGCAGCCGGAGATAAGCTTGGCCATTAGTATTTCAAGGTCTTGGGAGAACTTGTCCAAAAGTAAACCTCTTCTCCATAATCACGACCTAATCCTTACTTTTTGTGCTCCTTGCACACCACTAGGGTGAGCGTGGAACGCACCCCGGGGATCGCCCTTATGGAGGAGACGATACGATTCAGGTCCTCCTCGCTGGAGGCCTGCACCCTGGCCACCATGTCGTACACGCCGTAGACCATGTAGCATTCCTGCACAGCGGGCATCTGGCACAGGGAATCCATGACCTTGTTCTCCGCCCCGATGTCGTTGTTGATGGCCACTATGGCGCTGTTCATGTAAAAGCCATAGACCTAAGGTCAGTTCAAACTTGTTGCCGTCTACTGAGGAAGGTGGACGGTAGTGGCACTCTTCTCACTCCTCGGCCAAGGGCTGGAAGATATCGGTGATGGTCCCGGTCTCGCAGGACACGCAGAAGCCGTATCCTTCCGAGGTTATCTCATGGGCCACGCACAGGGAGTAGGGCACTCCCACGAAATTGCTCTTCATCGACTCCAAGGGCTGTTGGTTCATATGCTTCCCTCTTGCGCTATCGCAGAGTTGATGATTATCACGGAACAGGGCATAATCGTACTGTTCGGCATTCAGCAACCCCGCAATGAGCTTGTCCATTTTCGGACAATACACGCTCCACCTGTGACCGCGCGAGGACGTCGATACTAGCGTGAAACACGTCATGGGAAAAGAAAGGGAGGGGCGTTTCGGGCGTCCACGCGTTCGTTCCGGTCAATCGAGGGCGACCAGTTTGACGCCTATCTGTCTTTCCAGGGACTGGATCTTCTTCAGGTCGGCCTCGGAAAGGGTGCTGAAGGTGGGAAGCCTTTCGTATGCCACCAGCACCACCCCGAGAGCCTTCTCGATCCCCATTATCCTCTGCACCTCTTCCGAGGTCAGCTTCGCCACTCTAGGTAGGCAATGCATGTTCCTCACCCCCAATGAAAAACGATCCCCGGTTTATTAAAATCAAGGGGATGGATATGTCATCCATACGAACGTTCTCACTATATCGGAGCGAATGGGCCTTCACGTTTGAGCAGACGGACCGACCGTGATCATCGCCCTGCCTGCATCGAACCAGCTCGTAGCACGTCGCAAAGGAAACGTTTATTGCCCGGCATTAGGTAACCGCACCAGTCATTGGACCGCTTATCGGATCGATGAAGAGAAGAGGGTCAGCTGATCCCCCGGGAGATGATGAACCCTATGAGTGCAGAGATCCCGGTCCAGGCCCTATTCCACTCGTCTGACGTAAATGTGCAGCCCGGGGTTTTGATCGCATTCCCCGTAGCACTTACTGGCACTGATGCGCACCACCTGAGAATCGTCCGGAATCAGCACATCGGTGATGGCATCCAGGGCTGCCCGCACCAGCTTGTCCAGGTCGGGGCGCTTGGTGTTGTGCCTCCATTTCTTTGGGGTGCTCTTGGGCTTGATGAACACGAAATCCAGGCCGATCTCGTAGCCCAGCCGCCGGTCTTCGCAGAAGAAGTTCAGCGGCCGCAGCTCGTTGGCCCGCTGGGCCTCGGTAGCTATACGATTCCTCCAGGCCTCGGTATTGACGTTGGTGTGGGTGGTGACCACCCTCTCCAGTTTCTTGATGTAGAAGGCCTTCGTGGAACCTTGCGGCACCGGCTCACCGGCCACGAAGAACTCGATGAGGTCCTGGCCGAACGCCTGGTGATAGCTGACGAACTCCATGGGTCCGGGCTCGTGCTCTTCAGCGTCCACTCCGTCGTAACTCAAGTGCATCCCAGTAGGGATATGAATCTCATCAGTAATATAATTTTACTCGTTCAGGTCAGCCTTCCATCAAAAAAAGAAAAGGTTGGTTCAGGGGACCAGCCGGTTACGGTCCCTGGGGAACAGTATGGTCTCCCGCACGTTGCTCAGGCCGAGCATCTTCTGCACCATGCGCTCCACGCCCAGCCCCCAACCTCCGTGTGGCGGCATGCCGTAAGCGAAGGCGTTCAGGTAGAACCCGAAGGACCTTGGATCGAGACCTTTCTTCTCCATCCTCTGCACCAGTCGGTCGTATCGGTGCTCGCGCTGCCCGCCGGAGGATATCTCCTGCCCCTTATAATCAAGGTCGAAGGAGTGGGAGTAGGGTGTGCCATCCTTCTCCATGATATAGAACGGCTTGGCCTCCTCCGGATACTCGAATATACAGTACCTCTCGTGGCCGTCCTGGGCCATGAGGTCCCCCAGCAGCTTCTCCGCCTCCGTACCCATGTCGTCACCCAGATCGATCCTGAAACCGGTGCCCTGGACCAAGCCCACGGCCTTCTCATAGGACAGCACCGGATAGGGCGCCTTGGGTATCATCATCTCTCTTCCCATGACCTCCAAAGAGCGCGCCCCGCGTTCCTTGACCTCCGAGATGACGAACTGCATGCATCCCTCGATCATGGCCATCACGTCCGCTTGGGAGTCGATGTGGGCCATCTCCCCATCAAAGCTTACGAACTCCGAGACGTGCCGGGCGGTATCGGACGGCTCGGCCCTGAAGGCCGGTCCGATCTCGAACACCCGGTCCAGCCCGGTGGACATGAGCATCTGCTTGTAGAGCTGGGGGGATTGCGCCAAATAGGCCACCTTGCCGAAGTAGTCGATCTTGAACAATGTAGCGCCGCCCTCTGCGCCGGAAGCGACCAGCTTGGGGGTGAACACCTCCACGAAGCCGTTGTCAGCCAGGTACTCGTCGATCAGTCGCATGGTCAGGGACTTGATCTCGAAGATCGCCCGCACCTCCGGCTTGCGCAGGTCCATGTACCTATGGTTGAAGCGCGTCTCGGTCTCCACCTCCACCTTGTCCACCACGCCCATGGGTAGGGGGGTCAGGGCCGGGCTCTGCAGCATCAAGGAGGAGGGTATGATCTCGTAGCCGCTCTTCACCTGTGTGCTCGGCTTGACGGTCCCGGTCACCCGGACCACGGATTCCCGGGAGATGGAGTTGATGGCCTGTAGCAATTCCAGTGAGATCTTCTTCTTGGGGGCGGTGACCTGTACCACTCCGTAGCGGTCGCGCAAGATGAGGAAGGATATGCCGCCGAGGTTGCGCACCTCCTGGACCCAGCCCTCCACAGTGATTTCCTTGTCATACTCGCTTGCGGTAATGGATTTGGAATCGTACAGCATTTTTACACCTCGGGATCGAATGGCTCGATAATGCCTCTTTTTTATATATGAATTGACGGCCAAGGCAATCATCGTCGTTAACGAAAGGCGGACCGAAACCTTAATGTCAACTGGGAGAAAATGCCCCCCTCATGCCAGTCAAGATCACTATTGACCAAAAGGAATGCACCGGCTGCGGAATATGCTACGAGGACGAATGCCCAGATGTCTTCATGGAGGGCGACGATGGGAACTCTAACATCAAGCAGATGTACCAGAAGGGAGATATTTCCGTGGGCGAGGTCCCGGACAACCTGAAGGACTGCGTCAAGAAGGCCGAGGACGCATGTCCGGTCACGGCCATCAAGGTGGAGTAGACCAGACCCCACCCCGATTTTTTTAATTCATCCTTATTTTTTAACTCGTCATTTAACGTGGTGAGTTCATCAAACATTATATATCCACGCAGTAATTCTGAGGGACCAAGGTATGGGAAGATCATGTCACAGAAGGTCACTGTCTCTGTCATAAAGGCTGACGTAGGATCGGTCGCCGGGCACTCTAGACCGCATCCGAAGATGATGAAGGTATGCGAGCAGTTGCTCGCTGAAGGTGTCAGGTCTGGCATCATCAACGACTTCTACGTGACCCGGGTGGGCGACGACATCAACCTGTTCATGACCCACAATAAGGGTGAGAACAACAAGGAGGTCCACGCGCTCGCCTGGTCCGCCTTCCAGGAAGCTTCCAAGCTGGCCAAGCAGATGAAGATGTACGCCGCCGGCCAGGACATACTTTCCGACGCGTTCAGCGGCAATATCCGTGGCATGGGCCCGGGGGCGGCCGAAGTGGAGTTCGTGGAGAGGGGCGCCGAGCCCGTCGTGTTCTTCATGGCCGACAAGACCGAGCCCTCGGCCTACTCCATGCCCCTTTCTCGCATTTTCATGGACCCCTTCACCACCACTGGGTTGGTCATCGACCCCAGGGCCCACAATGGGTTCCGCTTCGAGATCGTGGACGTCATGGACTCCAAGAGGATCATCATGTCCGCCCCCGAGGAATCCTACGACATACTGAGCCTG
>CAZXTA010000114.1:0-5918 GCA_964642865.1 uncultured Methanomassiliicoccus sp. | reverse complement strand
GCCTGTTCTCCCCATCGACCACCGGAAGGTCGTTCAGATGGTCCTCGATCATCTTCTTCATCGCGGAGGTGATCTTCTCGTCCTTGGTGACGGTCCTTCCCTTGACCATGAGGGGACCGACTTCCTCCTTCAGGATGTCACGCAGGAAACGGTAGAACGACAGACCCCCGCTGTCCCGCACCCCGAGCCTGTAGCCCATCAGGCGCAGGATCGTCTCGGTGCTCACCGTCCCCGCGTATCTTCCATCCTCATCGACCACGTAGACCTTCCTGGAAAGGGGATTGGCCAGCATCTTCTCGATCGCCTCCCCGATGGTCGTGTCCTACTTGACCTGTGAGGCCTTGAGCACCAGCTTGTCATACACATCAGCGACCAGCACCTCGCTGAACCTTTTGTCGTGGCTATGCATGACAGGAATTCTGAATTCCAGTACATGTAATCGTTCGCGGGTCCGACCTGGTGATCGGTGGAGAGGGGGCATTCCTGACCTGAACACCCTTGAAGACGCGAAGACGCTGGTGCCAATACATCATTTCGAGATTGGTCCCAACGATGTCGGGGATGATGTGCGGACGGCGTGCGTTTGCGATCCGCCCGATCAAAATTTATTCCCTTCCTGCCCGGCCAAATCTGATGACTGAAAATGAATAAATAGACGCTGGCCTTATAGAGGGGACGGGATGGTTAAACGACAGTTTGTGAAGAAGATCTGCCTCCTAGGGGACGGGGAGGTGGGCAAGACCAGCCTTATCAGACGGTACGTGCTGGACCTTTTTGACGACCAGTACATCCAGACCTTCGGGGCCAAGGTCAGCAAGAAGGTGCTGGAACTGGAGGACGTGACCCTTACCCTCATGATCTGGGACGTGCTGGGGCAAAAGACCCAGAAGGCCCTTCATTCCACTTATTACGCCGGCGCGAACGGTGCCTTCCTGGTATGCGATATGATCCGGCCGGAGTCCCTGGAGCACCTTGAGCACTGGGCCGCGGACCTGCGCGAGGTGTCCGGGAACATACCGATCATCGTACTGGGTAACAAGTGCGACCTGGAGATGAGGGTGGACCGCTTGGACCTACAGCGCTTCGCGGCCGAGCTGGGCAGCCCGGCCATGCTGACCAGCGCCCGGACCGGCGAGGGGGTCCAGGAAGCCTTCCAGGTCCTGGGACAGAAGGCCATGGAGGGTTGATATGGGCAAGGACATGCGGCCCTTCTTCGTCATGCCAGGTTCTGCCCTGAGGGACCTCCGGGAGGAGCTGCAGCTCCTGAACGGGGCGGATTCCGCTAAGACCATGGAAAGGTATGGCTTCCGGGCCGGGGTGGGGCTGGTGCGTACCCTGGGGCTGGAGTGCACGGACATAACCGAGGCCAAGGCCATCATTGAACAGGTGTGGACGGAGACCGGGCTCAGCCGTATGAACATCGAGATGATCAACGAGACGGAGATCGTCATCACCTTCAAGGAATCGGTGGAGGCGGAGAACGGAGACCATTGCGATTTCACCCGGGGCTACCTCTCCGGGATAATATCCTCCCTCATGCACCGCAAGTACGATGCTTACGAGGCCTCCTGCATATCCGACGGCGCGGAGAAGTGCGTGCACGTGCTGACCCCCTCTCCCACCTATCCCACGGAGAAGCGGTCCCTGGTCCGACCGGACGAGGAGCGACCCAGGAGATACATGCTGGAGCCTGGCACCTCCTATCTGGTGGAGTCCAGCACCTTGGACTCCGCCTGCCAGATGTACAGGGACCAGATGGGAGAGGGCTGCACCGGGATGGTGCTGGCCAGGGAATACCCGGAGAAGTTGCAGAAGTTGTACGGCATCAACGACGGGGCCATATTCTGGCTCTCCTACGAGAGGGGGAAGCGCTACGCCCGCGAGCCCACGGACATCCCCATGATCTACAGCGAGATCAAGAATTTTCTCGAAACGAACAGCAAGGCGGTGGTACTGCTATCGGGGCTGGAGTACCTCATCAGTCAGAACACCTTCCTGAAGGTGCTCAAGCTGCTGCAGTTGCTGAACGACAACGTATCCATGACCAGCTCCATGCTGATCATACCGGTGGTGCCAGAGGCCCTCAATCTTCAGGACGTCAAGATGCTGGAGCGCGAGCTGCGCGTGCTAGAGGTCGATTAAGGGAAAACCCTTAAATTGGGATTCAGTTTACATCGGACCCATGAATCTAGTCCCGAAGAAGTTCTTCGTCACCCAGGGAGAGGCCGTGAGCAAGGTCTCCGACCTCAACGCCTTCGATGAGGCGCTCATGAAGGCGCACATCGGGGAGCTCAACCTGGTCTCTGTATCGTCCGTTCTGCCCATCGGGGCCAAGAAGGTCGCGGTCCGCGAACTGCCCATGGGCGCCATCATCCACTGCGTGATGGCCCAGATGAGGGGCGGCGAGGGTGAGATGATCTCTGCCGGGATCGCCTACGCCTTCCGCAAGGATGGCAAGGGAGGTTACGTGGCCGAGGGGCACATGCACGGCACAAAGAAGGCCCTTCGCGAGGTTCTGGAGTGGAAGATGCACGAGATGGAGACCTTGCGTGGCATCAAGTTGATGAGGATCAACTACGCCATCGAGGAGCTGTCGATCCCCATGGACCACTACGGCACCTGCCTGGGCGCTTTGGTCTTCGTCGAGTACTGATGTTCGGTGCGGTGGTCTGCCCCCGTTGTCGCAAAGGCTTTGCGGTCGACCTGGAGCATCGTACCTCCTGCTGTCCCCACTGTGGGCGGCAGGTGCAGACCCGCCGGATGAAGACCCATTTCACATCTTCCTCGGCCCTCCTGACCGCCCGGGCGGTGGGAGAACTTAACCGCAAGGGGCGAGAGCTCAAGGTCTTCGGAGGCAGCGTCGAGGTCAAACATGTCAAGGCTGGGACCTCCCCGGCCCAGCTGGAGATCCTAGTGGGGGAGATCGGGGATTTCGACCTACCGGAGCTCGAGGACCGGTTGGCAGGACGGACTGCACTGGAGGTCGAAGAGCTGTTGCGACGGATGCTGGCCCTTGGTCTGGTGTACGAGTCCTCTCCCGGTCGTTACAGAAAGACCTAGAACTCCACCCTGGCCGCCATCACGACCGTGAGGGTCACCTTATCATGGCCCTCCTCATAGAACACCACCTCCCAGCCCTCGCTGAACTGGGGGGACGCTCCGGGACCATAGGTGGCCGGATCGTAGTACACCAACATGGGATAGTAGAAGTCACGCAGCCCATCCGGCTGACCGTCATCCGTGTACTCGCAGAACAGGTTGGGCATCCAGACCAGGAAACGCTTGTTGACGATGTCGATGGTGACGTTGGTGCCACCGTCCTCGGTGGGCATGTACATCTGCACCCATCCGTGCCCGCCCACCTCCCCCGTGTTGCGGTCGTAGATGGCTCCCATCTGCAGCCAGGCCGGCACCCCGGCCGAGCGGGCCAGGGCGCAGAACAGTATGGCCTGGTCGTCGCAATCGCCCTCCCGGTCCTCATACGTCTCCAGGGATGACTTGGGCGCCCCGGACACGATCAGGTTGGGGTATTCCACGTTCTGCAGCATCCACTGGTAGATGGAACGGGCGATAAGGTACACATTGGTCTCCTGGCCCACGATCTGCTCCCGCAGCCCGCTGATGACCGGATCGTCCACGATGATCTTCCATTCGTCACCCGGGTAACGGTCCAGCAGGTCCTGGGGCAGGTCCTCCCGGTCCAGGACCGTTCCCTCGTCCAGGTCCCATCGGTAAAGGGTCTGTTTGACCCTCTGGGTGACCGTGACGGTCACCTGTCCGTCGAGGTCCTCCCCCTGCCAGACCATGGTGTCGTAGGTTCCGTTTTCCCACAGTTCGTCGTAGGGGGGCGAGACGCTCAGCATGGTCAGATGCTGCAGGTGGACGCCGTCCTCCAAAAGGCTCACCGGACGGGGCAGGTCGAACCTGTACTGGGTCACCAGCCCGCCATTGGCCTCCAGGGTCAGCGTACGTTTCAGCTCCATCTCCACCTCCTGCGGGTACTGGGGGGAGAAGGGGTCCAGCAGGTACTTGCGGAAGAGGTCCTGGGTGGGAGGTAGCAATAGTAGTAACAGGACGATCAGCAACACCGCCAAGATCAGCAGCGCCCGCCCTGCCCTGCGGCGTTGTATAGGCACGCCCTTTCATTTCTCGACGGTATAAATCAACCTTTCGCCCCTTTCATACGGACCAGAGCGTCCCGGACCACCGCTGGTAGGAGGTGGCGGTGCACCTGCAGGTAGTAATACGCCACCAGCAGTGTGGCCAGGGCGAAGGTGATGTAGCCCCATACCTCGCCCATGAAGAAGGGGACCATGAAGGGGACCATGAGCAGGTTGAAACCGATGTGTAAAAGGCCGGCCTGCGCGAAGTAGCCCCATATCTCCCCTCGGGCAGCTCCGGTGCCGATGAGGGCCCCGGCGGAGGCGTGCAGCAGCACGAACTGCACCGCGATGATGATGACGATCGCCCAACCTGCCGCCCCCATCTCCTCCAGCATGGACAAGGTGAGGAAGACCGCCCCGAAGGCCATGGTACTACCGATTCCCAGACCGAGGGAGTAGCCGTAGAATGAGGTGTCCAGCTTCCTCTGGAAGCGGGGCATGTTCAGTATGATGAGCTTCAAAAGCTCTTCCACCACGGCGAAGAGCAGGGCGAAGAGCAGGGCGAAGAGCACGAACTCCATGGAGAAGTAGGATTGCAGGCTGAAGACCACCACCCCGATGACCATCCCAACCGCCAGCATGAGGAACAGCTTGCGGTCGTCGAAGTAGGGGCGCTCCACCGCGGGATAGGTGTACTCCTTCAGGGTGTAGAACATCAGCGCCAAGGCCGGCCCCACTCCCAAGGCTGCGGCCAATAACATATACCAATTCATGTCCGGGACGCTCCACTCCTCTCTTATTATTTAACGCCTGCGTGGACCGACTTACCTTCCCCGGTGAGCACCAGCTTGTCGTAGTAGTGGGCCACCACGCAGCCCTCGGCGCATTTCCCGCACTGCCGGCACTTGAGCTCGTCCACCTTCAGCAGCCCGTCGGCGGTGATGGCCTCGAACTTGCAGTTGCGTTCGCAAATACGGCAATTGGTGCACAACTGCCCCCGCAGGAAGGCCTCCACCCCTCGCCGGAAGAGCTCCTCGGCCTTCTCCTTGGTCGAGGCGATGGCCGAGATGTGCCCTCCGCCGAACATCTTCAGCGTACCGTCCTTGGTCTTCACCATGGCCACCTCGAACTCCGGGGAGTACTTGACCTTGCCCACGGTCTTGAGCACCTCCGCCACCTGGGAGAAATCGCGTTTGTGTGGTATGGTCAGCAAGCCCTCCATGGAGAAGCCCCCGGCCACGCAGGGGCTGGACCCCTTTGATATCCTCAGTTCCATGCTGTCGCTCCTCATCTGCGGCACCTTCATCTGCAGCTTCTCGGCCACCAGCCTCATCTTGGGCGGTAGGGACTTCCAGCGCCAGAAACCGTAGCGCACGAAGTCCGGAGAAACGCCCACCTGCCTCCCCCATTCGTTCAGGAAATCCTCCCATTCGGCGTGCAGGTCCGGATGGACTACCACGCGGCGGGGCGCGTGATCCTGGTGTACGATCTCCCGCTCGCCGAAATCGTCTTCGACTTCTACGACAAACTGAAGACGGTGTCTCGAGGTTACGCCTCGCTCGACTACGACTTCCTTGAATACCGCAGGGACGAGCTCATCAAGCTTGATGTGCTTGTCAACGGCGAAGCCCTCGACGCCCTCTCGATGATCTGCCACAAAGAAAAAGCCTACACGATCGGCCGGGACTTGATCACGAGACTGCGCAAGACAATCCCCCGGCAGATGTACGAAGTGATTCTCCAGGCAGCCATCGGAAGCAGGGTGATCGCCCGGGAGCGGATCGTCCCCTTGCGGAAAAACGTCACGGCCAAGTG
>CAZXTA010000113.1:0-5976 GCA_964642865.1 uncultured Methanomassiliicoccus sp. | reverse complement strand
AGGAGAAAACATGAATGATAAAGAGATGAGGGAAAAAGGCCCACCAGAAGACTTGCTTCAGGGCCAAGAAGTTCGAGCTGACGGAGTGATCATCATGTCCACCACCGGTAAGTTCATCAAAGTCAAGTGTCAGGATTGTGGAAACGAGCAGATCACCTACAAGAAGCCGTCCATGAACGTGGCCTGTGCCGTGTGCGGCTCGACCCTGGTCAAGTCCCGAGGAGGCGAGGGAGAGATCAAGGGCGAGCTGCTTGAGGTGGTCGACTAATGGCCAGGGTCGGCGAGTTCCCCGAGGAGGGGGAGCTCGTGGTCTGCACCGTGCAGAACGTCAAGAACTTCGGGGCGTTCGTTACTCTCGATGAGTACGGCGGCAAGGAAGGCTTCATACACGTACGTGACGTGGCCACCGGCTGGGTCAAGTACATACGCGACTACATTCGCGAGGGCCAGAAGGTCGTCTGCAAGGTTCTCGGTGTGGACTCCTCTAAAGGACATATCGATCTTTCTTTGAAATCAGTTAACGAGCACCAGCGCCGGGAGAAGGTCCAACAGTGGAAGAACGAGACCAAGGCCGAGAAGCTGTTGGAGATCGTGGCCACCCGCCTGGACAAGACACTGGATCAATGCTGGGAAGAGTTCGGATACGAACTGGTGGATCGCTTTGGTACCCTTTACGGCGCTTTTGAGAGCTGTGCCATCGACGAGGGTGCCCTGGAAGAGGCGGAACTGTCCGGGGACTGGACACCGGCGTTCATGGAAGTGGCCAAAGAGAACGTGACCCCGCCCTTCGTGCAGATATCGGGATTTCTGGAGCTCCGCTCCCCCGCCCCTGACGGGGTGGACATCATCAAGTCCATCTTGAAGAAGGGCCGGGAATCCGCTGATGAGGATCTGGAGATCCAATACATCGGAGCTCCGCGCTATCGTCTGGTCATGACCGCTCCCGATTATAAGACGGCCGAGGAGGCCATGAAATTGGTCACGACCCTTATCATAACAGAAATTAAGGAATCCGGCGGAGACGGTTCCTTCCACCGGGAAAGCAAGTGAGCCTTCCGGTCAATAATGATTTATCATTTGGTAAGCCTTATCCACGTTCGTAGGGAGTTTGACAATGAGGACCACCCTGAGGAGATGCGACAAGTGCCGGGAGTACACACTTAAGGACGCTTGCCCTAGGTGTGGTTCCAAGACCATAACGCCCATCCCTCCCCGATTCTCCCCGGACGATAGGTACGGGGAGTACCGTCGGAGGGCGCGTCAAGAAGAGGGTGATTGAAATGGATAGCGTCATAATTATCATGCATGAGCGCCCCGAGCTGAAGTCCCCCATACTCATCGAGGGGCTTCCAGGCGTGGGCAACGTGGGCAAGCTGGCGGCCGAGCATCTTGTAGAACAGGTCAAAGCCATTAAGTTCGCCGACATATTCTCCAAGCACTTTCCCCCACAGGTGCTCCTGGACGACAACGGGGTCATCCGTCTGGTCAACAATGAGATGCATTACTACCGGGGCGAGGGGGATCGGCCGGACATCATTATAATGACCGGGGACTACCAGGGTATGACCCCGGACGGACAGTACGAACTGTCCCACCACGCCATCCAGGTCTGCAAGGAGCTGGGTGTCAGTCGCATCTACACCCTTGGCGGGTACGGAG
Source organism: uncultured Methanomassiliicoccus sp. (assembly GCA_964642865.1). Classification (GTDB taxonomy): domain Archaea; phylum Thermoplasmatota; class Thermoplasmata; order Methanomassiliicoccales; family UBA472; genus UBA472. Next base: position 4,317 of record CAZXTA010000113.1, on the reverse strand, counting down.
TGGGCAAGATGGTGGAGAAGCCCCGGGTGCTGGGGGCGGTCACGGACATAGCCATGTGCGAGGAATTGGGCAAGCACGGAGTGGTCTTTAGCAAGGGTGAGCCGGGGAGTGGCATCGTCGGCGCGTCCGGCCTGATGCTAGGGCTCGGAAAAATGGTCGGTATCGAGGCTGTGTGCCTGATGGGTGAGACCTCCGGTTATTTCGTCGACCCCAAGGGTGCGGAGGCGGTGCTCAAGGTGCTCATGTCCATGCTCCACATCGATCTGGACCTGACCGCATTAACGGATAAGGCCGAGCAGATCGACCTCATAGCCAGCAAGCTCAAGGATGCCGAGAGCTCCGAGCCGCCCAAACGGGAGGACCTGGGTTACATCGGTTAAACACATTCGATTTTATTTTTTTAAAAAAAAATAAAAGAGGGGAGGTTACTGGGGGGAACCTCGGGCCTGACTAAGTGCATCCCATCCCTTCGTGGCAGGCTATTTCCTCAAATACCGCTCTTCGTAGGCCTCCATCTCCGTAAGGACCCTTTCGGCCTCCTCCATCTTCTTGAGCTTGTCGGTGACCAGATCGAGCCTCGCATAAATGAAGTCCCTGATGGCCGCCCTTATGGCCTCAGACCTGGAGGGGAAATCGTCTACCTGAACCAGGAAATTCAGGGCACGGATATGCCTGGCAGGTAATCTCAGTGTGACCTTCTCCAGGTCGCCTTCATCCATCGTTTCTTCCCGACATAGAGGTCTACTAGACCTCTTTTGTCTGACAACACTATGAAACGGTCAATATATAATGCTTTTTAAAATTATTGGCTTACACGAATCAAGACCAGACCATCACGGATCTGATATCGGTCCTTCTCACAACATAAAAATCGATAAATATGGTATCTGTAATATGGAGGTTCAACCCGACTTAGCTCAGTCTGGCTAGAGCGGCTGACTGTAGTGGGATCCCGGCATGCCGGTCCTCAGCCGCCGATATCAGCAGGTGCCCGGTTCAAATCCGGGAGTCGGGACCATTTTTTCCTACCCCCTTCTCGAGGCGATTCGACCCATGGCCTTCTGACCGTCCTCGATGACCTTCTCGATATCAAGGGTCAACGGCAGGTGGTCCATGACGACGACCTTGCCGTCGCACAGTACCGTCAGCACGTCGTTGCGGCTGGCAGCGAAGACCAGGTTGGACACCACGTTCTCCATGGTCAGGGGCCTCAGGCCGGGGGACCGGTGATCCATGATCAGCAGGTCCGCCCTCTTGCCGATTTCTATGGAGCCTAGCTGCTCCCCCATCCCTATGGCCCGGGCGGCATTGACCGTGCTGAAGTCCAAGGCCTCCTGGGCCGTGACCACCGTTGGGTCCCAGCGGCTTGACTTCTGCAGCAGGGACAGGGTCTTCATCTCCCCGAACATGTCCAGAGAGTTGTTGGTGGTCGACCCGTCGGTCCCCACCGTGACGTTCACCCCTTCCCGCAGCATTTCCGGTATGGGGGCGACCCCGCCTGTGGCCAGCTTCATGTTGGATACCGGGCAGGTGGATATGGAGGCACCCGCCCTGCCCAAGGCCCGCACCTCGTTAATGGTCAGCCAGGCCGCGTGTGCGGCCAGGCACCTCTCGTTCAGGAACCCGATCGAGCTCAGCCAATCGGTGGGGCGCAGGCCGGTCTTGGCCTTATGATCGTACACCTCCTTCCTGGTCTCGGAAAGATGGAAGGTCATGAGCGCCCCGGTACGGTCGGAGAACTCTCGGGAGCGCCGGAAGGTCTCCTCTGAGCAGACGTACACACCCTGCAGACCCACTCCCGGGATCACGTTCGGGTCATCGGTGAATTGCGAATAGAAGCGCTTGCAATTGTCCAGCGGCACCCCGTCCTGGGTGGTGAACTCCTGGTCCAGTACCGCCCAGCACAGCACCCCCCTTATACCGACCTCCTTCACCGCCCGGGCCACCAGGTCCTGGGAGTAATACAGGTCCACGAATGTGGTTGTGCCCCCCAGTAGCATCTCCAGACAGCCCAGGCGAGAACCGGCCAGCACGTCCTCCTCCTCGCGGTCCGAGTCGATAGCGAAGACCCGGTCCAGGAACTGGGGGAAGGGCAGGTCGTCGGCCATGCCTTTCATCACGGTCATGGCCACGTGGGCGTGGGTATTGATCAGTCCAGGAAGCACCGGCGCACCGCGGGCATCTATGACCCGGTCCGCGCCGCCCTTGACCGTACCGACTTCGGCTATGATGCCACCCTGCACCAGGACGTCACCTCGCAGCACCCTCCTTTCCCGGTCCTGGGTCACAATCGTGCCATTCTTGATCAGAACGCTATTTGCCATCGGCGATGGAACACCCTTGGACATTATTAAGAATATGTCGGGGAGGACAAGTTTGATTTGCCTTTATGGTATGAGGATAAAACATCATTAGCGACAGTACACCGAGGTTGCATCGTGACGAGATTGGTATTTCTAGGCACCGGAGGCGGGCGATTCACCACTATATACCAGATCAGGGCCACCGGCGGTCTTTACGTCATGGATGGGGTGAACATTCACATCGATCCCGGACCCTCGGCGGCCCATCAGATGCACCGTATGAAACTGGACCCCGCCAAGACCGACGCCGTTCTCATATCCCATTGCCACCCTGATCACTATTCCGATGCCGAGATCATGATCGAGGGCATGTCCCGCGGAGGTCTGAGGAAGCGGGGTACCCTCCTGGCAAGCCGTTCGGTACTGGAGGGGCATTTGCTGCACGGACCGGCCGTATCCAACTACCACCGCTCCCTGCTCAACCGCATCGAGATGGCCGAGGCTGGCGGCGAGACACGACTGGAGGACATGCTGGTGAGGTTCACCCCTACCAAGCATAGCGATCCCACCGGAGTGGGCTTCTCCATGGAGACCAGCGACGGATTGGTCTCCTATGTCAGCGACACTGAGCTGGATGCCCAGGTGCAGAAGCACCAGGAGGGGAGTCGTGTGCTTATCCTACCCCTCACCCGGCCTTGGGGGGCCCGTATACCCAACCACCTGTGCACCGAGGACGCCCTGGAATTCGTACGGGGGATCAGGCCGGAGATGGCCATACTGACCCATTTCGGGGCCAAGCTCATTCACGCCGGGGCGAACAAGCAGGCGAGCATGATCGAACGGGAGACAGGGGTACGCACGGTGGCTGCGGAGGACCTTATGATTGTGCAACTGGGCAAGACCATCAGGGTACGTAAAAACTAAGCTCCTAACATTTAGTTATTTATAGTAGAGCATACATAGTTCATAATGCAGCGTAATAGGTCGGTGACTCTTCCTCTCGCAGGTTTTGAATCCCCACCTCGCCGACCCGCTGCGGATCTTCTTCCCCAAAAATGATATTGCCTTCCCCCCATGCCCAATCAATGTCCCTGGAGCAGGAGGTGATGCACCGCCTCAGACCGACCGAGGAGGTGCTTAGCAGGTTGGAGCGGGCGGTAGAACAGCTCGCTCTTCGAACTCGTGAATCCATCTCCAGGACCGGGCTGCCCCTGGAGACCATGCTGGTCGGATCGGTTGCTAAAGGGACCTACATCGGGATTCCGGACATCGACCTTTTCGTCCTGTTCCCGCCTTCCATGGAGAGGACCGATCTGCAGCGGCTCGGTCTACGCATTGGCGAGGAAGTGATAGGAGGGGAGAAGCGGTACGCTGAGCACCCCTATACTCACGGTAACTTCCAAGGATTCGAGGTGGACCTGGTCCCCTGTTACAAGATAGAGGACACCGACCAGCTGCGTTCGGCTGTGGACCGTACCCCCTTTCATACCCGATATGTACTGGGGAGATTGAGCGGCGAACAAAGGGACCATGTGAGACTGCTCAAGCAGTTCATGAAGGGCGTGGGCGTGTACGGCGCTGAGGCTCGGGTGCAGGGTTTCTCCGGTTACTTGACCGAGCTGCTGGTCATCCGATACGGTGATTTCGCCAGGGTGGTCAAGGAGGCGGCCAAATGGCGTCCGGGATTGACCATGGATGTTGAAATGATCAAAAAGGCAGGCGGAACTGCCCCTTTGACCTTTGCCGACCCGGTAGACCTCAAGCGGAACGTGGCCTCGGCCCTTTCTCTGGACTGCCTGTCCTTGTTCATTCACGCTTGCCAGGAGTACGCGCGAGGCCCCGACGAACGCTTCTTCTTCCCCCGGGACAGGCCCCCGTGGGACCTGGAATCCATCAAAGCTGCCTTTTACCCGCGTGGCACATGCCCGTTGGTGGTGGTCCTGGGCCGCCCGGACCTGGTGGACGATAACCTGTATCCGCAGGTACAGCGCACCCTGTTGGGCCTTGAAAAATT
>CAZXTA010000112.1:0-6071 GCA_964642865.1 uncultured Methanomassiliicoccus sp. | reverse complement strand
GTTCCTACCGTAGGCGATGACCGTCGACCTGCTCAGCTCCCGCAAGGCCTCCTGAGTGCGGCCCTGCCCCAGCATGGAGCGTTCGAAGAAGACCCGACGGGGCATCGGCAGATTTTGCTCCAGCATCCTCACCATGGCGCGGGCGTCCTCACTGAGAGGGCGCCCCTTGGCATCGCGGTAAAGAGAGGCGTAGGCCATGGTGGTGTACATCATATGCTCCGGGAGGCCGGTGATTAGGTACATCAATCCCTGATCCACCATACGTTTGAGCGGGACCTTTACCCGGCACCGGGCGAAAGCGGCAGGATCGCCCCGGAAACCACCGTTGTGCTTCACCGCCTCCAGCACGTTCGGGAACATTTCCCGGGGAAGCAGACCTTGCCGGCGCATGGAGTAGCGCAGCAGCTCTTCGGAAGAGTGTTGGCGGAATGTCGAGCCGCCCTTGGCCCACATGCCCTGCAGATGCACGTAACCGGCATTGGACATGACCTCCGCCGCCCACCCCTGCACTTCGTCGGCGGCCACGCCCAGCACCTCCTTGACACGTACCAGGTCGTAACCTAGGGAAGCCTGGAAATCCAACAGTGGCTGTAGGGCCTCCAGCGCCTTGGGCAGGAAGGATTCGTCGTCCAGGTCTATGGAGCGCACCTCAATGCACCCGCCCATGTCCCATTTCTCCACCCCGCCGACCACCGATCCCTGGCGCAATATGGGGAACACCCAGGAGTCACCGAAACGGCCGTTGGTGTCCGCCCAGCGCGGCTGCGCCGTGGGGTCGTAAAGACTGACCACGGCCCAGTCCTCGTCGATGGACGGTATGAGCGATCGCAGCGCCGGCAGCTCGTCGGCCATGATGAGCATCTCGGTGGCCGTCTCGCCCACCGCGATGGTATCCACCTCCAGGCGGGACAAAAGGTCCTCTAGCTCGTAGAAGGAGAGATCGGTGTACATCTTGACCGCCGCCAGCGGTACCGGGCCGTAGGCCCGCACGAAGCGGCTTACGATCTCCACCCTCGGATCGCCCTCATAATCTGGCGCCTCGTGGACCTGGTAAATGTTCTCCCGGGACCAGTCCTCCCCCTCCTCGTACCTCCGGACCAGATACATGTTGCGGTCCAGGCGGTCCAGGGAGTCCTTGACCACCTCCTTGCCCTCCTTCAGTTCTACAACCAGCTGGCGCATGCTGGCCCCGCCGAGATCGTCGATGCTCTGCAGCATCCGGTGGTCCTGGGCGGTGGGGGAGAGGTTCCGGTACGCCTTGACGTACATGGGGGCGTCGCACGCCAGAACGTAACGCACCTTGCCGCGCATGAAGCGCCCGTTCAGTACCTTGCCGTTCTCCCTCAGAGAGCGCCAGTCGTCCATGCGGAAGTTCTTCACCCGGCGGGCGACGTCGTACAGCAGCCCCATCTCCCCGAAGTTGCACAGACATTCCTCGATGGAATTGAAACGCCGCTCCAGTTTCGACCGCTGATACGCGTCCACAGTGCGGTGGTCGTACACCTGCTTCCCGTGCTTCAGACGCAGGTGGTCCCGTTTGAGCATGTACTGTTCCTGCTCCCCTACGATGAAGCGCCCCCCCTCCAGCAGACCTTCCCCGGTCATCTGACCCAGGGCGTCGCGCACCTCCCCCTCAGGAAGGCGTAGGGCGAAGGCCACCTCGTCCGCGGTGGCCGGCGCCCAGCACTCCAGGTGGCGGAGGATGGCCATGTCCACCGCTTTCTGCCGGTCCATCCTCTCCACCGTCCGGGCCTGATAGAGGAAGCGGCCTTTGGACTGCCCCACCCGACCCACCAGGTTGAGGGACTCTAGCGAACGCAGTAGCCGTCCGGCGCTCTCGCGGTCCAGCCCCAGCGATGATTCCAGCTCCGTAGCGCCGCGCCTCTCCAGGAGCGCTTCCAGGGCGGCCTCCTCGACCTCGGTGCGTTCCCTCTCCTTGCCGAGGGAGACGTAGATGGGCAGGTGCTCCACCGCTACGTAGTACACCTCGTCCAGGTATACCGAGGTGATGCGGCCCTCCTCCAGCAGTTCGGAGGCCCATTCGTCCACCTGCTCTCGGGAGGGGCGGCAGTAGGGGTACACGCTCCTCCCCTTCTCCCTGAACACGTGCAGCGGCCCGGCGCGGGAGATCAGGGAGAGCAACGACCGCTTGTCCTCGACCAGTCCCCTCTTGGCCCGGAAGTGCGCGGATACCTTCTCCTCCTCGAACTGGAAGCTCTGAGCGTCCCCCAGCACCTTGGAGAGCACCTTGCGGTGCAGCTCGCGCAGCAGGGAGGAGCGGTCCTCCATCATGACGATGTCGGAAATGCCGGCCAGGACGATGTTGTGCCCGAAGGGCGATGGTATGGAGGAGTAGGGGGCCGGGGATATGACCATCTGCCCCGATTCCATGGCCCGGACCACGGATTCGGCGTTCTGGATGTCCATGACGTCCTCCAGCACCTCCCGGTATGTCTCCTCTATCACCGGCACCGAGTCCAGCTCGGTCAGGTAGTCCAGCAGGTATGAGGAGCGCACCTGCTGGCGGTTCACGGACACCTCACGGCCCTTGTAGTTGCGCAGGACCATGAAGGAGCGGGCGGCCACGTGGCGGAAGCGCTGCTTGAAGATCTCCGAGCCCTTGACCGCCCGACGCAGGATGTCGCGCATCTCGCCGGAACGGACCAGTCCGGGCAATATGTCCAGGTCCACCCGCCTGGGGGCCACCAGCAGGAAGGCGTCGTCGGAGATGGAGACGCTGACGTTGCATCCCATTCTTTGGGTGAGCAGGAAGGCGTAGGTCCGCGACAGGGCGTCGTTCACCCTCCGCCCGAAGGGGAAATGGAAGATGAGCCCTCCGTGGCCTTGGCGGTCCAGATAGCCTTCCACCAGCAGGCGTCTCTGATTGGGGATTGAGGCGGCGGCCCGTTGCTCCTTGAAGTAGTGCAGGAGCGACAGGGCCGAGCCGTGGTCGATGGAGAAGTTGTCCATCAGCCACTGTAGCACCTCCCCCTCCTCCTGGTCCAAACGCCCCTCCATCTCCCCGCGGAAACGGGCGATCTCCATGGAAAGGTCGAAGGAGCGGGGCAACATCTCGCCGGTCCAGGACGGAACGGTCGGTTTGCGCCCCGGCGCCGAGCGCACGTAGACGCGCATGCCCTTGACCCGCACGTACTCGTACGGCCTTCCGCCCAGAATGAAGACGTCCCTTACGCTCAGGCGCTCCACGAACTTCTCCGAGAGGTCGCCGACAAGGCCTCCGCGCTCGTTGTACACCTTGTAGGACGCCTCCTCGGGTATGGTCCCCAGGTTGAGGAAGTATATCATGCGGGCCCCTTTCTTCTTGCCGAAAACGCCTTCCTCCGGATCGTACCATATCTTCGAGTACACGCCCTCGAAGGCGTCCTTGCTGCCCAGGTACCTCAGTGTCTGCAGGAAATCATCCTTTCCCAGATCGCGGTAGCAGTAGGAGCCGCGCACCATGCGCAGCGCCTCGTCCACCGTCCAACGCTGCTCCAGCGACATGCCGACCAGGCTCTGTGCCAGAACGTCCAGGCAGTTCTCGGGAATCCTTACGCGGTCGATTTTGCGCCGGTGCGCCGCCCTGCAGAGCACGGCGCACTCCACCAGGTCGTCCAGGTCCATGACCATCATCCGCCCCTTGGGCGTCTTTCCCATGGAATGGCCGCTGCGCCCGACGCGCTGCAATCCCTTGGCCACGCTCTTGGGCGAGCCGATCTGGCATACTAGGTCCACGGAACCGATGTCAATGCCCAGCTCCAGGGAGGTGGACGAGACGACGCATCTGAGCTCCCCGCGCTTCAGACGGTCCTCCACGTCCAGGCGCATCTCCTTGGCCAGGGAGCCGTGATGTGCTTCTATGCTTTCGATGCCCCTCTCCTTCAGCTTGTAGACCACCTGCTCCGTGCCGGAGCGTGTGTTAGTGAAAATCAGCGTGGTCCGGTGCGCCTCCACCATCTCTTTGAGCGCGTCGTACATGCGGGCGTTGACGATCTCGTACGGCAATGCGGTCATGTCCTCGGTCGGGCACACCACCTCCAGGTCCAGGTCCCTCTTCGTCAGGACCTCTATCAGTTCGACCTGCCGCACCGCCCCGTTCTCGTAACCCACCAGGTAGGACGCGATGTCTTCGATGGGCGCCAGGGTGGCCGACAGCCCGATACGGGTCATGGGTCTTTTACAAAGCTCCTGCAGGCGCTCCAGTGTCAGCGAGAGGTGCACGCCGCGCTTGGAGTCGCAGATCTCGTGTATCTCGTCGACGATCACGTACTCCACCTGGGAGAACTTCTCTCGGAACTTCGGGGCCGACAGTACCAAAGCCAGTGATTCCGGGGTGGTTATGAATATATGCGGCGGTCTTCGCAATTGCTTCTGCCTTTCCGCCTGAGAGGTGTCGCCGGACCGCACGCCCACCCGCACCTTCGGCCATTCATAACCTTTTTCCTGGGAGAGCTGGTGCATCTGTGCCAGTGGTTCCTCCAGGTTCTTGTTGATGTCGTTCGCCAATGCTTTCAACGGTGAGATGTAGACGGCGTAGATGCGGTCCTCCAGCTTGTCCTCCTTGGCATACTTGAACAGCTCATTGATTATCGATGTGAACGCCGTCAGCGTTTTTCCAGAGCCAGTGGGGGAGGACACCAGCACGCTCTTCCTCTCGTGGATGAGCGGTATGGCATAGGACTGCGGCTCGGTCAGCCCCTCGAAGCGGGAGCCGAACCACTCCGCGATGAGCGGGTCCAACAGGGACAGTACTTCCTGCTTGCTCGCCCTCCTCTTGACCTTCTGCATCATCGCCTAGCTCCTCTGGAACCAGATTCAATCTCGCCCCACCCTATTATTATTTTCCCCACGGAGGCCTGAAAGTGCGGCCGCGATAGCTTTATGACCGCCGAGGGGCAAGTGATGGAGAGGTGCACGAATGAAGTGGTTCAAGTTCGAGGCGGAGGGGGCGTCCCTGCCTTGGAAGGAGTGGGGAGCGGTGGCCACCGATCCGGAGGACATGCTGGCCGTCATTTCCCTGGGCCGGCGAGTGGACCGCGCCTGCCTGAAGGAGGTGGGGCTGCGCGCGGAGGAGGGGGCGGAGAAGGCCTTGACTGCCTTGGCCCACGTGCTGCACCATACCCTGGAAGGGATGGACGAGGAGAGGTGGCTGGAATTGCGATGGCACCTGCAGGAGGGCTGGCGCCAGGGCGAGCCCTGGTTGTGGGAGTCCCCGGACCGCGTGTTCCGGGCCGAGGCGTCACTGGGCGGGCAGAAGGAGCTGTTGCCGATCGTGCTGGCCCTCCAGCACCACCTGGAGCGGGTGGTGCGCCCGGAGCTGCTCCGGCTGCTATGGTGCATGCTGACCTCGGCGGGGAGGCGTACGCCCCTACAGGCCCTGGAGGCGCGGGACGCTCAGGAAGGGATGCTCTTTCCCCAGATGCTACTGGAGCAATTGGCCGTGGACCGGGTCCCGCCCTTCCTGGACGAAGAGGAGCTGGGGGGCATGGTCTACCTGCGTTCCCTGCTGCGGCTCAGCGAGCGGGTCTCGACCGACGAGCTGCTGGAGGCCCTGGTCCTCCGGCGCTATCGCCTGCAGGGCAGCAAGCTGTTCCTGGAACCCTACTTGAGAGGGGGAGGGGAGTGGTGCGACAGAGCGGAAGTGATGCGTTGGCGGGAGCACTGCCTGCGTTGCTGCGCGCTGCTGTTCGCCTTTCGCACCATGTTCATGGCCTCGGTGAGCGGGGAGAGCGGTCCCCTTCGGGTGTCCTTCCCCGATTAAGGTTAAATCCATGCTTCGACAATGCTCCATGGACATGCGTATACTTACGGTACTGCTGCTGGTCGTGGTCCTGTTGCTGTGCACGGTGCACCTGCCCAGCTCCGCCGAGGGGGCGGGGGTCTTGGGCACCTCGATAGTGGGGACGGTGATCAACGAGACCGGGGTCGCCTTTCCAGGGGTGCAGATCAAGGCGGTGAACGTCACCACCGCCGTCACCTTCACTGCCACCTGCGATGTGGGCGGGAATTATTCCCTGCCGATCGACAAGGGCCTGTACGACGTCACCGCGAACTACGTGAATTATACCGGC
>CAZXTA010000111.1:0-6082 GCA_964642865.1 uncultured Methanomassiliicoccus sp. | reverse complement strand
GCGCGGCGGAGTAGTCCCGGTCCCGCTGCAGCGCTTCGCGCGCCTCCCGGGACTGCTGGTCCTCCTCCTCGCTGGGGTTACCGATATAAAACAGCACCGCCCGCTCCAGCTCCCCCCTGACGATGGCCCGACCGACCAGATGGGTCACCGGGCGCACGGTGCCGAAGCGCTGCACGCCGAAGAAGTTGGGAAATCCACCGAGTCCGCTCAGCGCCTCCTCGGCCCCCTCCAGGGAGGAGCGCAGTTCCGGGCCGCGTACCTGGCAATCCCGTACCCGGATGGTGAAGCGGTTGCCGACCAGGTCGCCGATGGTCATGCCCCGCTTGGCCATATAGCCCCCCTCCACGCTTACCTGCGAGAGGCGCAGTGCCATCACCTGCTCCGCCGGGGCCTCGAAGGACATCAGCTGGGTTGTGACGGCCCGCTTGTCCTTGGTGCCGGCGAAGCCGATGCGGTTGCGGGAGATGCCCAAGGCCTTCGAGAAATGCCGGACCAGCCGGTTGGTCTCCCAGTTGATGGCGGTGACCCGCGCCACGCAGACCTTCCCATCAGGCTTGGCCGGGGGGTACTTGGACACCTCGTCGACCACGAAGTCCTCGGCCGCGGTCTTGAGCCTCCCACCGCTTCCGGTGGTGTCAGAGAAAAAGACCTCCAGGCCGATCCCCCGTTCCCGGTCCCCGCTGGGCTGCACCATGAAAATTACTTCAGGTCCTTCTGCAAGGAGTCCCTGGCCTCCTTGAACTCGTGGGTCAGGGCCTTCGCCGTCTTCTTCAGGGCGGACTGGGGCTTACCTGATTTGACCCGGACGTAGAGGGTGGGTTGCTCCAGCTGGCTATGCCCGATGGTGTACTTGACCTCGGCCACGTCCTTGTCCTCCAGCAACCCCTGCACCAGGGGGGTGATCAAGGTCATGTCCGCTCCCTTGATGCTGACCTTGATGGAGTCCTTTTCCTTCTCTAAGAGCTCGATCTCCATGGAATGGACCAATAAAGGATGGGGCTATAAACCTTTTGACCTCACTCCACCCGCTTGAGCTGGGCCTGGTACATGGCCAGAAGCTCCCGGCTGGTGGTGGCCTCCCGGCCCTCCTTGTCATCCCGGAAGCGCCCGGTGAAGCGGGGGAATCGTATGGCCAGCCCGGCGTCCTTGCGTACGGCCCCGAAGGAACAGGTGTGTATCGGGGAGAGCGTGATCTCCGCTCCCCGCACCTCCAGGACCAGCCGGGGCTGGAACCAGTAGTCGGCGCTCATCTTGGAGTCCACCAGGCGGTGCTTAGCCGCCAGACGGTCCCCGGCCAGCATCTCCAGAAGCGCCGCCAGGTTGGCGTCGTCGAAGCCGGAGCCCAGCTTGGAGACGGTCTGGAAGGTGTCCGTTCCCTCGTCATAAGTGGCCATCAGCAGCGCGCCGTAGAAGCCCTTGCGCTTGCCCCTTCCGGCGAAGGCCCCCACCACGGCCAGGTCCACAGTGTCGTTCATCTCTGAACGGTACTCCTTCTTGTACTTGATCCACAGGAAGCCCCGGTTGCCCGCGCGGTACACCGAGCTCTCGGCCACGGACTTGGCCACCAGCCCCTCGCACCCGTTCTCGATCGCCTCCTGGAAGAATTCCTGGGCCTCCGAGGCCGAGGAGAGCACCCGCATCTCTGAGAGGCCGACATCGTCATCCGAGCGGACCAGCGAGCGCAGTGCCTCCCTTCTCTCAAGGAACGGTCGGGCGGTCAGGTCCTCCCCATCCTTCAATATGCAGTCGAACAGGCACAGCTTGACCGGGTAGTCCTCCATGGCCTCCTCCAGCCCGTACTTGCGTCCACGGCGATGGGACACCTCCTGGAAGGGCAGGAACTCCCCGGTGTTCACATCCACCGGCACGCACTCCCCCTCCACGATGACGCTGTCCGCCTCCACCGCTCTCTCCAGCCCGGCCACCACGTCCGGGAATTGTGAGGTGAGCTCGTCCAGTTTGCGGGAGTACAGCCGGACCTCCCCCCGGCAAATGTGCGCCTGCACGCGCACCCCATCGTACTTGTACTCGAAGGCACAGGTGCCCCCCATCTTCTCCAGGATCTCCTCCGGCGAGGACATGCGCTCGGCCAGCATGGCCCGCAGCGGACGGTTGACCTGTACGTGTATGTTCCGAACGCCCTCCAGCCCGTGGAGGGCCATCTCCTCCGCCACCAGGCCAAGGTCCGAAGAGACGTTGAACGCACGTTCCACCACCTCCCGGTCCTCCCTGGCCGCGAAGGCCATGGCCAGAGCGTCCAGCACGGTCATGGAGGACACCCCCAGGCGCATCCTGCCGGTGATCACCCGGCATAGGAACTTAGCCTCGGAGGAGGAGGCGTCGCTGAGCAATTTGGACATCAGCTTGATCTTCAGCTCCTGCGAGCCGCCCCCCTCGGCCCTGGCGATGTCCTCCAGCGTCTGGTACGCCCTTTTCAGGGTCAATGGCTCGGAGAACAGGGTGGTCTGCTTCTTGCTGGCGAATACCAGCTGGGCCACCAGGCCGGGGTCCCCCTCCTCCAGCATCAGTCCCTGCACCTCTGACTCCTTGGCGCCGGAGGCGAAGGCGATGGCCTTGAGGATCATCTTGTCGGCCATGCCCAGCTTCAGAGGGTGGAAGTCCGGATAGAGCTGCCCCTGGGTGAGGTAGACGGCCATCCTGATTTCCATGGGATCGAAGCGGCGGAAGGCCTCCGCCAGGATCTCCGTCATCTCCAGCCTGGACGCCGTAGCCTCCAACCTCTCATAGGTCTCGGCCAGTTCCAAGAAGAGCATGTTCATGCCAACGACTCGCGATTATTTAATTGATGAGAGCTCAGAAGTCCCCCAGGGTACGCTGAACGCCTTCCTTGCTGACATTTCCTTTCCCCTCCGAAAGCTCGTCCTTCATATCAGCCAGCCGGCGGCGCATGGCCTTCTCCTTGTTCAGGCTGGAATAGTAGTACGCCTCGTCCCTGGTCCCTTTGGTGATGAGGATGACCACCTTGCCCGCCCGGGAGCGCCCGGTGCGCCCCCGCCGTTGAATGCTGCGGATCTCCGAAGGCACCGGTTCGTAGAAGACCACCAGGTCGGTGCTGGCCACGTCCAACCCCTCCTCCCCCACGGAGGTCGCCACCAGCACGTTGAACTCCCCCTGCCGGAATCGCTCCAGCGTCCCGACCTGCTCCTTCTGCCGCTGTCCCTTCTCACCCTTACGGTCCGATTGCCCCACCAGCTTGGCCGCCCTGACCCCGTCCACCCTGGACAGCTTGGATACCACCAGTTCGCAGGTGTCCCGGTAATGGGTGAAGACCAGGATCTTAGAGGAGGGGCTCTCCGAGAGCTGCCTGGCCACCACACCCATGACCCTGGACAGCTTGGGGTGCTCGGCCTTTACCGCCTGTGCCAAGGCCCAGATGTCCTGAAAGCGGGAGGAGGAGACGATGTCCCGGGAGGCCTTGGACCCCGCCTCGGAGGAGGCCTCCTCCCTCAGCCTTTCCAGGTAGGCCTTCAGGGAGGACATGCCCTGCGTCTCGACCAGATCAAGGGCGTGCTCCACCTTGACCGCCTTGGCCTGGGCGCTGATGGCCTTGTACAGTGAACGGGACCTCTCCCCTCCCCGCAGCCGAGCCTGCCAGGTGGCGGCCATCTCCAGCAGGTAACGTTTGTTGAGCACCCGGTCCTTGTCCACGACCCCCAGGTCCACCAGCTCCTTGATGTACTGCTCGTACAAGGCCTGGAGGGCCCCGGCGATCCGGTGCATCTCCAGGGGCAGATCCACCTCCACCCAGTCCATGCGGATGGACTGGACGTACTTGGCCACATCGGGGTCCCTCTCCGTCCGCACCTCGATGTCACGTATGTTCAGGTTCTGGCAGACCTCCTTGATCTTTTCCTTGTCGTTGCCGGGGGAGGCGGTCATGCCCAGCACCAGCCCGTCATTGTCCATGTACTCCTTGGCCACGAACACGTAGGCGTAGTTGCCCACCGCCCGGTGGGCCTCGTCGAAAACGATCAGCTTGACGTCCTTCAGGTCCATTCGGCCGTGCTTGAGATCGTTGGCCACCACTTGGGGGGTGGTGGCGATGATATCGCTCTCCAGGAATATGAGCTCCCTCTCCACGGGGTCCACCTCACCGGTCATCATGCCGATGCTCTTCCCCTCTATCATGGCCTCCAATGTCCGCTTGTGCTGCTCCACCAGCGGTCTGGTCGGCGCTAGGAAGAGCACCTTCCCCCCTTTCTGGTGCAGCACCTCGGCGATTACCATGGCCGCCACCACGGTCTTCCCAAGACCGGTGGGCAGGACCAGCAGGGTGGAGGACCGGGAGGCCCGGCGTGCCAGCTCCTCCTGGTATTCTCGGAGCTGCACGCACTGCTTCCTGATCAGGGGATGCTCAAAATACACGATAGGTAAATGGTCACGGAATAATAAAAGAAAAGTGGGTGAGGAAGGGATTTAGTGACAGCTGCTGCAGGAACCGCAGCTGCTGGTGGCGTTGGGGTTGTTGACCACCAGGCCGGAGCCGTAGGGGGTCTCCACGAAGTCCACGGTGCAAGCGTCCAGGACCTCCTTGGTCTCCTCGTCGTAGTAGACGGAGAATCCGTCCAGCTTCTGCTCGATGTCCCCGTCCTTGAGGTCCTTCTGGAAGGACATGCCGAACTGGGCGCCGGAGCAGCCCATGCCGGCCAAATAGATCCTGATGCCGTATCCAGGTTTTTCGTTCTTGGCTATCAGATCCATGATGTACTTGCTAGCTTCATCGGTTACAGTGACCATACTGCATGTCTCCTAAAACTTTCAAAACAACAGGACCTATATAAACAATCGTATGGATGCCCTCGACAATGGCTTAGGTTTGGATGAAAAAAGGATGAGCCAGCAAGAATGAGGATCATTAAATGATCTATATCGTACAAGAATAAAATCGTACAAAAAAAGAGAACTGAAATGCGTAATATAAAGACAAGTAGGGGCCCTCGTTCCATCTCAAGATATCCGATATAAACGACAGGGAGAGCGTATTCGAGGACAAGGTCCCCGGATCGAACGCGCTCTTTAAGCGTGGACGAATCCCTGGAAAAGATGATGGTGGGAATGGATGGCATGGACCCGAAGGATGTGAAAAGGAGGAAGGCGGAGTTCGGTCCGGACCTCCTTCCGACCAGGAAGCCTCCCGGCGCGGTCGGGTCCTCCCACGACAGTTCCCCTCCGCTCATCTACGTGCTGCCGGAGAACATTCACCGCTTCAACTGCCGCTCCGAGACTGGATCGACGTTCAAAATGCCCCTGTCCCGCAACCTGGTCATGGTCCTGGGGGAGTGAGGCATGATGTTCGTCGTCTCCGAGCTATCCCCGGGGTCATGAAGGTCTACAAGGCGGTGCGACGGAGGAAGGTCAGGCCAGCCATCTGTCCGGTGGATATCCGATAGCTTAAAACCTCCTCCCTCACCTATTTTTATCCATTAGTGCTTGCAGTATCGATGCGCAGCCGAGCGATGCAGAGGTCCGACCTTCCGGAGCTGGTGGCCATGAGCCGGGACAACATGGCAGGCATAATCATGGCCTCCTGGGGGGAGGAGTGGAAGGACGAACAGCTCCTGGAGATGCTGCTGGACCAGCGGGTGAGCACCATCGTGCTGGAGGAGGAGGGCACCATCGCGGCCTACTACTGCGTCGAGGAGATGGACGAGTACCTCTTCATCTCATCCTTCCAGGTCCGCAAGGGATGGCAGGGAAGAGGGTTAGGGGCGCGCATGCTGGACATGATCGAGTCCGCGGGAAGGCGGGAGGGCAGGGCCGGAGTGGAGCTGTGCGTGCAGTTCACCAACGAAAGGGCCAAGGAATTCTACTATTACAACGGCTACGACCTGATGTACCGCAACGGTAACAATCTGGTCATGCGCAAGAAGCTGGTCTGAGGATATGATTTAAATCAGGTGGACGGCATCTTCGCCCCGGTGACCTAAAGATGTCCTGTTATAACCTGCTCCCGCTTCTTTCGGTATTGGCGCTGGTAATGCTCCTGGCCGCCCCCATCTCACATGCCGCCCCCGCCTGGCCTGAGGACCTTCAGGTGGAGGTCGGCAAGGATTATGTGGAC
>CAZXTA010000110.1:0-6095 GCA_964642865.1 uncultured Methanomassiliicoccus sp. | reverse complement strand
TCCCGCGTTCGACGACGGTCCGAGGTCTTTGATCGCGAACGAGATCGGCCCCCACCCAACCTATCGTATTCGATGGGGAACCTAGCACGTCCTGTCGTACAGCGAAGATCAATGACCGTTCGACCCGATACAACGGCAATGAACAGGGAGGGGAGGGGGTATCGCGGGCATACCTCTTATAGAGCGCCTAAAAGTGCAGAACTATCGGGCCCTGAAACATCTGGACCAAAATTTGCAGCCGCTCACCTTCTTCCTGGGCCCCAATGGTTCAGGGAAATCCACCATCTTCGACGTGTTCGCCTTCCTCTCGGACTGTTTCACGGTCGGTCTCCGTAAGGCATGGGAGAGACTCGATCGTTTCAAGGAGCTTAGGACCCGGGACCAGACCGGTCCGATCGTGATCGAGCTCAAATATCGTGAGAACAGGGCCACGGCCTTCAATCCCCTGATCACCTATCACCTGGCCATTAACGAGAACGACAGGGGTCCCTACGTCGAGGAGGAGTTCCTTTCATGGAAAAGGCAGCCATACGGTAAGCCCTTCAGGTTCCTCGAGTACCGCAGAGGGGAAGGATCGATCATCGCCGGCGACCGACCAGATGAGATGGATGAGCGCCGACCGGAGCCTCTCAGCTCCCCCGAGACGATAGCCGTGAACAAGCGGTCAATTGAAGGATCATCCCCGCGTGAGCGCCCTGAGGAACTTCATCATCGATCGGCATCTCTCATACCCCACGGCAGACGCCGCCAGAGGCACTCCCGAGGCCGGGACCCAAGAGCATCTGTCCACCAGCGGTGACGACCTGCCGAACGTCAGCCAATATCTGAAGGAGCAACATCCTGGGATATGTGATGGGATCATGATGGAGCTCCCCAGGCGCGTACCGAGACTGGAAAGGATCAATGCCGAGGTACTGCCGGATGGCCGCTTGATGTTCCAGATCAAGGACGCCCCCTTTAGATCTCCGGTCCTGGCCAAGTACGCATCGGATGGTACATTGAAGATACTGGTGGGCCCCATCCGATCAACCCAGATCAACAGGGTCAACTTCGGGCCAGGACCATCATGACCTCGAAAAGAACCGGCCTCTCGGGCCTTCGAAAGGGAGCGGTCTCATCCACTGCCCCTATTCCATACAGACCCCAGGTCCTTCCTGCCCACCGTCTCCAGCACGTACTTCCCGAACTCCTCGCCGGTGGCCCCGTCGGAGCGCCCGGTCATCCTGATCCTCTTCTCGAACTGGGTGCAGAGGTCCAGGGCCATCTCCAGCTTGCGTGCTTTTTCTGCGTGTCCCACGTGATTGAGGAGCATCGCTACCGCTTTGATTATGCTACTGGGGTCAGCGTACTGCGCCCGTCCCTCCTCCACCATGCGCGGGGCGGAGCCGTGTATCGCCTCGAACATGGCGTAGCGGGAACCGATGTTCGCGGAACCGGCGGTGCCCACGCCTCCCTGTATCTGCGCCGCCTCGTCCGTCAATATATCACCATACAAATTCGGGAGCACCATGACCTTGAACTCCGCCCGGCGGAAAGGGTCGATGAGCTTGGCGGTCATGATGTCGATGAACCAGTCGTCCCATTTCACCTCTGGGTACTCCTTGGCTATTCGTTCCGCTATGCTCAGGAACTTGCCGTCGGTCTTCTTGATGACGTTAGCTTTCGTCACCACCGTCACCCTGTTCTGCCCGGTCTTGCGGGCGTGATCGAAAGCGAGGCGTATGATGCGCTCGCATCCCTGGGTCGTCGCAACGGTGAAATCGATGCTGACATCCTCGTTCACGTCCACCCCCCTGCTGCCCAACACGTACGCCCCCTCGGTGTTCTCCCTGAAGAAGATCCAGTCGATGCCCTGCTCGGGAATGCGCATCGGACGCACGTTGGCGAAAAGATCAAGCTCCCTACGCATGGCGACGTTGGCCGACTCGATGTTCGGCCAGCCGTCGCCCTTCTTGGGAGTGGTGGTCGGTCCCTTCAAAATAACGTGGCACTTCTTGAGCTCCTTTAGAACGTCCTCGGGAATGGCCTTCAGGTGCTTGACCCGGTTCTCTATGGTCAATCCGTCGATTGTGCGAACCTCCACCTTACCCGCCAGTATCTCCTCCTCCAGCAGGTCCCGGAGCACTTTCTCGGCATGCTTGCAGATGAAAGGTCCGATGCCGTCGCCCCCCACCACACCGATGATCAGTTTGTCCAGCTTGGAATGGTCGGTCCATTCCACGGAGGCCTTCATCAGCTCCACCCGCTCCAGCTGTTCCTCGAGTATCTTTCCGAAATGCTCCTTGGCGGCCTCGATATCTACGTTCATCATCATGACCAGTTCAAGGCAAACGGTGAACTGATATTACATTTTTGGCCATGAGCATGATGTATCGTAGCAATTGGACCGCAGCTCCCTCGCCCCCCCCGTCAAAAAAGGCCTTGCAGATGATCGAGGAGAGGGGGCAGATCACCACCGGCGGGATATTTTTTTGCCAGGGGTCTCCATCCCCACCGCTTGCAACGACCTGTAGGGGCTAAAAGAGAAGGGACCTCTCCGATGCAGCAGCAAAGACCGAGGTTCGAGCTACCGCATGGAAAGATGATAACAGAACTGAGCCAGCGTGAAAGAATTTTCAGCGCCCGGTGGGGATAGACGGAGGATCTAAATGACAGTACCAGGGAGAGGATCATATTATGGGATAGGCCGATCCTCCGGGCGCCATAGCCTTAAAGGCATATTCTATTTTGCAATTTCGTCCTAATAAAACATTGCATCTCACTATCAAAAGTATAGAACGAAGTATCTAGTCAGCGTTCAACTAGCGAATGACGGACGTTCCTAGAGTGGTCATCGCCGGGGAGAGGAGCGGAACTGGCAAGTCGACCATCACCATCGGGCTGCTGATGGCCTTGAAGCGGAAAGGGGTCAAGGTCCAGCCGTTCAAGGTCGGCCCGGATTTCCTGGACCCCATGCACCACACCATGGTCGCCGGACGCCCGTCGCGCAACCTGGACACCTGGATGTTCCCCTCCTACGTCCCGCAGGCGCTGTCGAACGGCATGGAGGGCGCGGACCTGGCGCTGGTCGAAGGGGTCATGGGCCTGTACGACGGCTTCGACGGTCGTTCGGAGGAGGGCAGCACCGCGCACCTGGCAAAGGTCCTGGAAGCGCCTGTGATACTGGTCCTGGACGCCAAGGCCTCCGCGCGCTCGCTCGGCGCGGTGGCCATGGGCTTCCGGGATTACGATAAGAACGTCAGATTGGCCGGGGTCATCTTCAACAACGTGGCCGGGGAGAGGCATCTGGGCATGCTTCAGGATTCCCTGCGGGGCGAGATCCCCTGCCTGGGCGGTGTTCCCCGCACGGGGGACATGGGACTGGAGAGCAGGCACCTGGGACTGGTGCCGGCAGGGGAGGTCCAGGACCGGGAAAGGTACGAGATCATCCGCAGGACCGCCGAGGAGAACGTGGACCTGGACGCCTTGGTGTCCCTGGCCCGGGGCGCTCCCCCTCTGGACCTTCCAGTTCCCCTGCGCACCGACGTACCGGTGAGGACGCGGCTGGGTGTGGCGATGGACGAAGCGTTCAACTTCTATTACCAGGACAACCTGGACATACTGCGTTCATTGGGGGCGGAGATCGTTCATTTCTCTCCGTTGAAGGACGACCTGCCTAAGGTGGACGGACTATACTTCGGGGGCGGCTATCCGGAGCTTTTCGCCGAGGAGCTCGAGGGCAACCTGCGCATGCGCGAGGCGGTCCGCTCCGCCGCGGAGGAAGGAACTCCGCTCTACGCCGAGTGCGGAGGGCTGATGTACGCCTGTTCCTCGATGAGGGACCTGGACGGAAATACATGGAACATGACCGGGATATTCGAGGCCCAGGTGCAGATGACCAAGAGATTGGAGGCGCTGGGCTACGTGGAGGCCAGAGTGGTCCGGGACAACATCCTGGGAAAAGTGGGCGAAAGGATCCGAGGACACGTGTTCCACTACTCCAAGGTGACCGGGACCAAGGAGACGGAGATGGCATACGACCTCGACCGGGTGAAGGGCATCGTGGGCAGCAGGGACGGCTTCCTGCGCAAGAACGTCCTAGCGTCCTACGCTCACCTGCACTTCGGATCGAACCAGAGGTTCGCGGCGAACTTGTTGAACGCATGCTCCGATCGAAGTTGATTAAATAATATTATAATAAATAATTATTACAATCAAATGATCGCTTATATATCGAATAATGTTCTATGTGTATTAATGATAATAAATTATGATAAATTCTTATCATATCATCCTCGTTCCCAGCCCGTCCGGCATCGTCGCAAGGTCCCATTCGAACCCAAGCTGGCCATAGATCTGAGTACCAGGGAGGTAGTGCAGACCATAAACCGTCTGGACCGGGAACTGGACCGTTTCATCCTCACAGCTGGGGACTACCTGCAGCTGGTGACCGAGGCGTACGCTTCCAACATCCATTGGAGCACCAGGCTGGAAGGGAACCCTCTGAGCGAGGAGGAGGTGGTCCGGTTGACCCGCAGCACCTTCTCCGGGAAAGAGGGGGAGAGGAATCCTGGGCCCCAGCAGGAGATCATCAACCACCTCTACGGGCATTTCCTCAAGGACCGCCTAGGGCTTCCTTGGGGGACCGGCACGCTGAGCGTCGTGCATCACATGCTCACCGAGGACACCAGCACGGAGGGGACGCCGGGGGAGTTCCGGAAGGGGCACGCCAACATCCTGGATGGAGGGGAGGAGGTCTTCGTGGCCTGCCCTCCCGAGCACATCCTGGAGGAGACCGGAGCATTGCTGGACTGGCTGAGCTCCGCCGGACAGGTCCTGGAACCGATGGTCTGCTCTACGGTCTTCTTCCACGAATTCGAGAGCATTCACCCCTTCCGGGACGGTAACGGCCGGGTGGGGCGCGCGCTCTTCCACCTGCTGCTGCAGGAGATGGGATTGCGGAATTCCAAGCTGTGCAAGATCGATCAGCAGCTGTTGAGGAGGCCGTCCATGTACTACGATCTGCTCGCGTACGCGGACGAGGCTGGAACGTACGGGGAGCTGATCGAGTACTTCTCCCTCTGCGTGCTTGAAGCGTACCGAGAGACCCTGGTGAAGTACAAGGGGAAGGACATGTCGAACAAGGGGCTGGACGAGGCGAGCATACGACTGATGCAGAAGGCCCGGGAGACCAAGACGCCGTTCACCCTGCGCGAGGCCACGGGGTGGGTCGAAGGACTGGGCGAGCAGACCGTGAGGGCGCGCCTCAACCGACTGGTGAACATGGGTCTGTTGACCAAGGAAGGCCGCACCGCAGGGACCAGGTACAAGTTCCTCGACCCCTTCGAGCCGTTCAAGGCCAGGGTGAGGGAGAAAGGGTACGTGCAGAACAGGCTGGCCTAGGCCTTGCCCTGCCTGGCCACAGCCTCCATGGCCTTCTGGACCGCTTCCTGGTCTCCCAGATAAAAGCTGCGTATGGGCCTCAGGTCCTCGTCCAGCTCATAGATGAGCGGCACCCCGGTGGGTATGTTAAGGGATACGATCTCCTGGTCCGGCACCTGGTCCAGGTATTTCACCAGGGCGCGCAGGGAGTTGCCGTGGGCGGTGATGATGACCCGCTTCCCTTTCCTCACATCCGGCACGATGTCCTCCTTCCAGTAGGGCACGAAGCGTTCCACGGTGTCCTTCAGGCATTCCGTGGAGGGCAGGTCCTCCGCCGCCAGGTCCGCGTAGCGCCGATCATGTCTGGGATGCCGGGGGTCGTCCGGTTCCAGGGAGGGCGGCCGCACGTCGTACGCCCGTCTCCAAAGCAGAACCCGCTCCTCGCCATACTTCTTGGCAGTCTCGCTCTTGTTCAGGCCCTGCAGCGCCCCGTAGTGCTTCTCGTTGAGCCTCCAGGACTTGCGCACCGGCAACCAGGATTGGTCCATGTCCTCCAGGACGAGGTCCAGGGTCTTGATGGCCCGCTTGAGGACCGATGTAAAGGCGATATCGAACTCGTATCCCCCCTCCCTGAGCAGACGGGCGGCCTCGTGCGCCTCCGTCACTCCCTTCTCCGAGAGGCCAACGTCGGTCCAGCCGGTGAAGCGGTTCTCCTTGTTCCAGGTGCTCTCCCC
>CAZXTA010000109.1:0-6103 GCA_964642865.1 uncultured Methanomassiliicoccus sp. | reverse complement strand
AGGTTCTGGAGGAGGGGGCCAAGGAGGCCGAATCGTTCCTGGTGCGGGTGCGCTCACTCACCGCCTACATCGACGACAATCACATCAAGAACCTGGAGGACAAGCTGGACCTGGGAGCGTCGATACGGGTGTCGGTGAACGGGCGGCTGGGGCAGTCCAGCACCACCTTGCATTCCCTGAGGGACCTGGAGGATTGCGGGGAGAAGGCCGTAGCCTTGGCCCGCCTTTCCCGCCCGGACCCGCACTTCAAGCGCTTCCCCGGCTTTCAGTATCCCAGTGGCTCGGTGGATGTGTGCCGGGAGGATGTGCTCTCCGCCACCACCGAGACGCTCCGGGAGAAGGTCTCCGAGGTGGTCAAGGGATCGGGGGAGGGGGTGAAGGTCCCTCGCGGCCTGCTGCGAGTAGCGGTGTTGGAAAGGTCACTGGCCAACTCCAACGGTGCCTTGTACCGGGAGAAAGGGACCATGGCCTACGCTCACTTTACATCCATGACCACGGGGGCGGACCCGGGAGAGGGCTGTGAGTGCTACTATTCCTCCGGACTGTCCGGACTGGACCCCCAGGTGATGGGGGCAAGGCTGAGGGGCAAGGCCAGGAACGCCCAGGGCGCGGTGCACTTCAAGGGCAGGATGACCGTGCCGGTGGTGCTCCCTCCAGAAGAGCTTGCGGAAATGTTGATGGCCTCGGTCGGTTACGCCCTGAACGGGGAGAACGCCCTGCGGCAGCGCTCCCCCTGGAAGGACCTGGTGGGGCAGGAAGTGGGCGATCGGATGGTAGACCTCTATGACCAGCCCTGGGACTCCCGTTCGGCGCTTTCCTGCCAGTACGATGATGAGGGTACGCCCACCAAGGAAAAGCCCTTGGTGGAGAAAGGTGTGCTGAGGAACCTGCTCTACGACAACTATCACGCCCAGATGGGGAAGGTAAGTCCGACCGGAAACTGTCTTCGGCGGGGCCCTTCCGACCCTCTCAACCTTTACCGCAGGGGGGGCTCCACCATACCGGTGAACCTGGTCTGGAGACCGGGCGGACAGAGCTTGGAGGACATGATCTCCGGGATGAGGGAGGGAGTGGTCATCGAGAAGCTGGCCGCTCCGGACGTGAACGGGGTGACCGGGGGCTTCGCCCTGGAAGTGCGCAGCGCCAGGCTGGTGCGGGAAGGAGCGGTGGAAGGGTACATCGACCAGTGCCTGCTGGTCGGTAACTTCTACCAGGCCCTGAAAAGGGTGGGTGCGGTGGGCAATGATCCTTCCGTGCAGCACAACTGTATCATCCCCTCGGTGCTCTTCGAGGGGCTGGAGATCGTGGGCAGCGAGTGATCACTACAGGGGCTCCAGTATGACCTGGGTCCGGTCGGACAGCTTCGCCAGCCCTTTGAGGTCGCCCAGGACCCTCCCGACCGGTGTCACTGGCGAGAAGGCCTCCGGCCTGGAGGTGCTGGAGACAGGCGTACGACCGAAGAACACGCACAGGGCGTTGCCCTCCGGCCAAAAGGCCACCTCGCCCCTCTCCAATATCTTTTTCCCATTCTCCAGCTCGGCGTTCACCGGAACGGGGAAGTAGAACTCCCCGCCCCACATGTTGATCTCCCGCTCCAGAGGAAGCGACTCGAATATCTTCAAGGCGGTCAGGGAGTCGTTGAGCTCGATCTCCCACTGCTCGTACCTAGTGCGCAACAAGATCGATCCCATGCCCTCTCCCGTCAAGGGAAAGGGCGGAAGGGTGAAAAGGGTTTCGTCACTTCTTGATCTCGAAGAGGGCGCGTATCTCCGTGCCCACCTTCTCGATCTGGCTTTCGGCCTCGGCCTTTTCCATGCTCTTCATCCGAGGCATGCCCGCTTTAGCGTCCGCAAGCCATTCCTTGGCGAATTCCCCGGAACAGATACGGTCCAGCATCCTTTCCATGGCCGCGCGGCTCTCCTCGTTGATGACCAGGCCTCTGGTGGTCAGACCGCCGAACTCAGCGGTGTTGGACACGCTCTTCCACATGTTCATCATGCCACCTTGGTAGATCAGGTCCACTATGAGCTTGACCTCGTGCAAACACTCGAAGTAGGCGATCTCCGGCTGGTACCCCCTCCTCACCAAGGTCTGGAACCCGGTGTTGATGAGCGCTGTCACCCCTCCGCACAGCACGGCCTGCTCCCCGAACAGGTCGGAAGTGGCCTCCTCCCGGAAGTTGGTCTCCAACACGCCAGCCTTGGTGGCGCCTATGCCTTTCGCCAGAGCCAAAGCGATGGACTTGGCCTTGCCGGTGAAGTCCTGCTCCACGGCGATGAGCGCTGGGACCCCAAAACCTTCCACGAAGACCTTGCGCTCCATGGGGCCCGGCGCCTTCGGCGCCATCATGATTACGTCCACGGTCTTGGGCGGCTTGATCACCTCGAATGTGATGGCGAAGCCGTGGGCGAACTCCAGGGCCGCTCCCTCCTTCAAATTGGGCAGAATCTCCGCATGGTACACGTCACCCTGCACCTCGTCAGGGATGAGCACCATGACCACGTTCGCGTCCTTGACCGCGCCGGCGATTGTGTCGACCTTCAGCCCGTTCTTCTTGGCGTCCATCCAGGACCTGCCGTCCTTGCGGACACCAACGGTTACGTCCAGGCCGCTGTCGTGCAGGCATAATGCCTGCGCCTTCCCCTGGCTGCCGAAACCGATGACCGCGACCTTCTTGCCCTTCAGGACGCTCAGGTCGGCATCTGACTCGTGATAGATCTTTGCCATTTGATCACCGTTTGATGCTCTGACGCATTTTATCCTCATTATTTACAATGTTCTACTCCATCAGCAGGCCTTGTTCCAGCGGCAGCGGTTGCGTATGGTCCCGCTGGTGCTGCTCACCCCTCCGGGCAGCATGGGCAGCATGTCCTCCTCCGGGTCGATGCGCACGTCCACCACGAAGGGAACGTCCGAAGCGAACGCGGTCTTGAACGCCTCGCTGAGCTCGCTGGACCTTGTGACCGTGACGCCGTCAGCCCCGAATGCCTGCGCCAATTTCACGAAGTCGGGGTTGTTGCGCAGTTCAGTGCAACTGTACCGGCGGTCCCACTGCAGCTTCTGCCATTGCTTCACCATGCCCAGCCAACCGTTGTTGAGCAGACAGACCACCACCGGCAGGTCCTCGTTCATGGCCGTGGCCAGTTCCTGGAACACCATTTGGAAGCTGCCGTCCCCGGCTATGTCCACCACCTGCTTGTCACGGTGCGCGTACTTCACGCCGATGGAGGCCGGGAAGCCGAAGCCCATTGTGCCCATGCCTCCGGAGGTGATGAACTGTTTAGGATGTTTCAGGCGCATGAAGTGGGCGGCCCACATCTGGTTCTGCCCCACCTCGGTCACCACGAATGCATCAGGATTGAGCGCCTTGCGCAGCTCCCACACCACTTTCTGCGGTTTCACCGGATCCTCGTCTATGTCGATATTGCAGATGCACCCTTCGTTGAGCTCCTTGATCCTCCTGCTCCAGGCGTTCTCGCCTCGAGAACGTTCCAGCTTCTTGATGATGAGCTGTAGGCACTTGCGGGCGTCGCCCACCAGCCTTACCTTGGTCCGCTGGTTCTTTCCCGCCTCCATGGGATCAATGTCCAGGTGCACGATCTTGGTGTCCTTGGGTAGTTCGTTGTCATAACCTATGGTGCGGTCGGAGAAGCGCGACCCGATGGCGAATATCACGTCCGCCTCCAGCAGGGCTCTGCGGGAGCATTCCCTTCCGTGCATGCCCAGTATGCCCAGGGAAAGGGGATGGTCCTCGGGGATGATGGCCTTGGCCATGATGGTTGTGATCACCGGGGCCAGGAGCATCTCGGCCAGCCGCTGCACCTCGTTGGAGGCCTCGGACCAGCGGGCACCTCCGCCCACCAGCAGTACTGGTCTCTCCGCCTCGCGGAGGACCTTGACCGCCTCCGGCACGGCGGATAGGTCCTCGAAGGGCGCGGGCACGGGATACTCTTCGTCAAGACGGGAAGGCTCGATCTCCCCTCTCTGCACGTCGACTGGCAGGTCGATGTGCACCGGCCCCTTGCGTCCGCAGTTGGCGATGCCCATGCCCCTCTTGATGGCCTCTGGCAGATCGTTGGGTCTCAATACCCTGTAATTGTGCTTGGTGATGGGCATCATCAGGCTGAAGATGTCCGCCTCCTGGAAGGCGTTGTTGCCGATCATGCTGGTGGCCACCTGACCGGTGAGCACCATCATGGGTGAGGAATCGGCGTAGGCCGTTGCCACCCCGGTCACCAGGTTGGTGGCCCCCGGGCCGGAGGTGGCGATGCATACCCCGGTGTTGCTGGTGGACCGGGAATATCCATCGGCCATGTGGGCGGCGCACTGCTCGTGGCGGACCAGGACGTGGTGGATGTCGGAATCCAACAGATCGTCGTAGATGGGTATGGTGACCCCTCCCGGGTAACCGAACATGACGTCAACACCCTGTCCCTCAAGCAGTTTCAGAACAGCCTTCGAACCTTTCATACAATGATCCCTCATTTTTCAAATCCGCGAGGACGTTCGAACTGAACGCCCTCGATCACAAGACGACGACCGCAGTGAGCATCGGTAAAAGCATCGACTTTTTCTCACCCGTGTTGTCGTTTGACACGGGTTTACTTCATGAAAAGCATGATATATAAGAATATCTGAAATGAGAGGGAGATAGGCGGGAACGCTAGTACTGTCGTGAAGGGCGGGAGGTCTGGCGGGGAGACGTCCGACCCCCGGGACGTGATCGATCTGCAAGACCACGATCCGGACTGGGCCGAGGAGTTCGAGAGGGAGAGGGAGCGACTGGCCTCGGCCCTGGGCCACACGGCCTGCCGCATCGATCACGTGGGCAGCATCGCGGTGCCCGGTCTGCGGGCCATGCCGGTCATCCCTTCGGACATGCTGCGAGGGGACGGACAGAAGCACTTCCTCATCTAGGACCTGGGGGAGGGCGGGGAGATCTTCTGCTCCAGCGGCACCACCGGCAAGGACCCGATGCGCATGTACAGTTCCCCGGTGGACCTGGCCATCATGCTCAAGGCCAACACAGACCTCTTCGAGTTCGTGTACGGTGATGTGCTGGAGGACGGGGAGGGTGTGGCCCTGTTCATGACCGCCCCCGAGCTTCGCTATAAGCTCAGCTTCGAGACCTTAGTGCACCTGACCCTGGAGAAGAAGGGCATCGAGCTCCTGTACGGCATGGATCTGGAGGACAAGTCCCATGCTAGTATCCCCTGGCAGAAGCTGGTGACCAACAAGGACAACCTGCTCAAGTTCCTCAGGTCCAAGAAGGAGCCCGATCTCTTCCTCACCGCCCCGGCCGGGGTGCATATCTTGGGGCAGAGGTTCGAGGAGATGGGCTTTGTCGACCTACCCGAGCATCCCCAGCTGGTGTCCAACGCCCTGCTGGGAAGGCAGAATTTCCTGTACCACCGGGCGACGGTGAAGAGCGTGACCAGCGACCGTGGGTTCAGCATCGGGCGGGCGCAACGTGATCTTGTTTACGAACCGCGGTACGACCTGCCGGAGGGCATACGGGAAACGGTGGCCTGGTATCGGGAGAACGGGTACCTATAAAGCAATGGTTAAATCCCTTTCTTCATTTTACCCACCTGGTGAGCGAATGGAGAGGACCGGTGCATGGCGAAGGACATTGAACTTGTTGCGGATCAGTTATACCCTCCCGTTCGTCATGGCCTCGGTGACCGGGGCGGCCTTCGCCCTGACCGTCAGCGACGAGCTGATGCTGGCCTTCCTCATCCCCCTGGACATATTCTTCCTGGCCATGTTCGTCAACCTCTCCAACGATTATTTCGATCACAAGAGCGGCACGGACGCCTCCCGCTTCGATTTCATGACCTCGGAGCTGGAGGAGGCCATCAAGGAGATCTACGACGAGAGGGTGTACTGGACCGGGAACGCCTTTGACAAGGGCGACGTGAGCGAGAGGCAGGGGCTGATCATCCTCGGCCTCATCGCCATTGGGGCACTGCTGATCTCCATTCCCATAATCATGCACGGGGGCTGGCTGGTCGTGATCCTCGGAGCGGTGGCCTTCTTCCTGTCCTACTTCTACACCGCCCCCCCGTTCAACCTGGGAGCGCGTGGCCTGGGTGAGCTGGAC
>CAZXTA010000108.1:0-6133 GCA_964642865.1 uncultured Methanomassiliicoccus sp. | reverse complement strand
GCCGCGACCCGTCAGGGCGTGCTGGTCATGAACACCCCGGCCGCCAACATCATCTCCGCCGCAGAGCACACCATGGCCATGATGCTCACCCTGGCGCGCAACATCCCCCAGGCCGACGCTTCCGTAAAGGCGGGCAAGTGGGAGAGGAGCAAGTTCACCGGGGTGGAGCTGATGGGAAAGACCCTGGGCATAGTGGGAATAGGCCGCGTGGGCGGGGAGGTGGCCAAGAGGGCCAAGTCCTTCCAGATGAAGCTGGTTGGTTACGATCCCTTCATCTCCCAAGAGATGGCCGTCAAGCTTGGCGTGCGCATCCTGCCCCTGGAAAAGGTCATGGAGGAATCAGACTTCATCACCATCCACGCCCCCCTGACTCCGACCACGCACCACCTCATCGGCAAGGCCCAGCTGGAGATGGCGAAGCCCTCGGCGATGGTCATCAACTGCGCCCGCGGAGGCATCATCGACGAGGTGGCCCTGCACGACGCGCTGAAGAGCGGCATGATCGCCGGTGCGGCGTTGGACGTGTTCGAGGAGGAGCCCCCCAAGGGCTCCGAGCTGCTGACCCTGGACAATTTGGTGGCCACCCCGCACCTGGGGGCCTCGACCAAAGAGGCCCAGGAGAAGGTCTCCATCGAGATGGCCGAGCACGTCAAGATGTTCCTGGTGGACAACAAGATCACCAACGCGGTCAACGTGCCCATCAGCCGGGTGGACCCCAAGGTCGCGCCGTTCATAGGGCTGGCGGAAAGGTTGGGGGCGTTCTGCGTGCAGCTCTCCGACGGCCCGGTAAAGAAGATCGAGGTGGAGTGCCATGGGGAGATCGCCAACCTGGATACCCGCATGGTGACCGTCTCGGCCATCGCTGGCGTGCTGTCCATGGTGGTCAGCGAGAGCACCAACGTCATCAACGCCAGCAGCATCGCCCGGGAGAAAGGCGTGCAGGTTGTGGAGACCAAGATGGACGAGAGCAGTCACTACACCAACATGTTGGTTCTGCGCATCTCCTCCGAGGAACACAAGGTGGAGGTACGGGGGACCGTATTCCCTTCGGACCTCTTCCGGATCATCGGCATCGACGAGTTCGACCTGGACATGCCTCTGGAAGGTGATTTCCTCCTCACCAAGCACGACGACATGCCGGGTATGATCGGCAAGATAGGCACCCTGCTGGGGAAGCGTGACATCAACATCGCCCGTATGGGAGTGGGCAGGGCGGACAAGGGCGGCAAGGCCCTGATGCTCATATCGGTGGACCAGGAGGTGGGCAAGGGCGTGGTGGCAGAGTTCCGCGCGCTCCCCAACTTCAAGGACGCCCGGTCAATCGTCCTAAGTCACATGCGGACCAGGGAATACATGAACATCTGAGGGGACGCCCCTCGGACCTTTTCCCCCTCCTTTTCAAAGCATCTCCTCCACGCTGCGCACCTTACGCTCCATCTCCCCCTTTCGGTCCCGGCGGTCATCTATTTTGATGCTGGTCACCACCCGATCGCACATCTGCAGTACCCGCTCATGACAGCTCATCACCACCGGGATGACCTCCCCGGCCTCCCCTTCCAGCACTGTGCCCATGGGGGTGAGCTGATATTTCAGCTCGCTGTCCTTCACGATACGCAGGCATTCCGCCACGTACGCGCTCAGGCTGGTCCCGGCCCCTATAGGAACGATCGAGAACTCAACTATCATCTGGACAACCTCCTATGTATCAATTTGCATGACAAGGGAATTGAACCTTCCCTTCGCCTCAAAAAAAAGATTTTTATAAATGACATTGAGAATCGTTATGAACGTTCATTACCATCATAACTCGGTCTAATTCAAAAATTATTTATAGGGTTAAATGAGTGAGAAAAAGACAATTGCATCTTAATTTCATCTATTGTAATGGGGGGAATTCTAAATGAGAAGTGTTAAAAAGAATCAATCTCGATCTTTTCCATTGGAAACCAAGGGAGCTCGAAAGTCGGCCCCCTTTGCAATAATGGATGATATTAAAAACAACGGTATGGATGTTTTAGGGAGCAAGGGGAAACTGAATATGGAAGCTTCTTTTGAGATCTGTTTTGACGGAAAATGCACTACCTTGACGATCGAGGACCTTACTCAGGCAATCAAGAACGGCATTGACCGCGATGGCATGCCGGACGAACAGGCAAGGTATATGGCCCAGCACGTCTTGAACTTCTTCGGCTACAGCGAGAGGATCATCGACAACATCCTGGAGCCGGAGGATCGCGACGCCTTTTATCAGCTGGAGGACACCGGGATCCTGACCACCGAACGTGAGGAGACCACCCTCTACGACGGCCGGGAGTGGCGAATACACTACTGGCTTTTCAGGAAAGAGAGGATTTTTCAGCTCATCAACGCGAACAACATCATGGACACCATCGTGGACGACGCCCTTTCGTGCTACGATGATGTGCCTTCCGACGCTTGGCAAAGGTCCAGGTAGAGCAGGTCTGTTAGGCTCACTTTCGGTGAGCCCAAGGTAAGCATATTTATCATCGCCGTAATCTGAGCGGACGTGGACCTCTTCCCCTATCCTTCACGCCCCAATCAGGCCGAGTTCGTACGTACTGTGGAACGCACCATGCTGGAACACGGTCATCTGGTACTTGAGAGCGGCACTGGTAGCGGCAAGACGGTATGCGCACTGTCGGGGGCGCTGCAGGCGGCCCTGGCAAAAGGCAAGAAGGTACTGTACCTGACCCGTACTAACTCTCAGGAGAAACAGGTCATCCTGGAGCTGCGTCGGATCAACGAAAAGGTGCCAGTTTTCGGCGTGGCTCTGCAAGGCCGGCAGGGCACCTGTCCCCTGGTGCGACGGGACAAGGAGATGATCGCCGGCACTCCCGAGGAACTGTCCCGCATCTGCCGGGACAAGCGCCGACGGGTGCTGGAGGACCGACCGGGCGGATGCCGTTTTTTCAAGGGGCTACAGGAGGTGGACAGGGACCAACTGCTGGATCATTGCCGCCGAACGCTGCCCACCGCAGAGGAACTGATCGACCACTGCGACTCGTTGAACATCTGCCCGCACGAGGTGATGAAGGAACTGGTCGGGGAGGCCCGGGTGGTGGCCGCGCCTTACGCCTACTTCTTCATGCCTTTCATACGCAACTCCCTGCTAGACTGGATGGACTGCCCCATGGAGGACATCCTGCTGATCGTTGACGAGGCCCACAACCTTCCGGACTACACCCGGGAGATCGAGAGCTTCCAGCTCTCCCGTTATATGCTGGACATGGTGGCGAAGGAGGTGGAGGAGTTCGGGGACCCGGAGGTGGCCAAAGGGGTCAGCGTGCAGGACGTGAGGAGGGAGTGCGCCCACCTTCTGGAGGAGGCCATTGACGATTATCTCATCGACGAGGACGGTCTGATCCCCCCTTCGTTCCTGGAGGGGGGGCTCATGTCGGCCTTCACTTCCACCTCCCACTCCCTGCTGGCCATGTCCAAACTGCTCATGGAGCAGGGGGAGATCATCAGGGAGTCGCGCTTCGCCCATGGGCGACTTCCCCGTTCTTACACACACTCTCTGGGGGCCTTCCTGAGCTATTGGATCACCCTGGACGAGGAGTGCTTCGTCAAGCTGGTGGTGGGAGGGGAGAACCCCTACCTGAAGGCATACTGCATCGATCCGGTGGTGACCACCTCGGCCCTGTTGGGCTGCGGGGGCAGCCTGCACATGTCTGGCACCCTGGTCCCCCTGAACGAGTACCGCGATTCCATCGGACTGCCGCTGGAGAGCGGGATGGTGACCTTCCCCTCCCCCTTCCCCAAGGAGAACCGCCGGGTGTTCTACATGGAGGACGTCTCCACCAAGTACGAGGAGCTGCAGTCCAGCCCGGACATGGTGCAGGCCATGGAGGACCATGTGGTACAGGTGTGCAACGGGGTCCGCCGGAACACGGTAGTGTTCTTCCCCTCCTACGCGCTCATGGACCGCTTCGTTAACGACGGTGTCTCCCGTCGCATCTCCCGCAAAGTGCACCTGGAGGAGCGGGGAATGGCCCAGCTGGAGCTCATGGAGGTGGTCTCCCGCTTTAAAAAGGAAAGCGCGCAGGGGCAGGTCCTCTTCGCGGTCATGGGCGGTCGCATCAGCGAGGGCATCGACTTCCCCGAGGAAGAGCTGGAGGTGGCCATTGTGATCGGGATACCCTACCCCCGACCCACCGCCAAGCAGAGGGCCCTATTACACTATTTCGAGCTGAAGTTCCGCAAGGGCTGGGAGTACACCGTCAAGGGCCCGGCCATCCGCAAGCTGCAACAGGCCATCGGTCGGCTCATCCGCACGGAGAGGGACGTGGGGGCGGCCTTGGTCCTTGACCGGCGCATCACCCAGTTCTCCGACCGCCTGGAACTGGTGGCCACCGAACGTCCCCTGCAGGACATCCAGCAGTTCTTCGGCGAACGGGACAGGTCGAAAGGTTCATAACCGGCCGGGGGGATTCGCGCCTATGGACCTCCTCCTGCTGGTTCTATTGGGATTCTGGCTCATGCTACCCTCCTTCCTGCCTAATTCGGCGGCGGTGGTGTTCGGCGGCGGTCGGCCGGTGGACATGGGCCGCTCCTGGAAAGGCAAGCGCCTGCTGGGGGACGGAAAGACCTGGCGTGGGCTGATCGGGGGCATATGCGCCGGTATTTCCCTGGGCATCATCCAGCTTTACATCGCCTTCCCCTTCGATCGCCTGAACTTCTTCGGATTCGGGGAGTTTCCGGCCAACCTGGAAGTGGTCATGGTGCTGGCGGTCGGCTCGCTGGCCGGGGACCTGGCCGGTTCCTTCATCAAACGGAGGTTGGACATCGGACGGGGGGACAAGGCCCCCCTCATGGACCAGTACAACTTCCTGCTGGGTTCCATATTGCTGGCCCTGCTGATATTCCCCGATTGGTTCCTGGACCACTTCTGGCGGGCCGACGGCTGGGTGTCGTTGTTGTCCGTATTGATCATCACCCCCCTGCTGCACAGGGGGATCAACATCATCGGCTACAAACTGGGGCTCAAGAAGGTCCCCTGGTGATCACATGAGCGAGGAATTGAAGGAGGCACTGGAGGACTGCGGGGCGATCCTGTACGGGGATTTCACCTTGGCCTCGGGCAAGAAGAGCAGGTACTATATAGACATAAAGAAGGCCATCACCGACCCCCTGGTGCTGGGCCTGGCGGCGGACCTCATGGCACGCCAGATGGGAGAGGGGCACGGGGTGCAGCGCATCGCCGGGGTGGTCCTGGGCTCGGTGCCCCTGGCCGTGGCACTGTCACTAAGGACCGGTATACCCTTCGTCATGGTACGCAAGGAGAAGAAGGACCACGGCACCGGCAAGCTGATCGAGGGGCAGCTCTCCCCTGGCGAGCGGGTAATGGTGGTGGAGGACGTCATCACCTCCGCTGGCTCGGCAATGTATGCGGTGAAGACCCTACGCCAGGCCGGGGCTGTGGTGGACATGGTGATGTCTGTGGTGGACCGCGAGGAAGGCGGCCGGGAGGTCCTGTGCTCCGAGGGGGTGGGAATGACCGCCCTCGTCACCGCCAGTATGATACTGGGGAACTGAATGCCGCTAGACCTGGAGTGCCGTCTATGCCCCCTGTGCCAAGATCGCATCCAAGTGGTCCCGCCCTCCGGCGACCCGCTCTCCAAGGTGGCCCTGGTGGGAGAGGCCCCGGGGGCCAAGGAGGACCTGGCCGGACGACCTTTCGTCGGCAGGGCCGGTAAGACCCTTGACAGGCTGATGGAGGAGGTCGGGCTGGAACGCCAGGCGTTACTGATCACCAACACGGTGAAGTGCCGTCCGCCGGGCAACCGACGCCCTAGCGCCGAGGAGGTCCGGGCCTGCCGTCCTTACCTGGAGGAGGAGCTGAAGGGCAAGAGGTTCGTGCTGGCCATGGGGCTCAGCGCCGCCGAGGGCCTGCTGGGGCACAAGGTGACGCTGAAGGACTCGGCCAATCAGCTTTACGACCTGGTGCTCAACAGGGAGGAGCTGAAGGTCATGGTCACCTACCATCCCTCGGCATGCATCTACCGACCGGTGGCCAGGGAGGTCATCCGCGAAGCCCTGAGGGCCGCCTCGTCCTACCTTTGAGAGCGACGGAAGCGCTTCTTGAAAAGGAACCTCATGTTCTTCCAGCCGT
>CAZXTA010000107.1:0-6260 GCA_964642865.1 uncultured Methanomassiliicoccus sp. | reverse complement strand
GGGGAGCGTTACTGGAAATGCTGGTTCGTAAGCTTCGCGTGCCTGAGATCGCGGTGGGCAACATTAACGTGCTGAAGGACAGCACGGAGTTCGAGGTCCACAAAGACTCGGCCAAGAAGGTGCTCATGGAACTGAAGAGCCTACGTGTAGCGGACAGGAAGCTCAAGGTGGAACTGGTCAGACGCGAGCTGCCGCCCATCTCCATGCAGTGAAATGTAAACTCTTTTCCATTCTAATTGATGCTCCAAGGTCGAAGCGCACCGTGCCAGGGAGGAACGGGTCAAGACGCACGCGGTCATCGAGGTCGATCGTTCCCTCGTACTCAGTTACGAACCGACCGTCTTAAACGTGCATGAGAGCCAGATGTTCTCGGATGTCCGGAAGAGGTTACCGGAGAACGTCGTCCCCTGCATGGAATAGAGAAGAACGCCAGGGAGTTGCTCGAGCGCCGGGTCAACTACAACAGGCCGGTCTTCTTCGCTAAACAATTTCCAAAGCGCTTCGCCGCGTTGACGGCGAAGCGCAATCATGCTGAGACGGTGTTGAGCATGATCAGCAATCTGTTCGACCACCGAATAAGATGCCGGAATAGTGTTTCCAGAAAAAAAGAGGTTCGGTGCAAGTTGATCATGTTCAATATTCATCAACTGGCAATGATCGTGCGAGCCCGGTCATTTTTATTTTACTAAAGGGCCCATAGTTACTCAACCGGAAGTTATAATACGCGTCCTTCCTACAATTCCCTGAAGGTGTTGGTCTGTCGAAGAACATCAGGGTGCTGTTCATCGATGATGAGCCTGCGCTCCTAGGGATAACCAAGGACTGGCTAGAGACGGAAGGATCTTTCAAGGTCGAGACTACTGATTCTGGTGCAGAAGGATTGACGCTCCTTCGCTCTTCACGATTCGATGCCATCGTCTCCGACTATATGATGCCAGGTATGAACGGCATCGCACTGCTCAAAAATATAAGAGCAGAGGCTATGAACATACCATTCATCCTCTTCACCGGCAGAGGCAGGGGGGAAGTGGTCATCGAGGCGCTGAACAATGGCGCGGATGGTTATTTGCAGAAGGGAGGGGAACCACGTTCATTGTATGCGGAACTGACCCATAAGATATGTGTAGCGGTTAATAAACAGAGAGCAGAAGCAGCCCTCGAGGAAAGCGAACAGCGCTATCGTCTGCTCTTTGAGAAGGCGCCCATTGGATACCAATCATTGGACGCCGACAGGAAGTTCATATTAGTAAATGATGCCTGGTTGAAGATATTGGGTTATAAGGCCGATGAGGTCATTGGTCGTTCCTTCGAAGATTTTCTCGCACCGGAATATCGGCAAAAATTTAGAACATCCTTTACGAAGTTCATTGAGGCCGGAGAGATAATGGGAGTCGAGTTCCAAATGATCTGTAAAGATGGCTCCAATATCCTCGCCTCCTTCAATGGCAAGATCGGTTATAATGAGCAAGGTGATTTCAAACAGACCCATTGTATCATTATTGACATAACTGAAAGCAGAAAGTATGAGGAGGCGCTGCGGGAGAGCGAAGGGAGATATCGGTCCGTCGTTGAGAACGCCTCCGAAGGGATAACGGTCGTCCAGGACGGGGTATTGAAGTACGTCAATCCACGGGCGCTGGTGATGATGCAGATAAGTACGGACGAGTTCGTCAACCGACCAATCGACGATTTCATTCACCCAGATGATAAGGAGATGGTCCTTGATCGATACCGCCGCAGGGTCCAAGGCGAGGAATCCCCCTCGCGATATGATTTCCGGATGGTGGGCGACAGGAGCGGGATCGTATGGGTCTCGCTCTCCACGGTCCTCATTCAATGGGAGGGGAGGTCAGCAACGCTCAATTTCCTCGTGGACATCACCGAGCACAAGCAGGCTGAAGAGGCGCTCCAGAAAGAGCGCGATCAGGTCCAGATGTACTTGGATATCGCCGGGGTAATGCTGCTCGTCTTAGATACTGACGGTACCATTGTTCTTATCAATAAAAAAGGCTGTGAGATACTTGGTTATGAGGAGCAGGAACTTGTTGGTAAGAACTGGTTTGATCTGTGCTTGCCACAGACCATAAAACAGGATTTGAAAGGCGTTTTAAATAGAATAGTGACCGGAGATGATGCTGTTAATGAGTACTACGAGAACGCCGTTCTGACAAAAAAGGGGGAAGAACGTCTGATCGCATTTCACAACGCGGTCCTTTTCGATCGTTCTTCCGGAACATTCGGTATTTTTTCCTCGGGGGAGGACATCACTGAGCGCAAACGGGCGGAGGAGGGCCTCCGGGAGAGCGAGGAGAAACTGCGCACCGTGTTCGAATCTTTGACCGACGGAGTCACGGTGACTGACCTAAATGGGAAGATCATACAGTTGAACCAAGCTACGGTTCTCTTACATAGCTATGACCGCAAAGAGGAACTCATTGGACGTAGCGCCTTTGAATTGATCGCTGAAAAGGACCGTCCCAAGGCTATGCACTACCTCCAGGAGACGCTTCGGACCGGTAAAAGTGGCACAATTGAGTATGTTCTTCTGAAAAAAGATGGTAGCGAATTTGAGGGCGATCTGAGAGCTGCTCTTCTCAAAGACGATGATGGCAATTCGGTAGGATTTATTGCCATCACTAATGATATCACTGAACGTAAGATAGCGGAGAAGACACTTCTCCAGGCGAACAAAAAATTGAACATACTCAGCAGCATCACTCGTCATGATACCCTGAACAATATCATGGCCATCAAAGGCTATGCGACGCTCCTGAAGGATAAGGGACTGGACCCCGAACAAGAGCAATATGTCCGTAAGATGCTCAGCTCCATCAATACCATTCAGCGTCAGATGGAGTTCACCAAACTGTATCAGGGGATCGGAGTGCAGGCTCCGGTCTGACAATACTTGCACGAGAGCGTGCGCAAGGCAAAGAGATCACTGAAGCTTGGGGAGTTGAAACTGCAGGAGAAGGACCCGGGCTACTCCATCCTGGCGGATCCCATGTTCGAGAAGGCCGTACACAACATCATCGAGAACACTCTGCGTCACAGCGGCGGGGCCAAGTGCATGGAAATCACGGCTTCCGAGCATCAAGGGATGCTGAAACTGGTGTTCGAGGACGATGGGCAAGGCATATACCCCGAAGATAAGGCGCATCTGTTCGAACGGGGCTATGGCAAGAACACCGGTTTTGGGCTTTTCCTGACCTATGAGATACTTGACATCACTGGCATCACCATCACCGAAAACAGTGAGGTGGGGAAGGGCGCCAGGTTCGAGATCACCGTGCCGGCGGGCGGTTGGCGTTCTGCATAGCGGTTTGAAAAGGGCCATTCGCACATTCATTGATCTCGCATCTTGAAGCGGGAGATCGACGCGTTGCTCGGTCATTGACGCATAAGCCGAACGAAAGTTGCCCGGAGAAACGAGGTGCGAGTCAAGTACGTTCTGTTCAACCTATTCCAGCTGGCTCTGAGTAGGGTTTCTGGTCAGGTCTGTCTCGCAACAGGACCAATAACAATAAATGTCAACTCAGGATGCTAAGGATGTTCTGTCCAACGGTCGCTTTTTCATGATTAAATATCCTGTTCATTGTGGAAGCGGCCCTCTACTTCGTTCCCTATTCATATTGTAACAATAAGTAGACGATTTTGGATCTCGAGTAAGGCTCGTGATTCCGATCCTGATATTACTGATGACTGGGCTGACGTTCGCATCTGGATGTGGGTAGATGCGAGAAGGACCCCCTGCCTCACCTTAGCGGAGACGAGTGGCCACCGTTGGAGCGCCGGTTTCGGTCTGAACGATTCCATTAATAACGTTCATTATTTTTTCATGATCCAGGGACCCTCATGATGGGAAAGGGTTCTTGACCATTTGAGATCATATCTCAGACGGTGGTACCGAATGATGTCGATGGCTGTCGATAAATTATGGTTGTGGCCTGGGTCAGCTTCGGTCCAGCATCTTCCTGGCCTTGGCCACCACATCGTCGGTCATCTGCGGGGCGAACCCCAGGTAATTGGCCGGGTCCATGACCTTGGCCAGCTCCGCTTTCGTGAAGTGATTCTTGACCTGCGGGTCCTGCGTTAATGACCTCTGAAGGTCCCAGCCCTTCTCCTCGGCGACCATGCTGCGGGAACGGACGATCTCATGTGCTTCCTGTCTTCCGAGGCCTTTGGCGGTCAAGGCCATCATCACCGGCTCGGCCATGATCAGCCCCTTGGCGGCCACGATGTTCTCAAGCATCCTCTCTCTGTTGACGGTGAGACCATGGAAGATCTCCTCCATCTTCACCAGTATGTCGTCGGTGAGCACCATGACGTGTGGGAAGGTGAACCGCTCGGCGGAGGAGTTGCTAAGGTCCCGCTCATGCCACAGGAGCATGTTCTCGAAGGTCGGCGTCACGAACCCCCTCACGATGCGGCTTAGCCCGCAGACGTTCTCTGATACGATGGGGTTGCGCTTGTGCGCCATGGTCGAACTTCCCACCTGTCTGCAGGGGTCGAAGGACTCGAACACCTCGGATATCTCCGACCTCTGGAGGTTTCTTACCTCCGTGGCGTACCTCTCGCAGGACGTGCAGATGTTGGCCATGAGACACACCAGCTCGCAATGGCGGTCCCTGCAGACCACCTGGGTGGCGGCCTCCTCGTATCCCAGGCCCAGCTCTTTCATCATCAACGCCTGTACCACCCTGGCCTTGGGGCCCAGGGCCGCCGCGGTGCCGACGGCCCCGGATAGCTTTCCTACGACCCGCTTCCTGCATTCCCTCACCCGATCAACGTGCCTCATGACCTCCGAGGCGTAGCCGGCGACCTTGAACCCGAAGGTGGTCGGGATGGCGTTCTGCCCGTGGGTACGCCCCATGCACATGGTGTCGCGGTGCTCCTCGGCCATGTCGGACAGGGTAGATAGCAGCGCCAGCAGATCTTTCTCTACAATGCCCAGTCCGGCCTTCAGCTGCAAGGCGGTGGTGGTGTCGATGATGTCATTGGATGTAGCGCCCAAATGAACGTACTTGCCGGCCTCCCCGCACTTCTCCGACAGCGCTTTAACCACTGCCATGACGTCGTGCCTGGTCTCCTTCTCGATCTCGTACACCCTCTCCCGAGTGACGATGGATGTGGAGGCCTGGGAGGTGATCTTCCGGGCGGCGGGGCGGGGTATATTGCCTACCTTGGCGTGGGCGCGGGCCAGGGCGGCCTCCACCTTCAGCTGGAGATCGACCCGGTGGTCCTCGGAGAATATGGCCTTCATCTCCTTGCGCCCGTATCGGAAATCTAGGGGACATATCAGCATATACCACACCAAGTGATGAATAGGATGTTGCAATGATATTCTTGGCATATAAGCTTACTAGCGTCCGGGAGAACCTTACCGACTGATAACCGGGTGGATAGCATTAATATGTCCTTACTGGATATATTCGCCAGGTGTGATGTGAGCAAAAAGGGCGCCGGGGCATTGCCTCAAGAGATCATCGATTTTCTCATGTCCTCGGGTGGGCACTCCTTGCTGGTCAAGGGGGACGCCGGGACGGGAAAGACGACCATGGCCTTGCAGATAGTAGAAATGCTGTCGGACCACCAGCCGGAGTATTACCTGTCATCGCGCGTTTCCGACGTCGCCCTGTACAACCAGTTCCCTTGGTTGAAGGAACGGGTGAGGAACAATCAACTGCTAAGGGCGGGCATGGCCTTCCTGCGCCGCTCCTGGAGCAAGGAAGGCGGAAGTGTCCGGGGCGATAACACCACCGAATCGGAACTGGTGGTGGACCGCCGGGAGCTAAATCGATTGGAAGGGCAGATCGAGGCCGGGGAGATGGGGCTGGAGGGAGAGGAGGGCCTGGGGGTGAGGGCCGATGGCTCCTTCGTTGTGGAGCTGGGCTCCATGCTGCCGGAACTGGAGATGGCCTATGACATCGTGGAGAACAACCTGCCCAAGAAGACCCTGGTGGTGCTGGATTCGGTGGAGGCTCTGTCGGAGGACTATGGTATCCCAGCCTATCGCATCATGAGCGCCCTGCAGAAGGACCTGGTAGAGAAGGCCGGGACCAACGTCATCTTCGTCATCGAGACCTCCGAGA
The DNA here is from genome assembly GCA_964642865.1 of uncultured Methanomassiliicoccus sp. Lineage (GTDB taxonomy): Archaea > Thermoplasmatota > Thermoplasmata > Methanomassiliicoccales > UBA472 > UBA472. The sequence goes on along the minus strand of CAZXTA010000107.1, from coordinate 168 downwards.
GCATTCACCTGGACTATCTGGGAGACGGGGTCATCGTCCTGCGCAACGTGTTGATGGGCGATCATCGGGTGCGGACCATCGACATCGACAAGCTGCGCGGTTCGGAGATACGCAATTGGAGTTACCTTTTCACCCTGGAAGGGGGAAGGGCCACGGTCATCGAACGGG